>JBGQLA010000259.1:0-7677 GCA_041499865.1 Deltaproteobacteria bacterium
GGACTCGCAATGCCGGCAGGAATACGGGTGCTGCCCGACCCTGGGCAACGTCTGCGTGCCGCTCGCAGCCTGCACGCCTGCGGCATGCTCCCGGCCGGTGGTTCCCAGCGCGCTGCCCGCGGGGCAGGTGCAGGACTTCGGAACGCACAAGGTGAACGACGAGATCATCTTCAACGTCCCGGTAGGGACGGGGAGCTTCACCATCGTCGAGCAGGCGCGACTCGCCACGCTGACCGTGACGTTCCAGAACACGCTGCAGGACAACTCGGCGGTCCCGCTGACGATCACCAAACCGGACGGCACCGTGGTCTTCAACGACGCCAACTCCCCGAACGACACCTCGCCCGACGGCGGCACGGACCCCTCGGGGCACTATGCCTTCTTTGGCGGATCCAGCCCGAGCACGGGCGCGCTCACCATCCCGGCCACCAGCGCTGCCCTGGACGGCGGCGTTCCCCCGGGCGCCTGGAAGTTCAAGGTCAACGACTACGCCTACGAGTGCACCATCCTCTCGGGCTGCAACGACGGCGGGACCACGGAGAACACCTACGACGTCTCGGTGCTCACCAGGCAGGCGCCCGGCACGACCATGGACGTGGCCTTCTACATCGCCACCGACGCGTTCAGCGAGGCGAATGCCGGCACCGATCCCAGCGTCCAACGAATGGTAAGCACCTTCAAGTCCATCTACCTTCAGGCAGGGATCACCGTGAACGCCGCGTTCCACGACCTGAGCGCCACGGACAAGGCGCGCTTCGGCACCAACATCTCCGCCACCTCCACCGGGCCCTGCGACGACCTCAGCCAGATGTTCACGCTCTCCGGAGCGCATCCCGGCAACACCATGAACCTCTTCCTGGTGCAGAGCCTGCGCGATGCGAGCGGCGGCGGAGGCGGCACCATCGTCGGGGTCGACGGCACCATTCCCGGTCCCGCCTCGTACAACGGGACCGTGCAGAGCGGCGCGGTGGTCTCCGCCGCGGATCTCTTCGCGGGGATCGCCGCCTGCGGCGGCGGGATGAACATCGGGGGGTGCGGCGCCGACCGCGTCGCCTACATCGCGGCGCACGAGACCGGCCACTTCCTCGGTCTGTTCCACACCAGCGAACAGCAGGGCGCGGATTTCGACCCGCTCACGGATACCGCGAAGTGCCCGTGCATCCAGTGCGCGAGCGCCACCGACCGGCCGAACTGCGGCACCAACGGCGCGAACGCGCCCTTCATCACCGCGAGCCGCTGCCTGTCTCCCCCGACCTGCGGCGGTGGCGACAACCTCATGTTCTGGTTCCTCCAGACTGGCGCGTCGGCGGGCGCTCTCTCGCCGCAACAGACTCAGGTGATGCGCTTGAACCCGCTGGTGCATTGAGGTGGCGCGCATGATGGTCCTTGTGCTGGCAGCGCTGATCGGCCTCCCCACGCCACCCCGCAGCGGCGCACCGCCGCAGGAGCCGCCCGGGCAGCAGCAGCTGAGCGACGTCGAGCTGCGCGAGCGCGTGGACGCGTACCTGGGCGCGATCGATCGCTCCGTCTCGAAGGAGCGGTGGAAGGCGCTGGGGCCGCGGGCCGCGCCGCTCCTGGAAGCGGTGATCGCCGATGCGTCGCAGTTCCCGACCCGCCGCGCGAAGGCGGTCGACGGCCTGGTCGCGGCGGCGCCCGATCGCGCGGCGCAGCTGGTCGGCACCCTCGCCCGGGACGAGAAGCAGCCGGCGGTGGTCCGCGTCGCCGCCATGCACGGCGTGTCGCACGTCCTTTCCTCGCCGCGGGCGCTGAGCGAGCTGCGTCCGGTGTTGAAGACCGCCCGCAGCCCGGGCCTGCGCGCCGAGGCGGCGGACCTGATCTCCCGCAAGAACGGCGGCTGCGCCGAGGTGCGCGATCAGGTCGCGCGCGAGAAGGCCGAGCACCGGCCCGCGTTCGACCGCGCCATGAAGAGGTGCAAGGAGTGATTCCGGCGGAGCTCGCCGCGCGCGTTCGCGCCCTCGGGCGCGAGGCCCCCGGCGCTCTGGCGGTCTTCGACGCGGACGGCACGCTCTGGCGCGAGGACGCCGGAGAGGCGTTCCTCCGCCACCTGGTCTCGCTCGGATGGGTCCGGCTCGAGGACGGAAGCGATCCGTACGCGGCCTACGAGCGGGCGGTCGATCGGGATCGCGCCAGTGGATACGCGTACGCGGCGCAGCTCCAGGCCGGGCTCGCCGTGGACCGCGTCCGGGCGGAAGCGGAGCGGTTCGCGCATTCCTGGGTGCCGCCGCGCAGGATCGGCGCGAGCGGAGCGCTGCGCGAGCTCTGCGAGTCCGCCGGCCTCTCGACGATGGTGGTGTCCGCGAGCGCGCTGCCCATCGTGCTCGCCGCGGCGCCGCTCGCCGGCTTCCCCCGCGACCGCTGCCGCGGGATCGAGGTGGTCATCCGCGACGGGAAGTTCACCGCCGAGGTCCTCCAGCCGATCCCCTACGCCGCGGGGAAGGTCGCCGCCGCGCGGCAGCGGGGCCGGATCGCTCTCGCCTGCGGCGACTCGTACCAGGGCGACCTCGCGCTGCTCGAAGCCGCGGACGTGGCCGTCGCCGTCGCGCCGGCCTCCGGCTCCCCGCTCTCCATCGAAGCCCGCCCCCGCAGCTGGTTCCTCCTCGCCCAGGACTCCTGAACCCGGGTTTACGCCGGGACTTTCTTTGCGGCGGGGACGGGATGGACGGAGAGCGGGGTCTGCACCATTCCCAGGCGGCCGGCGGTGTCGAGGGCGGCGGCGGAGGGGAAGCGGAGGACGAACTCGGTGCCTTCGCCGACGCGGCTCTGCACCTCGATGGTCCCGCCGTGGCCCTTGATGATGCGCTGCGAGATCGCCAGGCCGAGGCCGGTGCCCTTCGTCTTCGTGGTGTAGAAGGGGATGAAGATGCGGTCGAGCGCGTCCTCCGGGATGCCGGCGCCGGTGTCGGCGAACCGCACCTCGATCTGATCCGCCGAGTAGCGCGGAGTGCTCTCCGAGAGCCCCAGCTCGACCGGCGCGTGCGGGCGGCGGGTGCGCACGGTGAGCCGCCCCCCGTCGGGCATCGCCTGCACGGCGTTGAGCGCCAGGTTGATGAACACCTGCTTGAGCTGCTCGGCGTCGGCGTGGATCGGCGGCAGCCCCGGGGTGAGATCCATCTCCAGCACCACGTTGCCGGGGAAGTTGCTCTCGATCAGCTTCATCGTCTTCCAGATCACGTCGTTCAGATCGGTGTTCTGGAACTTCTCTGAGGCGGAGCTGGGGAAGGGCCGCGAGTAGTCGAGGAACTGCGCCACCACGCCGTCGAGACGGTTCACTTCCTCGACGATGATCTGGAGAATCTCGCCGTCGCCGCCCTGGAGTTGCGCGGGATCGAGATACTGCGCGGCGCCCTTGATCGCCCCCAGCGGGTTGCGGATCTCGTGCGCCAGGCCGGCGGCCATCTCGCCCAGGGCCGCCAGGCGGTCGCGCTCCTTCATCTTCTCGTAGAGCCGGCTGTTCTCGATGGTGATCGCCGCCTGCTCGCCCACGTCGAGCATCGCCGCCAGCTCGTCGGAAGCGAACGCCTCCGGCACGCGGTCGTCGAGCACGCAGAGGAAGCCCACCACCCGCTGCGAGGCCACCAGGGGAATGGTCACGCCGGCGCGCATCGCCGCCATCGCCGCCCCGATCTCCGACAGGCGCGCGCGCTCGTCGGAGAGCGCGCTCGACTCCGTCTCGGACTCCGGCAGCAGCTGGCGCACCTCGGCGAGGCGGCGCTCCACCAGCTCGACCAGCTGCGCTTTCTGCCCGGCCTGCGCGCTCTGCACCAAGGTGCGCACGGTCGCGGCGTCGATGTACGGAGTGGGCGCGGGGCCGCGGAAATCGAGGCGGCGGAACCCGAGGCCGTCGTCCGCCAGCAGGTAGATCGAGGCGTGCGTCACCCGGCGCGTCTCGTAGAAGCCGTCCAGCACCACCTGCGCCAGCTCGCGGACGTCGATGATCCCCGCCATCCGCTGCCGCAGCGCCGAGAGCGACTGCACGAACTGGAAGCGCTCCGCGAAGAAGATGGAGAGCACTTTTTCCTCCACCTTGGTCTTCAGCGGCTCGAAGAGGATGAGGATCACGAACGAGGCGACCATGGTGTTGAAGAGGAACAGGCCGGTGGAGCCCGTCCAGCGCACCAGCACGCCGTAGATCAGCGTCAGCACCACTCCGACGCTCGCGAGCACGACGATCTTTCCCAGCAGCTCGTTCAGGTCCAGGAGCCGGTGCCGCTGGATGGTCTGGGAGAGGAAGTACAGGTAGATGGTCATCGCCACGTTGGCGAAGGGCGGCGCCGGCCATCCCGCGAGGCGGATCAGCAGCTCGCCGAAGGTCAGTCCGACGCAGAGCGCGGCGCCGACCCAGAGGTAGAACAGGCGCGCGCGCTCGGTGCGCGACGCCGCCCGCCGCATCCGCGCGTAGAGGAGGCTGACGGCGGCGGTGAGCTGGATGAAGACGGCGCTGGCAGCCGCGACCCGGGCGGCGGGCACCATCGCCAGCGGCGAGAGCGCCACGGCCACGGTGGCCAGCGCGGTGGCCGTGGAGAAGCGGCGCAGGCCGAGCACGCGCCCGGCGGATTCCCCTTGAAATTCAACGATGAAACCGAGGACCGCAACGGGGATGAAGCCCGCGGCTCCGAGCGTCAGGCGCAGCGGCCAAGGGCGGGTGACCCCGAAGATGCCGAAGAGGAAGTCGCCGACCTGATAGGCGAGCAGGGCCAGGTTCAACAGCGCAAACGCAGTCCACAGCCGTGTCCGGCCCTGCCGGAGCAGCATGGCGAGCGCCAGCGCGGTGCAAACGATGGCCGCGAGCAGGGCGCTCTGGGTCCTGGCATCCACCGTCCCGCAGCGTAACACGGTGACCGGCCGGGGAAGTGCCCGGAATGACGGCCGTCCCCACGGCGGTTTGGCGACTGGACGAGAGCGCCTCTCAATGCCACATTGCAGCAAGCAGCCGAGACCCCAGATGATCCTCCGCTTCACAACTTTGGCAGCCATTTCGGCGTTCTCGGTCGCCTGGGAGCCTGCGCCCACAGATCTGCTCGTGAGCGAGGACGTCGCCTCCGTCGAGCGGGGGCCGGCGATCGGCGAGCCCCAGCTCGCCCCGTACTTCACGACGCCGGAACTCCAGTCGGCGCTCGGCGACCTGCAGGCGGGCCGCGCGGCCAGCGCGCTCCGGCGCCTGCCCCGCAATCCCGAGAATTCTCCAGTGAAGTGGCTGCGCGCGTTGGCCCTCAAGGCCGGCGATCAGCCCCACCGCGCGCGGCTGCTGTTCGAGCAGCTCGCGCTCGAAGGCGGCCCGCTCGCCGATCGCGCCCTGCACCTCGCAGGGCTCTCTGCCATCGACGAGGGAAACGGAGCGGCGGCGGAGCGGCTGTTCGCCCAGGTGTCGCTGCGGTACGTGAACGCGGACGAGGTGCTGCTCGAGCGCGCGCGCCAGACCCTGCAGCGGCTGGTGGCAGGCCCGCGCACCGCCGCGCGCATCGAGGAGATCCTCCAGCCGATCTTCGACGCCCAGGTCCGCGCCGACGTCGCGGCCGCGCACCTGATCGCCGGAGACGCGCAGCTCGCGGCGGGGGCTACCGGCAAGGCCCGCACGCACTGGCGGGCGGCATGGGTCGAGCATCCGCTCTCGGCGGCGGCCGACTCGGCGCGCGAGCGCGAGAGCCAGCTCGGGCCCGGAGGATCCATCTCCGCCTCGCTCCTGGTGCGGAGGGCGGAGATCCTGCTCGACGCGCACCGCAACCGGGAAGCGCTCGACCAGCTCTCCCGCATCCGCGTCCCCTCGCTCTGCAACGGCGGGTGTCCCGGAGACCGCAGCGCCACCGGCTATCTCAAGGCGGCGCTGGCCGCTCTCGGCGCATTGCCCGAGCAGCACCAGCCCACCCCGACCGACGTGGAGCAGACGCCGGTCGAGCCCGCCGACCCGCTCGCCTGCCGGGTAAAGCTCGATCAGGGCCGCGCCCTGCGGAAGGAGCGCGAGTACGGGCGCGCGCGCGCCGCGCTGGCCCAGGTGGTCCTGCGCTGCGCCGAGCCTGACGTGCGCTCGCGGGCTCTGTTCGTGCTCGCGCAGCTGGAGTCCATCTCCGGCAAGCCCACCGCCGGCCCGCTCTGGGAGGCGCTGGCGCGCAAGTACCCGCAGTCGACCCTCGCCGACGATGCGCTCTACAACGAGGCGGTCGCCGCCCGCCGCGCGGCGGATCCGGAGAAGGAGCGCGCGCTCCTGCGCGACCTGGTCGATCACCATTCCGAGAGCGACCTGCGCAGCGATGCGCTGTTCCGGCTGTTCTGGGCGCAGTGGACGGACGGCAAGCCGCGCCAGGGCCTGATCTGGCTCGACCAGCTGGCGGCGAGCCCCGATTCCGACGGGTACGAGGAGGAACGCGCCCGGTACTGGCGCGCCCGCGCGCTGCTCGAGCCGCAGCCGGGAGAGAGCGATCTCGCCCGGGGCGCCGCGCGAGAGGCGGCGCGGGCAGACCTGATCTGGCTCGTCGAGGGGCGGCCGCTGACCTACTACGGGCTGCTCGCCCACGGCCGGCTGGCGGACCTGGATCCGGACCGCGCCCACGCCATCGAGCTGGCGCAGGACCGGCTGATGCAGACGCCGGCGCCGCCCGCGCTGCACGCCGGGCCGCTCGCGCGCGATCCGCACCTGCTCGCCGCCATCGAGCTGCTCCGGCTGGGCCTGAAGACCGAGGCGCAGAAGGAGATCAGCGCGGTGGACCGGTCGGTGTCGCGCTCGGCCGGCGAAGCCGGTTACGAGCCGCTCACGCTGATCGCCGAGCTGTACGCGCGGGCCGGCGACCTGCGCAACGCGCACGCGGTGGTCCGCATCGAGCTGCGAAGCCTGCTGCGCCGCCCGGGCTCGGCGCTGTCGCTGCGCGCCGCTTCGCTTGCCTACCCGCTGGCGTTCCGCGAGCAGATCGCCCGCGTCTCCGACGGCGCCGCCATTCCGCCCGACCTGCTCCAGGCGCTGCTGCGCGAGGAGAGCGCGCTGGATCCGCGCGCGCTGTCGCCCACCGGCGCCCTGGGCCTGACGCAGCTGATGCCGGCGACGGCGAGGATGCTGGCGCGCAAGTTGAAGGTGAACAGCTTCAACGTCAGCCGGCTGCTCGAGCCGGACCTCAACATCCGCCTGGGCGGAACGTACCTCGGCGAGCTCTATGCGCGCTTCCAGCATCCGGCGCTCGCCCTCGCCTCCTACAACGCCGGACCGGGCGCCGTGTCCGGCTGGTTGCGGGCGCGCGGGTCCTTGCCGCTGGACGCGTTCGTCGAGGAGATCCCGCTCGACGAGACGCGCGGCTACGTCAAGCGCTGCCTGCGCAGCTTCGCCGCCTACCAGTTCCTCTACTCCAACGGGCACACGCCGGCCCTGGGACAGACGCTGGCCGCGCGGTAGCTCACTTTCCTTCGTTGGCGGCGAGCACCCTCAACAGATTCTCCCCGAGCAGCTTGCGGATGTCCTGCGGCGCCCATCCGCGCGCGCGCAACCTCGCGGTGAGCGCCGGCAGCTTCGAGGCATCCTCCAGCCCGACCGGCATCATCGGTGCGCCGTCGAAGTCGCTCCCCAGGCAGACGTGATCGATCCCGGCCACCCGGACCATGTGCTCGATGTGGTCCACCAGGGTGGAGAGCGGCACCTCCGGCAGCTTCTCGCGCTTGTACAGCGCGGTCTTCTCC
>JBGQLA010000260.1:0-7563 GCA_041499865.1 Deltaproteobacteria bacterium
CGTGCGCTGAACGCTCCGGGCGATGATCTGTCCCAGCTGGGTCCCGATCTGCTCGCCCAGGCTCTGCACCCAGTCCCCCATTCCGGGCCGTCCGCGTCCGCGTGCCATCCGTCACTCCGATCGATAAGGAATTCGATAAGGATTCACCGCCAATAGACCCATGCGCAAACGAGTTGTCAAGGCGTGGGGAGCGGCTCCTGCAATCCCTCAAACTTTGACCCCTCGTTCTTCCAATCGGCGCAGCAGGCCGTCGAGCCGCCGCTCCTCGCGCGCCACCTCGAGGCCCGCGGCGCGCGCGCCGTCGAGGAGGGCGATGGAGAGGAGGATGGCCCGCAGCGCCTCCTTCTCGCGCCCCTCCTCCTCGAGCAATGCCTCGACGCCCTGCACCAGGTGTCGGAAATCCGCGAAACAGAACGTCGGCGGCAGATCCGGCAAAGGTCCCGTGTGCACGGTGCCGGGCGCGAACGCGAACCCCACGTCGGCGAGCGCCACCTGCCGCCCGTCCTCGAAGACGAGCACCAACCAGGGTGCGGGCCGCAAGGGGCTGGATTTCTCTTCCACATGGGCCAGCTCGCCCCAGAGCACGTGCAGCTCTTTTCCACTGCCGGGCTCCAGCAAGCGCGCGCCCTTCCCGTCCGCGTCCTCCAGCGCGACGACGGCGGTGAGCGGCCTGGCGGTGAACTGGAGCACCTTCGCTTTGCTCTCGCTTGCGGTCATGCGGCCTCCCGGCGCGCAGGAGTTTCGCTCACCAGCGGCCCGCGCGCAGGCGATTCGGCCCGCTTGGGGAGTTTCGGGGGCACAATAAGAAACAACGCAACCACCGGGCCCGGGCCGGGCGTCTTCGCGCGGGGAGTTTCGTATTGTGTCACCGAAACTCGGCACGGGGCTTGCGACCCGAGATTGAGACTGATTCTCAATCTCGTTGGAGGAGCCGCCGTGGTGCCTTTGCTCGCCGCCGCCCTGCTGATCGCGCCGGGCACGGCCTCGTTGCGCTGGGAACACCAGGCCGGCGTCGAGGCGCCGCTGGAAACAGCCCTCGACTTCGCCTTCGACGATCCCGCCCCCTGCTTCGGGCCGGTGGTGCGCGCCGAAGACGGCCGCGATCGCATCCTCGAGTCGCGGCTCGCGTTCGCGCAGCGGCTGGGCGGACTGCTCCTTTCCGCGAACGCGACGCTCTCCACCAATCTGCGCTCCGGCGTGGAGACGGATCTCGGATACGCCGCCGGGCTGACCTGGAGCGCGTCCGCGCTGGCGGCGGGGATCGAGCTGTTCGGCGGCATCGGGGACCCCCATGCATTCGTGGAGCCGCCCTGCCGGCACCATTACCTGGCGCCGGCGGTTTCCTGGTCGTTCGCGCCAGGGTGGGTGGCCCGCGCGCAAGCGGCGAAGGGAGCCTCGCGCGGCAGCAACGACCTGATTCGCATCAATCTGGCCTATGAGTTCTAGGAAACGGGCCTACGCGGCGTCCGCCTTGGGCAGGCTGGCCTGCGCGACCGCGGCCTGGATCGCGATCCCCATCTTCCCCTTGTGCTTGTTGGCCGCCATCAGCGCGTGGGCGTGCGCGGTCTGGTCGAAGGGGAACACCTGGTCGAGCACCGGGCGGATCTTCCCCTCGTGCACCAGCTGGTTCGCGCGCTCGGCCTGGTAGGCGTTCGCGAAGTGCGACCCAAGGATCTGCTTCTGGCGCATCCAGAGGTGGCGGACGTCGAACTCGAGGTTGAACCCGGTGGTGGCGCCGCAGATGACGATCTTGCCGAAGCGCTTGGCCAGGAAGACGCTGGTCGGGAAGGTCTGCTGGCCGGGGTGCTCGAAGACCACGTCGACGTCCTTGCCGCTGGTGAACTCGCGCACCTTCTTCCCGAACTTCTTGGTCGCGTCCATCCGCGCCTTGCAGCGCTCCGGCGTCTCCGGCGGCTTGTACATGAGGTCCGGGTATTCGTTGCGGTCGATCCAGGCGTTGGCGCCGAGCGACTTCACCAGCTCGCCCTTGTCCTTGCCGCCCACGATGGCGATCGGATTCGCTCCCAGCATCCGGCAGATCTGCACGGCGAAGACGCCGAGGCCTCCCGCCGCGCCCCACACCAGGACGTTGTCGCCGGCGGTCACTTCCGCCTGGTGCACGAGCATCCGGTAGGCGGTGAAATAGGTCAATCCATAGGCGGCGGCATTGAGCCAATCGAGGTGCTTCGGCTTGCGCAGAAGCTGCTGCGCCTGGACCTTGGAGAACTGCGCGAAGCTTCCCCAGCTGGTCTCGTATCCCCAGATCTTCTGCTCGCTGCAGGCCATCGGGTCGAGGCCGTTGCACTCCGGGCACTGCCCGCAGGACTGGTTGCAGTGGACCACCACCTCGTCGCCCGCCTTCCAGCGCTTCACCTGATCGCCGACCTTCCAGACGATGCCGGAAGCGTCGGAGCCGGCGATGTGCATCGGCTCGTTGTGCATCTTGAAGACGCTCACCGGCTTGCCGCGCGCGGCCCAGACGCCGTTGAAGTTCACCCCGGCGCCCATCACCAGCACCAGCGCCTCGTTGGGGCCCACCGCGGGGATGTCCACCTCCTCGAGGCGCATGGCGGTGTCCGGGTCGCCCTCGCGGTCGGGGCGGATGCACCAGGCGAGCATCCTCTTCGGCAACTCGCCGATGTTCTTCGGGACCTCTCCGAGCGGAAAGATGTCGGTCATGTGGAAGGCTCCTCGTGGGCTTCGACCAGCTCGAGCAGCGTGCCGCCGAACGCCTTGGGATGGAGAAAAGCGACCCTGTGCCCGCGCGCTCCGGGCCTGCCCACCTTGTCGATCAGCGGTACTCCGCGCGCCTCCAGGCGCTGGAGCACCCCGTCGATGTCCTTCACCCGCAGGGCCAGGTGGTGGAGCGCGTCGCCGCGCTTCTCGAGGAACTTCTCCAGCGCCGCATTGGCGCGCGGCGCCACCAGCTCCAGCGAAGCGCCGTTGGGGAAGTCGAAGAACGCCGCGTCGACTTTCTGCGCCGCGACGTGCTCCTGGTGCGAAACCCGCTGTCCGAGGACATCCTCGATCAGGGCGATGGATGCCGCCATGTCCTTCACGCAGATGGCGGCATGGTCCAGCCGGGTCGCGGGAATCCCGGTGGGAGCGGCCTTCAGCGCGGGATCTTCCGGCAGCGGCTCGCCCGCGGCCAGCGCCCGGACCGTCTCCACCACCGCGCCGAGCGGCGACTCCGGCCCGAAGACCGCCGCGACGCCGATCTCGCGCAGAGACTGGTGGTCCGCCGCCGGGATGATCCCGCCGACCACCACCGGGATCTGCGCCTTGCGCTGCTTCAGCTCCTGGAGGAGCCGGCGGCAGATGCCTTCGTGCGCGCCGGAGAGGATGGAGAGGCCGATCACGTCCACGTCCTCCTGCACCGCCGCCGCGGCGATCGCCGGCACGCTGGCGCGCAGGCCCGTGTAGATCACCTCCATGCCGGCGTCGCGCAGCGCCGCGGCGATCACCCGGGCGCCCCGATCGTGCCCGTCGAGGCCCGGCTTGGCCACCAGCACGCGAATCCTCCGCTCCATCGTCTCAGAACCTCGTCGGGGGTTGGTAGGCGCCGAACTTTTCTTTCAGGGCGGAGGCGATCTCGCCCACCGTGCAATACGCGCGCACCGCCTCGCGGATGTGCGGCTGGAGGTTTCCTTGGCCCGCCGCCGCCTCGGCCAGCGCCCGCAACGCGCCGCGGGCCTTCTGCGCGTCGCGCTCCCTGCGCACCTTGGCCACCCGCTGCACCGCGTCCTGCGCGGCCTGCGGAGAGGCGGTGGTGAGCTCCATCTCCGGCTCCTCGTGCGCCTCCCCGACGGTGCGGAACTTGTTCACGCCCACCACCGGCACCTCGCCCTTCTCCACCGCGCGCTGGTGCTCGTAGGCGCGCTGGGCGATGCGCTGCTGCACGTACCCGCTGCGCAGCGCCTCGACGAAGCCGCCGCGCTCGTCGATCTCCGCCATCACCTTGCCGATCGCCTGCTCCATCTGGCCGGTGAGCGCCTCGACGAAGTAGCTCCCGCCGAGCGGATCCACCGTCTGCGCCACCTCGGTCTCGTAGGCGACGACCTGTTGCACCCGCAGGGCGGTGCGGGCGGAGACCTCGGTGGGAATGGCGAACGCCTCGTCGTAGGCGGCGGTGAACACGCTCTGCAGCCCCGAGCAGGCGACCGCGAACGTCTCCAGCGTGGTGCGGGCGATGTTGTTCAGCGGCTCCGCCCGGGTCAGCGAGTGGCCGCCGCAGACGCAGGCCGCGCGCAGGCGCCAGCTCTCCGGCTCCTTCGCCCCGTACTTCTCGCGGAGCAGCCTGGCCCAGATGCGGCGGCCGGCCCGGTACTTCGCCACTTCCTCGAAGAAGTTGGTGTACGTGTAGAAGAAGAAGCTGAGCCGCGGCGCGAACGCGTCGGCGGCCAGGCCGCGCGACATCAGGTTTTCCACGTACGCCTTGCCCGCCGACAGGGTGTACGCCATCTCCTCCGCGGGGTTCGCGCCGGCGTCCCGGTAGTGCGAGGCGATGCTGATCGGGTTGAAGCGCGGCAGCCGCTTCACCGTGTCCTCGATCAGATCGCAGGCCAGCCGCATCGAGGGCTCGATGGGGAACAGCCACGCGCCCCGCGCGCCGAACTCCTTGAGCAGGTCGTTCTGCACCGTCCCGGAGATGCGATCGTCGGAAACGCCTTGCTTGCGCGCCGCCTCCTCGTACATGGCGAGCAGGATCGGCGCGGTGGCGTTGATCGTCATGCTGGTGGAGACCTTCCCCAGCGGAATCCCGGCGAACAGCTCCTCCATGTCGGCGAGCGAGCCGATGGAGACGCCCACCTTCCCCACCTCGCCCTCCGCCTCCGGATCGTCGGCGTCGAGCCCCAGCTGCGTGGGCAGATCGAGCGCCAGCGAGAGCCCGGTCTGGCCCTGCTCGAGGAGGAACTTGAAGCGCTGGTTGGTCTCCCGCGGGCTGCCGAAGCCCGCGTACTGGCGCATGGTCCAGAGCTTGCCCAGGTACATGTTGCGGTGGATGCCGCGGGTGTACGGGTACTCGCCCGGCGGAGGCGGCACCTCTTTCACGTCGTCCGGCCCGTACAGGGGCTGGATCGGGATCCCGCTGCGCGTCTTGCCCATGCTCATGGGCGGTAGTCCTTCTTGAGGATCGCCAGCTCGCGGGTGATCTCCAGCACCACCTCGCCCTTCTGGTTCTTGCCCCGGAGCAGGAACTTCACCACCCCCGCCTGGCCGGGCTTGCTCACGCCGGAGAGGCGGGGGTCGTCCTCGGTCTTGGAGAGCACCGTGCTCTCCGCGAACAGCGTGTCGCCGGCGAACACCGGAGTGAGGTGGCGGCCCTCGTCGTAGGAGAGCTGCGCCACCGCGTTCTCCTCGGTCTCCTCGGAGGCCAGGCCGGCGACGAAGGCGAAGACGATCCCGCCGTACACCACCCGCCGTCCGTTGAAGGTGACTTCGGGGTGGTCGTCGCACAGTTTCTGGTTGAAGTGGAGCTGCGCGGTGTTGAGCACGAAGTTCGTCCACATCATGTGCTCGTCGGACACCGTGCGGCCGCGCGGGTGCACGATCGTCTCCCCGACGGTGAAGTGCTCGTAGAGGTTGTCGTCGCGGGTGAACCGGTGATTCACGCTCATCCCTCCAGCAGCCGCTTGGCGATCACTTCGTACTGGATCTCGGAGGTGCCCTCGAAGATGCGGAAGACCCGCGCGTCCCGCCAGAAGCGCTGGGCGGGGAACTCGCGCGAGTAACCATAACCGCCGAAGACCTGCATCGCCTCGCTGGTCACGTGCTCGGCCATCTCCGCGCAGAACGCCTTCGCCATGCCCGCTTCCAGGTCGCAGCGCTTGCCCGTGTCCTTCATCCGGGCCGCGTGGTAGGTGAGCTGCCGTCCGGCCTCGATCTGCGTCGCCATGTGCGCGAGCTTGTGGCCGATCACCTGGAACTCGCTGATCGGCTTTCCGAACTGCGTGCGCTCCTGCGAGTACCGCAGCGCCGCCTCGAACGCGGCCTGCGCCACGCCCACGGCGCGCGCGGCGGTCTGGATGCGGGCGATCTCGTAGGTGCTCATCAGCTGGCGGAAGCCCTTCCCCTCGACACCGGAGAGGAGGTTCTCCGCCGGGCACTCGTAGCCGTCGAACTGCAGCGAGTAGGAGTTCATCCCCTTGTACCCGATGGTGGGGATGGGGCTCCCCGCGAGCTGCGGCGGGTGGAACTCGTCGCCGGGGGTCTTGGGGATGAGGAGGATGGAGAGGCGGTCGTGCTTGCGCGCCGCCTCCGGATTGGTGACCACGGTGGTGCAGAGGAGGTGCGCCTTGTTCGCCCAGGTGCACCAGGTCTTCTCGCCGCTGATCAGGTACTTGTCGCCCTTCTTCACCGCCCGGCACTTGATCCCCGCGGAGTCGCTGCCGGCGTCGGGCTCGGTGAACGCGGCGGCGGCGAGCAGCTCTCCCGTGCAGAGCCCGGGGAGGAACTTCTGCTTCTGCTCCTCGGTGCCGTTGGCCTGCACCAGGGAGGCGGTGATGATCATCCGCGTCATCACCGAGCCGACCGAGAGCCAGGCCTTGGACAGCTCCTCGGCGACGATGGCCATGGAGAGCGTGTCGAGGCCGCTGCCGCCGTAGTCCGGCGAGAAGATCAGCCCGAAGTAGCCCAGCTCGGCCATCTTCTTCACGATGTGAGAGGGAATCTCGGCGCCCTTGTTGTCCAGCTCGTTGGCGACCGGGATCACCTCGCGGTCCGCGAAGTCGCGCACGCTCTCGCGAATCTGCACGTGCTCTTCGCTGAGGGCGCCCCCGTTGGGGTTGGGAATCGGCATCTCTAACGGCCTCCGTAGGCTGCGCGCTTCTTCACCAGGATCTTGCGCTCGTAGACGCAGACCTGCTCGCCGCGCTGGTTCACGCCGGTGGTGCGGACGTGGACGATCCCGCGGTCCGGCTTGCTCCCGCTCTCGCGCTTGTCCAGCACCTCGCTGGAGGCGATCAGCGTGTCCCCCGGGTAGACCCAGCGGGGAAACTTCATGTTCCAGTAGCCGAGGTGGGCGATGGCCTGCTCGGAGAGGTCCTCGACCGTCATCCCGAAGACCACGTTCATCACCAGGAGGGGATGCACCGGAGGCGTCTCGTGCCCGAGCGCCTTCGCGTGCAGCCGGTTGAAGTAGAGCGGCACCGCGTTCATGGTCGCCGTGGCGAAGAGCTGCGCCTCCCCGTCCGTGATCGTCCGCCCCCAGTGGTGGCGGTAGACGTCGGAGACCTTGAAGTCCTCGTAGTAGCGGCCCCGCTCGACCGTCCTGCGCGGCCCTTCGGGCACCGCGTTCTGTTGCGCCATGTACCGAGGGGTAGGTCGGATGTCGCATTCCGTCAAGGTGTCCAGCGCGTCGTAGCAGAACCCTTGCAGAAAGTGGACGGCAAATGGCGCCGTGCTGAGATGGTCTCGTGGATCCCTGGGGCTCCGATCCGTTCGATACGCGCAGGAAATATGCCCGCCGCGACGTGCGGCTCCCCGCGCGGCTCCGACTGGGCGATCAGGAGATCGTGGCGACCACCGAGAACATCTGCCCGGGCGGCGCCTTCTTCAACGTGC
>JBGQLA010000261.1:0-7558 GCA_041499865.1 Deltaproteobacteria bacterium
GGCCCGTGGCGCGACGTTCCCCCTGCCGCACGTCGACGCCGCCGCGAAGCTCCAGCCGCGTGAGCTCGCCGTCGGCGCCGTAGCGCGCGTCCATCTGCGGGCTGCGCACGATCGCATCGCCCCGCCGGATCACCACGTCCTCGGTGAAGCGGGCGAGCTTGCGCGCCTGCATCAGCACCAGCCGATCCGCCTCCACCTTCACCGGGATGGCGGGCTTCGCCGGGCCCTCCTCCGCCAGCGAGCGGCGCAACACCACCTTCGGCCGCACCACGTCGAGGTCCTCGCTGTCGAGGCGAAGCAGGATGCGATCCCCCGAGAGCGTCTCCGTTCCGTCGCGGACGACGGGAGGCGCCAGAGCGGTGCCGGTCAGCACCAGCGTCTGTGCCGGGACGTCGACGACGCCGCGCTCGCCGTCCGCGGTGCGCGACCCGCGCTGCACGTGGACGTTGCCGTCGACGGTGAATCGCTCGACGTTTTGGCCGCCCAGATCCGCCTCGGGCGTGCGCGTCTTTCGCCTGGGCGCCTTCTTCGCGGCGGCCTGCTCCGCGTACTCCGCCTCGGCATGCTGGCCCGAGACGCGGAGATCGCCGCGCACCAGCTGCACGTCGCCGTCCAGGAACACCCGGCGGCTGTGCGGCTCGATGCGCATCTCCCTCGCCTTGAAATCGAGCGGTCCGGGAGGCAGCGCCGCCACGGCGAGCACGAGGGCCGGCGCGATCACTGGCCCACCTGGAGCTGGCCGGCGACGCCGCCGGTGAACTGGACGGCGCTCCCGTCCGTGCGCGCGAGCAGGCCGTTGCTCTCCACGGCGTAGCCGGGGCCGCGGGCGAACACGCGCGTGTCCGTGCGGAGGATCTCGCCGTCGAGGTGCACCTGCTCGGTGCGGGCCGTATCGCCGCGCGTCGCATCCATCCGGACGCCGGACGAGGCGGTCCCGCGGCGGACGGGGACTTCGCCCTCCAGGCGTGAGGCCATCAAGTGCAGGGGTCCCAACGGGGCGAGCTTCGTGTTCGGCTGCGGGTAGATCGTCGCCGCGCCCTCGAAGGCCAGCAGGCGCCCGCCGGAGCGGCGGTAATCGAGCCGCTCCGCGATGCCGCGCGCTACCACCCGGCCCTCGGACAGGCGGGCGAACGCCACCCCTCGCAGGGACAGGTCAGGAGCGTCCTCAGGTACGGAAATGGAGGATATGGTTGGGTTTTCGGTTTTCCCGCAACCCGCCGCGCACGCTAGCGCGAACACTCCGCAAACCGCGCTGGCATTCTGGCTTCCCATTTGCAAGGGAAGGCTATCACCGCGCCCGTTCGGTGTCGAGGCGTTCGAGCGTTTTTTCTGTTCGGCATCCAACTAGATTTCCCTTGAGAAATCAGTTGGCTGTGTGCGCCAGCGGGGGTGCATCCAGACCCACTCTTCGGGCCTTTTCCGGATCTCCTCCTCGATGGCCAGAGTCGCCGCGGCGGTGAGCGCGAGGGAGTCGCGATCCCGATCGCCCGTGCGCGGAACGTCGAGGCGGCGGACCACCATGCGATGCACGCCGCGCGCCACCCGATGCGCGCAGGCGAAGAGAAACGGCGCCCCGAGGTGCACGGCGAGGTCGCCGGCGGCACGCGGTGTGAATGCGGGGCGGCCGAAGAAGGGAACGAAGTGCCCGGCGACGCGCGTGTCCTGGTCGATCAGGATGCCGAAGATCCCTCCCTCGCTCTTGAGGAAGCGGAGGATCTCGCGGGCCGACATCGGGGCGCCGCGCCAGAAGACTTTCACCCCGCCGCCTTCCCGGCTCCGCTCGAGCAGCGCCGTGAGCCGCGGATCGTGGGCTTCCTTCGCCACCGTGCCGCAGGGGATTCCCAAGGCGGCGACGCGGCGGGCGAAGAGCTCCCAGGCGCCGATGTGCGCCGTCGCGACCACCACGCCTTTTCCCTCGGCGTGGGCGGCGCGCAAGAGCGCCTCCTCGGCGGCGCCCAGCTCCACCGTCCGCCGGATGTCGAGCCGCTCCGCGCGCGCCGTTTCCAGCACCGCGCGCCCCAGGTTTTCGAAGCTGCGGCGGCCGATGCGCGCGCGCTCGCGCTCGCTCTTCTCGGGGAAGGCGACCTCCAGGTGCTCGCGCGCGAGCCGTCGCTGGCGCGGGACCAGGTGCCAGGCCAGCCACCCGAGGGCGGCCCCGGCGGAGAGCGGCAGCACGCGCAGGAGCGGCAGCCCGAGCAGCAACGCCCGCACCCGCAGCTCCCGCCGCAACCGCTTCCCGGCGCCGGCCATCAGCCCTGGGGAGCCGGCTTCGGCTCGTCTTCCGCCGGCGGCCAGCCCACCTTCGCCGCGAGCAGCAGCTCGCAGAGCTCGCGCACCGCGCCCCGGCCGGCGCGGCGCCGCGAGACCCACCGGACTTCCCGCAACACCTCGGGAGCGGCGTCCTGGGGAGCGCAGGAGAGCGCGACCTTGCGCAGCGCCGGCAGATCGTTCACGTCGTCGCCCATGAAGGCAGCCTGGTCGAGGGGGACGTCGAGATCGATCGCGATCTGCTCGATGGCCGCGCCCTTGGCCCGGCTGGACCCGACGACGTGGTCGATCGACAGCTCGCGGCACCGCTGCTGCACCAGATCCGCCCGGCGCCCGGTGAGGACCGCGAGCTTCACGCCCCCGTAGAGGTTCAGCAGCCGCAGGCCATGTCCGTCGCGGACGTCGAACGCCTTGAACGCCTCGCCGTCCTTCCCGTAGTAGAGCCGGCCGTCGGTGAGGGTGCCGTCCACGTCGAGGACCACCAGCCGGATGCGCCGGAGCAGCGGGCGGGAGGGTTTGCGGCTCATCCGGCGCCGAGCGCACGGCGGATGCGGAGGACGTCGCCGATCAGCGCGTCCCACATCGGGAAGGTGAGCGAGTTGGGGCCGTCGCTCAAAGCGCGATCGGGATCCTCGTGGACCTCGCAGAACAGCGCGTCGATCCCCACCGCCGCCGCGGCGCGGGCCAGCGCCGGCGCCAGCGTGCGGTCGCCGCCGGTGGCATTGCCCTGCGACCCGGGCCGCTGGACGGAATGGGTCGCGTCGAAGCAGACCGGCGCGATCTTCCGCATCGCCAGGAGCCCGCGCAGATCGACCACCAGGTCGTGGTACCCGAACGAGGTGCCTCGCTCGGTGAGGAGGATCCGCTGGCAGCCGGCCGCGCGCAGCTTGTCGGCCACGTTCTTCATGTCCTCCGGCGCGAGGAACTGACCCTTCTTCACGTTGACCGCCCGCCCCGCCTGCGCCGCCGCCACGATCAGATCGGTCTGGCGCGAGAGAAAGGCGGGGATCTGCAGCACGTCCACCACTTCGGCGGCCGGCGCGCACTGGGAAGGCTGGTGCACGTCGGTGAGCACCGGCAACCCGGTTTCCTTCTTCACCCGCGCCAGCACCCGCAGCCCCTCCGCCAGGCCGGGGCCACGGAAGGAAGCGAGGCTGGTGCGGTTGGCCTTGTCGAAGCTGCACTTGAAGACGGCCTGGACGCCGTGCTTCTGCGAGAGCTCCGCGACCCTGCGCGCGTGCCGGAGAGTGAACTCCTCGTTCTCGATCACGCAGGGGCCTGCGATGAGCAGGAACTCTCCGCCCCCGAATTTCACGCCTTGGCCACCGGCGTCCCGGACGGGAGCACGATCTCCGGCGCGGAGACGGCCTGCGCCGCCGGCGGCACCGGGATGCCCTTGCGCGCGCGCTGCTCCAGGGCCGCCTTGACGAAGCCGGCGAAGAGCGGATGCGGCTGGAAGGGCTTGCTCTGGAACTCGGGGTGGAACTGGCAGCCGATGAAGTACGGATGCCCCTGCAGCTCGATCACCTCCACCAGGCCCAGCTGCTCGTTCACCCCGCTCGCCACCAGGCCTCGCTCCTCCAGCTGGGCGCGGTAGGCGTTGTTGATCTCGTAGCGGTGCCGGTGCCGCTCGCTGATCTCCTGCCGGCCGTACACCCTGGAAGCGAGGGTCCCCGGGCGCAGCGTGCAGGGATAGGCGCCGAGCCGCATGGTCCCGCCCTTGGCGGTGACCTGCTTCTGCTCGGCCATCAGCGAGACCACCGGGTGCGCCGTCGCCTCGTCGAACTCGGCGGAGTTCGCCTCCGTAAGGCCGCAGACGTTGCGGGCGAACTCGATGGCCGCCATCTGCAGCCCGAGGCAGATGCCGAAGAAGGGGACCTTGCGCTCGCGCGCGTACCGGACCGCGGCGATCTTCCCTTCGGTCCCGCGCACCCCGAAGCCGCCGGGCACCAGGACGGCGTCGGCGTGCTGCAGCAAAGTCTCCGCGCCGAGCTGCTCGATCTGCGCGGAGTCGATGAAGTCCAGCGAGACCCGGCAGTCGTTGGCGATGCCGCCGTGACAGAGCGCCTCGTTCAGCGACTTGTACGACTCGGTCAGGTCCACGTACTTGCCCACCACCGCGATCCGCACCTCGCGCGACGGCTCCTTGATGGCCTTGACGATCCGCTCCCACTTGTCGAGGCGCGGCGCCCGGCTCCAGATGTTCAGGAGCTCCGCCACCCGGTCGTCGAGCCCTTCCTCGTGCAGCGCCAGCGGCAGCTCGTAGATGGTCTGCACGTCCGCGGCGGTGAAGACCGAGCCCGGCTCCACCGAGCAGAAGAGCGCGATCTTGTCCTTGATCTCCTTGGAGAGCGGCCGGTCGGTGCGGCAGAGGAGGATGTCGGGCTGGATGCCGATCTCGCGCAGCTTCATCACCGAGTGCTGGGTGGGCTTGGTCTTCACCTCGTGCGCGGTGGAGATGTACGGCACCAGCGTGAGGTGGATGTAGATCGCGTTCTCGCTGCCCACGTCGTACTTCATCTGCCGGATGGCCTCGAGGAACGGCAGCGACTCGATGTCGCCCACCGTCCCGCCCACCTCGACGATGACGATGTCGTTCTCCTCGGCGGTGCTGAAGATGAAGCGCTTGATCTCGTCGGTGATGTGGGGAATCACCTGCACGGTCTTGCCCAGGTACTCGCCCTGACGCTCCTTGTTGATCACGTTCAGGTAGATGCGCCCGGTGGTGGCGTTGTTGCTCCGCGACATCTTCGCGGTGCTGAAGCGCTCGTAGTGGCCGAGGTCCAGGTCCGTCTCCGCGCCGTCGTCGGTGACGTACACCTCGCCGTGCTGGAACGGGCTCATCGTGCCGGGATCGACGTTGATGTACGGGTCCAGCTTGAGGTGGGTGATCTTCAGCCCGCGGTTCTCGAGCAGCGCGCCGAGCGACGCGGAGGAGAGCCCCTTGCCGAGCGACGAGACCACGCCGCCGGTGACGAAGATGTACTTGGTCCGCTTGACGCGGCCAGGGTCGCTGCGGCGCTCCGTGCGAAATGCGCTCATCCCTTCCTCCTCGACTGATCGACGAACAACCGGCGCACCCGTTCCAAGTCCTCTTCGGTGTCTACAGCCACCGAACGATAGTCGCCCACCCCGACGTCGACCGGGATGCCGTGAAAGAGAGCGCGCAGCTGCTCGAGGCCCTCGGCGCGCTCCAGCGCCGTCTCGGGAAGGCTGGCGAACTGCTGCAGCGTCGCGGCCGCGAAGCCGTAGAGCCCGATGTGCGCCAGGGCGGGACACTCCGCCGGGCTGCGCGGGTACGGGATCAGCGACCGCGAGAAATACAGCGCGCGTCCGCGGGCGTCACAGACCACCTTCACCACCTGCGGCCTCGCCTCCTCGCCTGCCTGAAGGCGGCGGGCGAGCGTCGCCATGGCTGCCCCCGCGCGGACCATCTCGGCAAGCCGGGCGATGGCCGAGGGCTCGATCAAGGGCTCGTCGCCCTGGACGTTGAGATACCCGTCGGCGGGCAGGTCGCGCGCCGCCTGCGCGATCCGATCGGTCCCGTTGCGGCACCGGGGGTCGGTCATCAGGGCGCGGAACCCCGCCGCTCTCACCGCGTCGGCGATCCGCGCGTCGTCGGTGGCCACCGCCACTTCGTCGACTCCGGCCGCGCGGCGGGCGCGCTCCGCCACGCGGACGACCATCGGCGCTCCGCCGATGTCGGCGAGAGGCTTTCCCGGCAATCTCTGGGCGGAGTAGCGCGCGGGGATCAGGGCTGCAAGGCGCACGTCGCGTTGTAAATCGACCGGGCCCGCCTCCGCAACCTGAACGTGCTATCCACCTTTGCCGCATGGGCGTTCTCGACGACATCCGGCAAGCCGCGTTCGAGCTGCGGCAGACGGACCCGAAGGAGGCGGTCCGGGTGCTTCGCCGCGCTGCGCAACAGGGCGGAGAGGCGGAGGTGCTCGCCCGCGGAGCGCTCGGCGAGATCTACCTGGACGAGTACGGCGACTTCGACGGCGCGGAGCACGAGTTCCGCAGGGTGCTCCAGCTCGCCCCCGGCCTGAGCGCCGCGGAGATCGGGCTGGCGCGGACCCGCCGCGAGGCGGGGGACGCGCAGGGCGCGGAGACGGCGTTCGTCCGTGCGATCGACGGCCTCGTGCGCGACGTCGAAGGGTTCCGGGAAGCGAAGACGCTCCCGGCCGGCGCCGAGGAGGTGGTGCTGACCTTGCTCGAGATCGCGGTGGAGCTCGCCGAGCTGCGCAAGGGGGCGGTCCCTCTCGACGAAGACCTCCTCGCCTGGGCGTCGGACCAGCGCCTGTTCGACGAAGAGGAAGGAAACCGCGACGACTGGGTGCGTTTCCATGCGCTCTGGACGCGGCTGCGGATCCTCACCGGCCGCCCGGAGGAGGCGGTCACCGCGCTCCGCCAGGCCGAGCGCAGCGGTGAGCTGCCGCCCGAGGACGCGAAGGAGCTGCTCCGCCTCGCGCTGCAGGAATTGGGCGTGCCGCCCGTCGTCCAGCTGGGAAAGAAGAGCTGAGCGGGGATCAGCCGCGCTGATCGCGCGCCCACAGCTCCAGGCAGAGCAGCGTCCAGGCCTGCCGCGGGTTCCCGCGGGGCGCGAGCGATTGCGAAAGAGCGCGATCGATGGCGCGCGGATCGAGCAGCGTGCGGATCCTCGCGTTCGGCGCGCGCACCAGATCGTGCAGCATCTGCCGCAGCGGACCGCGCAGCCAGGCGGCGATGGGGACCTGCGGCGGCCGGGGCGGCCGGGTGAGCACGTCGCGCGGCAGCAGATCCGCGACCGCCTCGCGCAGCAGCCTGCGGACGTGGAGGCGGCCCAGCTTGTCCTTCCAGGGAGGCGGCACCACCGTTTGCGCCAGCTCGACGTCCACGAACGGCGTGCGCACGTCGCGCCCCGCGGCGGCCACGTCCAGGCGGAAGAGGACGTCGTCGGGCAGCGAGACCTCCAGGTCGAACGCCAGCGCCGCTTCCAGGCCCTCGAGCTTCCCGGCCGTCGGGCCGTGCGCCGTGCGCGCCGCGACGCCGAGGAGCGTCTCCCGCTCCTCGAGGTTGAAGATCTCGACCATCGCCCGCGCCCGCTCCGGCCCCGCGGTCCTCAGGGTGACGGCGGCGCGGTGCAGGGTCCCGCGGTGCCGCACCGGGACCACCTTCCGGAGCAGGTTCGCGGCGCTCGCCGCTGAGCGCAGCTCGGGAATCCGCGCGGCGCGCAGGTAGCGCACGTGTCCGGCGAAGAGCTCGTCCGCCCCGTCGCCGGTGAGCACCGCGCCGTCCATCGCCCGGAGCA
>JBGQLA010000262.1:0-7552 GCA_041499865.1 Deltaproteobacteria bacterium
CGCCTGCTGGCCTTCGCGGGCGCGGCGACGATCTACCCGCAGCCGAACACGAAGCTCGCTCCGCTGGGACCCCTGCGCTTCATGGCCTCACGCCTGGAGGGCGAAGTCCCCGTCCGCCGCGGGACCGCCTCGTCCGGCGTCCGCCTCGATGCGACGCGCGGCGACACGGCCCGCACCGAGCAGGTGCACCTCAACGGCGAGATCCTGCGTACGGATACGCGCGTGTTCGCCCGCGGCCCCGGCTACGCCGTGGAGAGCAACGGCCTGCTCGCGCGCACGGACGGGAGCGCCGTCCAGTTCACCGGCGGCGTCGCCGGCCAGCTCCAGGTGAACCAGTGATCGCCCCGGCCCTCCTGCTCGCCGTGGCGGCGCTGCCTCCCGGACCGCTCGATTTCAAGGCGAGGGAGATGCGCGTCGAGCCGCAGAGCCGCCGGGTGTTCCTGGACGGCGACGTGCAATTGGTGCGCGGCGATCTCCGCATCTTTGGCCAGCATGCCGAGGCGGAGTACGCGGAGCAGGCCGCCGCGAAGAAGGCGCCCAGGCGAAAGACGCGCACGCCCGAGGCGGATCTGGGCGGCCAAAGCGTCGAGCGATTCACCGTCGACGGCAACGTCCACGTGCAGCGCGGGTCGCGCACCGCGGACGGCGAGCGCGGCGTCGTCGACGTCCCGGCACAGACGCTGGTGCTGACCGGCACCGCCCTGGCGCCGCCCGTCGTCCGCGACGGAACGGAGACGCTCTCGGGGGATCGCATCCTGCTCCGCCTCGACAGCGAGGACGTCGACGTGGTGCGGCCGAGGGTGGTGTTGCGCCGCTCGGTGGCTGAAGAGGGCCCGGCGAAGCCCGCCATCCCGGTGAAGGTGGAGGCGGATCGCCTGGTGCTGATGCAGGCGCTCAAGCTCGCCCGCTTCACCGAGGACGTGGTGATCCGGCGGGGCGATGCGGTCGTGCGCAGCCCGCGGATGGACGCGCGCTACGGCGCCGACGGCGAGCTCACGCGGCTGGAGCTTCGCGGCGGCGTCGACGTGCGGCAGGGGGATCGCCGCGCCACGGGCCAGACGGCGGACTACGACGCCAAATCGCGCATCCTGGTCCTGCAGGGCGACCCGAAGCTCTACGATCAGGGCGACGTGCTCACCGGCGAGCGGATCGATCTCGCGCTCGATTCGAAGGAAGTCCGCGTCGAGCGCGCCAAGGGCCGGTTGCGCCCCGAAGCCCACAAGGGCGAGGGAGGCACGCCGTGAGCGGCGCGCTCCAGGCGACGGGGCTGTGCAAGAGCTTCCGCGGCCGCAGGGTCGTGGACGACGTCTCCTTCTCGGTCGCTCCGGGCGAAGTGGTCGGCCTTCTCGGGCCGAACGGCGCAGGGAAGACCACCAGCTTCCACTGCGTGGTCGGACTGCTCGCGCCCGACGCCGGAGAGGTGAAGCTGGGGAACCGCGATCTCCTCGGCCTTCCCCTGCACGCGCGCGCGCGGCTGGGCATCGGATACCTTCCCCAGGAGCCGTCGATCTTCCGCAAGCTGACGGTGCGCCAGAACTTCCTGCTGGTGCTCGAGTCCTCGGCGCTCCCGCCGCCGGCGCAGGAGGCGCGCGTCGACGAGCTGCTCACCGAGTTCGACCTGCTGCGCGTGGCCAATGCGCGCGGCGAGACGCTCTCCGGCGGCGAGCGGCGCCGGGCGGAGATCGCCCGCTCGCTGCTCGCGGATCCCCGGTTCATGCTCTTCGACGAGCCGTTCGCCGGCGTCGATCCCATCGCGGTCCACGACCTGCAGCGGCTGATCCACAAGCTGCGCAACAAAGGCCTCGGGGTGCTGATCACCGATCACGCGGTGCGGGAGACGCTGGGCATCTGCGATCGGGCCGTTCTGCTGGTGGAGGGAAAGCTTCTCGAGTCGGGGACGCCCGCGGAGATCGCGGCGTCCGAGAGGGCGCGCGCCGTGTACCTCGGCGAGCGGTTCAAGCTAGAGTAAGGGGGGTGACGGGATGGCGTTGGAGCTCAAGCAAAGCCTGAGATTGTCGCAGCAGCTGGTGATGACTCCCCAGCTGCAGCAGGCGATCAAGCTGTTGCAGCTCTCGCGCCTGGAGTTGGTGGACCTGATCCGCTCCGAGATGGAGCAAAACCCGCTGCTCGAAGAGCCCGAGAGCGGCGCGGAGACGGAGCTGAACGAGGCGCCGGCGGAGCTGGTCTCCACCCTGAACGAGAGCATCGAGGCGAGCGAGATCCTTCCCGAGACGCCGGTCGCCGCCCAGCCCGATCTGAAGAAGGCGGCCGAGGGCGAGGTCAAGCGCGACGAGATCGACTGGGAGCAGTACCTCGACAACTACCAGACGCAGCACACCGCTCCTTCCGGCGGGGGCTTCAACTCCGAGGACATGCCGTCCATCGAGAGCACGCTCACCCGGGAGCAGAACCTCTCCGGCCGCCTGATGGAGCAGCTGCGGATGGCGGGGCTCACCGCCGAAGAGGAGCGGATCGGCGCGCTGATCATCGGCAACCTGAACCGCGACGGCTACCTGGTGGTGGACCCGGATCTGCAGCCCACCATCCCGCTGTTCGAGCCGGACCCGTCCCCCGTCGATCCCGACAAGCCCGTGGAAGTGCCGGCCGTCGCGCCCGAGGCGCTGGAAGCGCTGCGCCGCGCGCAGGAAGCGCGCAAGCCGAAGAGCGAGTGCGATCCGCTGATCCTTCTGGCGCTGGAAGCGGGCGTCGGGGGCGCCACCGCCGAGAAGGTGCTGAAGATCGTCCAGCGCTTCGACCCGGTGGGCTGCGCGGCGCGCGACCTGCGCGAGTGCCTGCTGGTGCAGGCCAAGGCCTTCATCACTGACGGCGAGGGGAAGGACGATCCCGACGCGGAGCTCTTGCCTTCGATCATCCGCAAGCACCTGAAGAACGTGGAGTCGAAGAAGTACCAGGCCATCGCCCGCGACCTTCAGGTTTCGCTGGAAGAGGTGGTGGCGGCGATCAAGCTGCTCTGCCACCTGGACCCGAAGCCCGGGCGCAACTACTCCGGCGAGGAGCCCCAGTACATCACGCCGGACGTCTACATCCACAAGATCGGCGAAGACTACGTCACCGTGCTCAACGACGACGGCCTCTCCAAGCTCCGCATCTCGCAGCACTACCGGAACGCGCTGAAGAACGGCGCCAGCGCCAAGAGCAAGGAGTACATCCAGGAGAAGCTGCGCTCCGCGGTCTGGCTGATCCGCTCCATCCACCAGCGGCAGCGGACCATCGTCAAGGTGGCCGACTCGATCATCAAGTTCCAGCGCGAATTCCTCGACAAGGGGATCGCCTTCCTCAAGCCGCTCATCCTCCGCGACGTGGCCGAGGACATCGGGATGCACGAGAGCACGGTTTCGCGCGTCACCACCAACAAGTACGTGCACACCCCGCAGGGGATCTACGAGCTGAAGTTCTTCTTCAACTCCTCGATCGCGCGCGCCAACGGCGGCGAGGACATCGCCAGCGAGGCGGTGAAGGACCAGATCAAGCAGATCGTCGCCGCGGAGCCGGGCGACAAGCCGTACAGCGATCAGAAGATAGTGGAAATTCTCCGCTCCCAGAACGTTGACATCGCCCGCCGCACGGTCGCGAAATACCGGGAGGTGCTCGGAATCCTGCCATCCAGCAAACGGAAGAGGTTCTTCTAGCCGCCGGCCTGCCGAAGGCAGGCGCAGCGGCTACGCTTCTTAGAATGTACACCCTGGTCTCGGGGGTCACTCATGCAGGTCAACATCACCTTCCGGAACATGTTCGCCACCGACGCACTGCGGAACCACGTGCAGGACAAGCTGGGAAAGGTGGTCGACAAGTACCTGGACAAGGTGACCGAGGGGCACGTCACGCTATCGCTCGAGCGGTACCTGCACCACGCCGACATCAACCTGCACGCCGGCCACTTCCACGTCCGGGGCAAGGAGAAGTCGGAGGACATGTACGCCTCGATCGACATGGCGATCGACAAGATCGAGCGGCAGCTGAAGAAGCACAAGGAGCGGCTGAAGAACCACCGCCCCGCCCACATCCACGAGGCAGGCCCGGTGCGCGTGCGCTACGAGGTGTTCTCCGCCAAAGAAGAGCTCGACGGCCTGCAGCCCGAGATGATCCGCCGCGACGAGTTCCTCGCCAAGCCGATGAGCGTGGAGGAAGCGCTGGTGCAGATGGACCTGCTGAACAACGACTTCCTCGTCTTCACCCGGCCGGGGAGCTCCGAGGTGAACGTCATCTACCGCCGCAAGGACGGCAACTTCGGGCTGATCGCTCCGGACGGCGCGGCCGTCGTGGAGCAGCAACTGGCCGCGAAGTGAAGTAAGCTCGCCGCGATGCGCATCGCGGAGTTCCTGCGCGAGGATCTGGTCTTCCCGGACCTTGCCGCCGCCGACAAGGCGGGCGTGCTCAGCGAGCTCTGCGCCGGGCTCGCCAGGGCGTACCCGTCGCTCTCGGCGCAGAAGCTCACCGACACGCTGCTCGACCGCGAGAAGCTCGGTTCCACCGGCATCGGCGACGGGGTGGCGATTCCGCACGGCAAGCTGCCCGGCCTGCCCGGTCTGCTCGCCGCCTTCGGGCGCAAGCGCGCGGGCGTGGACTTCGCCGCCATCGACGGAAAGCCGACGTACCTCTTCTTCGTGCTGTTCGCGCCGGACAACTCCGCCGGGCTGCACCTGAAGGCGCTGGCGCGGATCTCGCGCCTGTTCAAGCAACCGCAGTTCCGGCAGGCGATCCTCTCCGCCCAGGGCGACGACGGGATCTTCCGGCTGATCGCCGAAGAAGACGCCAAGTACTGAACCGATAACCCCGCAGGCGCCTGCTCGCCTGCCCGTAGGGTGACGCAACTCCGCCGGATGCACACCGTCCAGGCGGGGGATCCGCCGATGCGCCTGGCAGGGGCTCTGGTCGCCGCGGTGTGCACGGCCGCAGGCTGTGGCGGCGGCACGACGTCGGCTGCCGCGGTCGCGCCGCCGGCCCAGGATGCGGGAACGTCCACACCCGACGCGGGTTCCGCTCCGGACGGTGGGGTCACGCCGCCCGACGCCGGCCCGCCGGACGCGGGACCGGATGCCGGGATCGATGGCGGAGCGACCGGCTGCGCCGGACTCGTTTCCACCGACGCCGGCGCACCGGTCGTCGTGAACCTGGACGTGGGCGACCCGAGCGAGATCTGCTCCGCCGCGCAGCCCGATGAGGGTGGCACCGTCCCGCTGCGGATCGCGACCTACGACGCGAGCGGGATTCACCGCGCGGCGTGGGCGTTCTATGGCGCGTCGGACGGCGCGCGGCTGAGACTCCAGGAGTGGGCCAGCGGCCTCGGCCCGGTGTCGCTGCTGGCGCAGCCGGACGGCTTCACCGGGATCGAGTTCACCGGCGACGCGCGCGAGATCGACCTCCACAACATCGCCGGCGACGGCAAGGAGGTGTCGATCTCGCACACGCTCGCGCGCGAGGCCGAGGGAGTCGCCGTCGCCGACCCGTCGGGTGGGACGGTGGCATTCGCGGTGACGCGGGAGAGCGCCGCGTCCACCCTCGAGTTCCAGCGCTTCGACGCGCAAGGCAGCCTGTCGGCGAACGGGGCCGTCGCCTCCGCGGAGCCGGACACGCAGGTCTCGTGGGTGGCGGGCGTCTCCACCGGAGGCGATACGCTGGTCGTCTTCGCGTTCGCCGATCGCCCGTGCCGCGCGGTCTGGCTGGACCGCGCCGGCAAGGCGGTCTCGGCCGGGTTCGCTCCGGGGACCTGCCGGATCCACCGCTTCTACCCGCTGCTGGACGGCGGCCTGGCGGTCGAGACCAGCAGCCTGGACGCGAGCCACTCGATCGCGAACGTGGTCGGGCCGCGGGGCACGGCGTTCATCGCCGCTCCGGACTGGCTCGATGGCCGGAACCTGCGGGAGTTCTTCATTCTCCCCGGACTCAAGGGGTACGCCCTGCGGGAGCAGGGGGCCGGCGAGCGGTTCCGCCTCTTCCTGCCCGGGGGCGAAAGCTGCGGCGAGCTGGCGGCGCCCACCCTCGAGCGGGGCCCGGTCCAGATCGGGCGCGACGGGACCTTGATCGAGCAGGACCTGACCGGAGCCGGCTGCACCTTCCGCTGGCATCCGCAGCTCTTCGAGTAGAGGAGAAACCCGCGCTCTGTTACGCTCCCGTTCTCGATGGACTCGATCAAGGTCGAGCAGCTCGTCAAGGATCGTGATTTCGATCTCCGCCTCGAGCTCCTCGCGGGCGAGAACGGCCTTGATCGGCGCGTGGTCAGCTCGCGGATCCAGAAGCCCGGGCTGGCGCTGAGCGGCTTCACCGAGCACATCCACAAGGACCGGCTGCAGGTCTTCGGCAACACCGAGATCAGCTTCCTGGCGACGCTGAAGCACGACGAGGCGCTGAAGCGGGTCCGCAACCTCTTCCAGCTCCCCATCGCCTGCCTGATCGTCACCAAGAACCTGCCGGTGGAAGACTGGATGAAGCGGGAGGCCACCGACGCGCGGGTGCCCCTGCTTCGCACCAGCCATCTCTCCTCCACCTTCATCGATCACATCGAGCAGTTCCTGCAGGAGGCGCTCACCGCCAGCAGCTCGGTGCACGGCGTCCTCATCGACGTGATCGGCGTGGGCGTGCTGATCCTGGGGAAGAGCGGGATCGGCAAGAGCGAGCTTGCGCTGGACCTGGTCACGCGCGGCCACCGCCTGGTGGCGGACGACATCGTCGATCTCAAGCGGCGCCAGGGCGGCTCGGTCTACGGGAGCGGGTCGGAGATCATCAAGCACCACATGGAGATCCGCGGGATCGGCATCATCAATATCAAGGACCTCTTCGGCGTCTCGGCGGTGCGCGAGCGGAAGAAGGTGGAGATGGTGGTGGAGCTGGTGGAGTGGGACGACAAGGTCGAGTACGACCGCCTCGGCGTCGAGGAGCAGAAGTACGCGATGCTGGACATCGAGGTGCCGCTGCTCATGGTCCCCGTCCGGCCCGGCCGCAACCTCACCACCATCGTCGAGGTGGCCGCGCGCAACCACCTGCTCAAGCTCCAGGGCCACCACTCGGCGAAGGAATTCCAGGAGAAGCTCTCCCGCGAGATCGCCCAGGCGACGCTCACCCGCGGGATCGGCGACGAGGTCGAGTAGGTGCCGGAGCAGGAGAACAATCCTCCCAAGCGCGGCGCGGACACCCACCGCATCGTGCTGGTGACGGGGCTCTCGGGGGCCGGCAAGTCGACGGCGACGAAGGCGCTCGAGGACCTGGGGTTCTTCTGCATCGACAACCTGCCGGTGATGCTCTTGCCCAAGCTGCTCGAGCTGGTGAGCCACGGCGCGAGCGACGAGGTGCAGCGGATCGCCATCGTGGTGGACGCGCGCGAAGGGCGGTTCCTCGATTCGACGCAGGCGGCGCTGGACGAGGTGCGCGAGGAGGGCCACCAGCTGGAGGTGATGTTCCTCGACTGCGCGGACGAGGCGCTGATCCGGCGCTTCTCGGAGACCCGGAGGCGCCATCCGCTCAGCGACGACAGCGTGCAGGAGGGCATCGCCCTCGAGCGCCGGATGCTCAGCCAGCTCCGGGCGCTGGCGGACCA
>JBGQLA010000263.1:0-7538 GCA_041499865.1 Deltaproteobacteria bacterium
CTGCGCGGTGAGATCGGGATCGCGGTGCGCCCCGCCGGGCGCTTCCTCGACGAGCTCGTCCACGATCCCCAGCTGGTACGCGTCCCGCGCCGTGAGCTTCAGCGCCTCCGCCGCCCTCTCCCCCTTCGACGCGTCCCGGTAGAGGATCGCCGCGCAGGACTCGGGCGAGATCACCGAGTACCAGCTGTACTGCAGCATCAAGAGACGGTTGCAGACGCCGATCGCCAGAGCGCCGCCGGATCCGCCCTCGCCGATCACCACCGAGATCACGGGGACCTGGAGCGCGGCCATCTCCTCCAGGCAGACGGCGATCGCCTCCGCCTGCCCGTGCTCCTCCGCGTCGATCCCGGGATATGCACCGGGCGTGTCCACGAACGCGATCACCGGCCGCCCGAATCGCTCCGCGAGCTTCATCAGGCGGAGCGCCTTCCGGTAGCCTTCCGGGCGCGGCATCCCGAAGCTGCGGAGGATGTTCTCCTTCGTCGACCGGCCCTTCTGCTGCCCGATCACCATCACCGGCTCGCCGTCGAACCGGGCCAGGCCGCCGATCAGCGCCTGGTCGTCCCCGAACGACCGGTCGCCGTGCAGCTCCATCCAGTCGGTGAACAGGCGCTGGACGTAGTCGAGCATGTACGGCCGGTTCGGGTGCCGCGAGAGCTGCACCACCTGCCAGCGCGAGAGCTCGTTGAAGATCTCCTGCTGCAGCCTGGCGCAGCGTTTCTCCAGACGGCGGATCTCGCCGTCCAGGCTGCCGGCGCTGGCCGAACCGGTGCCGGTCGCCGCATGGCGCTTGAGCTCCGCGAGCTTGGTCTCCAGCTCCAGCAGCGGTTTCTCGAAGTCGAGCGCGTAGGTGGCCATCGATCCTTTCATCTCTCCTGCCCGGCGGGCGCGCCCTCGTACCACCGCCTCGCCACCTCGCAAAGGCGCACCGCGTCGAATGGCCAGTCCAGCGGCGGTCCTGCATCCTTCCCGAACCAGGTGCGCTGCCGCTTGGCGTACCGGCGGGTGCGCGCCTTCGTGCGCTCCTCGGCCAGGTCCCAGTCGCCGGTGCGCAAGGCATCGGCGCACTCGCCGTACCCGATGATCTTCAGCGCCTTCGTCGCGCCCCGCTCCAGCAGGCTTTCGGTCTCGCGGCGCAGGGAACCGCCGGCGAACATCTTGCGGGTGCGCGCATCGATGCGCTCGCGCAGCACCTCGCGGGGAGGGTCGAGGAACCAGATCAGCGCCTGGTAGCGCGCGCCGGCGAAGCGATGCTCGCGCTGCAGTTCGCTGAGCGGCCTCCCCGAGAGCGCGTGCACCTCCAGCGCGCGCTCGATCCGGACCCGGTCGTTCGGCAGGATCTTCGCGGCCGCCGCAGGGTCGATCCCCTGCAGGCGCTGGTGCAGCGCGGGAACGCCGAGCTCGTCGAACTCCTCGCGCAGCGCCGCCCGGAACTCCGGCGAGGCGCCGGGAGCGTCGAGGAGGCCACGGAGCAGCGCCCGGATCCACAGACCCGTCCCTCCGGCGACGATCGCCCGCTTTCCCCGCGCGTCGATGCCGGCGATGGCCGCGTCGGCGAGCTGGACGAACCGCGCGGCGTCCAGCTGCTCTTCGGGATCGGCCACGTCCAGCAGGTGGTGGCGCGCGCGCGCCTGCTCGTCGGGGGTTGGCTTTGCCGTCCCGGCGTCGAGCCCGCGGTAGCACTGCTGGGAGTCCGCGGAGACGATCTCACCGCCCAGCTTTTCCGCCATCTCCACGGCGAGCGCCGTCTTTCCCGAGGCGGTCGGGCCACAGATGACGAGCAGGCGGAGCACCCGCCCAAGCTACAACAGCTTGTCCGGCGTGATGGGCAGCGATCGGAGGCCGAGGAGCACGCCCGGGCCGCGAAAGCATCCGCCGCAGGTCGGGAACGTTCAGCCGTTCTCCAGGCTGCTCTCCGGACCGAGGCGCAGCCCGTCGCCGCGGCGCTCCGTCCCGCGCAAGCGCACCAGGTCTCCGCGGCGCAGGCCGTCGAAGCGCTGGTTCGCGGCGCGGGCGTCGCGGTCGAGGCGAACCAGCGGCAATCTCTCCTCCTCTCCGCAGATCCACACCCGCTTCTTGCCCTTCTCGCGAGGGGCGACGCCGACCACGCGCCAGGTCCCGGGGAGCGGTTGCGGGGAAGCGCGGGAGAGGACCAGCGGGGCGAACGAGAGCATCTCGTCGGCCCGCAGCCCGGTGGCATCGGCCAGCTGCTGGAAGTACCGCGGCGGAGTCCAGCGCACCTCGGCGGTGCACCAATCCTTTGGCGAGGCCAGCGCCGGACAGGGCCGCTGCATCAGGCAGGGAGCCAGCGCGAACCAGCCTTCGCGGAGCAGCGCATCGCGCGCCGCGAGGAGAGCGCGCCCGGTCTCGCGGAGCGCGGGTTCCACGATCACCACGACGCCGCTGAGCTGCCGCAGCAGCGCCAGGGGATCCTCCAGCTCGGAGAGGACGTTTGCCGCCAGGGTGAGCTCGACCGGCTGGCGCGGAAGCTCGTGCGTGGTGCGCGCGATTCCCAGCGCTCGCGCCTCGGCCAGAGCAGCTTCCGACGCGTCGAAGCAGGCCGCTTCGCCCCCGAGCAGATCGAGCGCCGCCAGCGCCGCGGCGCCCGGGCCCGACCCCACGTCGAGGATCCGTGGAGAAACCGGCATCGGCGCCATCCGAAGCGCCGCCTGCGTCTTGACGTAGGTCTGCGGCCACCACCAGAGCAGGTACGCGCCGAGCGGGGCGCCGGCGTACGTCGCGGGCTTCGCCAGGGCGCGCTCTCCGACCAGGCCTTCGTGCAATTCGCGGACGGCGCTCGCGGCCGCGCGGAGCTCGGCCCGGGCCAGCTCCGCGGGCGGTCCTCCGGGCAAGCGCAGAAGGGCCCGCGCCCGGTTCAGGACCGCGGGAACGTGATCGTCGAGCGTCACTCCAGGGAAGATAACCCCAGCTCGCGCAGCGCCGCCCGCAGATCCGGGGGCAGCGGCGCCACGCAGACCACTGGCGCGCCCGTGATCGGATGCCGGAAGGCGAGCCGCCGCGCGTGCAGTCCCTGGCGGCCGAGCGCCCCCGCCGCCCGCCGCACCGGCTCCGGGGCGCCGGGGCCCTCACGCCGGGTGCCTCCGTACAGCGCGTCGCAGAACAGCGGCCAGCCATGGTCGGCGAGATGGGCGCGGATCTGGTGCGTGCGCCCGGTGAACAGCTCGACGTCAAGGAATGCGGCCTCCTGCGTGCGCGCGAGCACGCGGAAGCGGGTGACCGCGCGCTTTCCTTCCCGGACCTTCGAAGAGAAGCGCTTGCGGTGCACGGGATGGCGCCCGTACGCGGTGGCAAGCTCCAGGCGATCGGGCGGCGTGCCGTGCACGAGAGCGCGATACCCCTTCTCCACTTCGCGCGCCTTGAACGCGGCCTGGAGCATCCGCAGCGCCGCTTCGGTCTTGGCGACCACCAGGCACCCCGAGGTGTCCTTGTCCAGGCGGTGGACGATGCCCGGCCGCAGCTCGCCCCCGACGCCGCGGAGATCCGCGACCTGGTGCAAGAGGCCGTGCACGATGGTGATTCCCTCGCCGCCCGCGCCCGGATGCACGGCGATTCCCGCCGGCTTGTCGATGACGATCAGGTGCGCGTCGTCGTAGAGCACCGGCAGGTCGAGCTTCACCGGATCGAGCCGGGGCGGAGCGATCTCCGGAAGACGGACGCGGACCACCGCGCCCGCCCGGGGCCGATCCGCCGCGGACGCGGCTGCGCCTTCCACGTCGACGAGCCCCTCGAGGATCAGCTGCTGCGCGCGCGCGCGGGAGAGGTCGGGGAACCGGGCCGCGATCAGCTTGTCCAGCCGCCCGCCGCCCTCCTCGACCTGGAACCTGCGCTCTTCTGCGATGGGGCGGGCCGGGTCCCGCTGCTGCTCGCGCTGCCTGCGCGACGGCCTTCCCCGGGGGCTCACCAGATCTTCGACTTGATGTGGCCCTTGCGCGCGAGGATCACGTCGACCAGCGCCCGGTCGTAGAAGTTCGAGGTGCCGCGCAGCTTCGGGTCGACCCGGCTCTCGTAGTGCGCGCGCCCTTCGGCGATCTCGTCCTGGAGCACGGTGAAGAAGGTGTCGTTCTCGATGCCTTCCTTGATCTTCGCCTCGTTGTAGAGCGAGAGGTCGGAGGCGATGGCGCGGGCGAGGCGGTTGGCGGCCTCGGGGGTCTCGATCAGCGATGCCATCCGCGGAATCTACCCTTAGAGGTCGTTTTCCTGAAGTTCCGTGTTCCAGTACGCCATGTCGGTCAGCGAGAGGAACGGGACCCACTGCCGGTAGAACGCCCCGGTCCGCGGCGGGCCGCGGAAGAACGGCGTCCAGCGCGGCCGGGCCGGATGGCGCAGGAGCCTCATGTGCGCCTCGTCAGGGGTGCGCCCACCCTTGCGCAGGTTGCAGGGAACGCAGGAGCAGACCACGTTCTCCCAGCTGGTCACGCCGCCCCGGCTGCGCGGGATCACGTGGTCGAGGTTCAGCTCGGCGCGCTGCGGCTTGCGCCCGCAGTACTGGCAGGTGTTGCGGTCGCGCGAGTAGATGTTCAGGCGGCTGAAGCGGACGCGGGCGCGCGGCAGGTGGTCGTAGGCCTGGAGAAGGATCACCCGGGGAACGCGGATCCGCTTCCGGGTGGTCCCGATGGACTCTTCGTGGACGGCGGCCGACAGCTCCGCCCAGCTCTCGAAGTCGAACGTCTGGTACTGCTCGTCCACTGCCTTGGCGGCGCCGCGGTACAGGAGGATCAGCGCCCGGCGCACGGAAGTGACGTGCACCGGCTGGTAGAGGCGGTTGAGGACCAAGACGCTCGTCGCGAGCACTTACACCTCCGTGTCCAGCGGATCGTCCATTCGATCCGCCAGTGGCACAGGCTCTGGGCCACCTTCGGTGGCTTCCTCTAGTGTATCGCCTTTCTGCGCGGTTGCACGCCCGCTCGCTTTCGCGACCGCTCCGGCCAGCTCCGCGATGTCTGTCACACAGCGGACATCCAGGACCACCCGCTCGTCGCGCACCAGCGCGACCACCGGCGGATCGCCCTCGCGGAGCGCGTCGAGGAGCGGCGCGGGATCTCCCTCGAGCGCCACGCCCGCTCCGGCAAGCCGGGCCTGCGGAAGCGAGCCCCCGCCCACCCGGCCCTCGCACTCCACCACGCTGCAGGCGATGCCGCTTTCCTGAAGGGCCAGGGCGAGGCGCGTGGCGCGCTGGCGCAGCCCGGACGGGGCGGCCTTGATCGCCTCCAGCGCCGGAAGCTCGCCGGACCGGCCCTCCCGGTACAGGTGCAGCGTCGCCTCCAGAGCCGCGAGCAGCATCCGGTCGGCGCGCAGCGCCCGGCTGAGGGGATGCTTCCGGCACTTCTCCACCAGATCGCGCCGCCCCAGCACGATGCCCGCCTGCGGTCCGCCGAGGAGCTTGTCGCCGGAGACGAGAACCAGATCCGCTCCTTCGCGCAGGCTCTGCACGGCGGTGCGCTCGCCGAGCGCCGGGTCGAGGGCGCCGCTGCCGAGATCGTGCAGCAGCAGCACCTTCTTCTCCAGCGCGAGCGAAGCCAGCGCGGCGAGGGTCGGCGTCTCGGTGAAGCCGACGAGCGCGAAGTTCGACCTGTGCACCCGCACGATCATCGCGCCGGGATTCGCCTCCAGCGCCGCGGCGTAGTCGGAGACGCGGGTCCGGTTGGTGGTGCCCACCTCCACCAGCCGGCATCCGGACTGGGCGAGGATCTCCGGGACGCGGAATCCGCCCCCGATCTCCACCAGCTCGCCCCGGCTGACGATCGCGTCCCCGCCCTTCCCCAGCGCCGCGAGCGCGAGCAGGGTGGCGCCGGCGCAGTTGTTCACCACCTGCGCCGCTTCCGCGCCGAACAGCTCGCAAAGCAGCGGCTCCACGTGCGCGCTGCGGTGCCCGCGGCGCCCGGTCGAGAGATCGATCTCCAGATTCGAGTATCCGCCCGCGACCGCCGCCACCCTCGCCACCGCTTCCGGGTGCAGCGGAGCGCGGCCCAGGTTGGTGTGCAGAACGACGCCGCTGGCGTTGATCACCCGGCGCAGCCTCGGCGCATGTTCCGCGGCTCCCAGCTCCAGCACGCGGGCGTCGGGGACGGGCTCGCCGGAGGTCTCGCCGCCCAGCTGCAGCTTCTCGCGCGCCTCGGCGATGGCCGCGCGCACCGCCGCCTTCGTCGCCGCCCGCCCCACCCGCTCGGCGAGAGCGCGCACCGCGGGACGCGCCAGCACCTCGTCGACCGACGGCAGGCTGCGCAGGCGTTCCTTCACCCCTCGAAGAATAGAACAGAACGCGCAAGGCGACAGTTAAACTGCGCCGCATGCGAACCGCCGCCCTTGCTCTCCTCTGCGCAGCGTGCGCGACCTCCAGGAGCATCGAAGTGACCGCCCAGGACCGGCAGCTCCACCTCGACGCCGTGGTGGTGGACGCTCACACCGACGTCACCGAGGCGGTGTTCTACGAGAAGTACGACCTGCTCTCGCGGCACGATACCCGCCACGTCGACCTGCCGCGGCTGCAGGAGGGCGGCATCGACGCGGAGTTCTTCTCCATCTTCGTTCATCCGGAATCCGTCGACCTGACGCAGTTCTTTCCCACCGCGCTGCGGCAGATCGATCTCCTGCAGCAGGTCGCGCGCGACAGCGGCGGCGCCCTGCAGATGGCGCGCAACGCGGACGAGGTGCGCGAGAACGCCGACAAGGGCGTGACCTCGATGCTGCTCGGAGTGGAAGGCGGCCACCTGCTCCTCCCCGGCACCGAGGAGGAGCAGCTTGCGCATCTGAAGACGTTCGCGGACCGCGGGGTGCGCTATCTCACCCTCGCCTGGTCCAGCTCGAGCCCGATCGGCGGGTCCACCGCCGAGGGCGCGAAGACCGGGCTGACGCCGTTCGGCGGGCGCGTCCTGGCGGAGATGGATCGGCTGGGCATCGTCGCCGACCTCTCGCACGGCAGCGACGCGCTGTTCTGGGACGTGATCCGGCAGGCGAAGAAGCCGGTGCTGCTCTCGCACTCGGCGGCGCGGGCGCTCTCCAATCACCCGCGGAACGCGAGCGACGAGATGCTGCGGGCGCTGGGGAGCAACGGCGGCGCCGCCTGCGTCGATTTCTCCCCCACCTTCCTCGACGACCGGTTCCGTCTCGCCAGCCAGGCGCTGCTGCAGAAGACCAAGGGCATGCGCAACGCGGAGAAGACCGCGCTGTACAAGCGCGAGAAGCTGCCGGAGGTGCCGCTCTCCACCCTGGTGGACCACATCGAGCACATGGTCCGGGTGGCCGGGATCGACCACGTCTGCCTGGGGAGCGACTTCGACGGCGCACCGATGATGCCGGTCGGGCTGGAGGATGCCTCGAAGCTGCCGGCGCTCACCGCGACGTTGCGCGCGCGCGGATGGGCGCCGCAGGACATCCGCAAGCTGCTCGGGGAGAATCTGCTGAGGGTGCTCGCCGCCAACGAAGGAAAGTGAGCTACCGCGCGGCCAGCGTCTGTCCCAGGGCCGGCGTGTGCCCGTTGGAGTAGAGGAACTGGTAGGCGGCGAAGCTGCGCAGGCAGC
>JBGQLA010000264.1:0-7513 GCA_041499865.1 Deltaproteobacteria bacterium
GAGATCTCCGCGGAAGTCGCCGCGGCGCTGCGCGAGCGCCGGCCGGTGGTCGCGCTGGAAACCAGCGTGGTCGCGCAGGGGCTTCCTCCTCCGGCGAATCTGCAGGCGGCGCAGAGGTGCGCCGCGGCGGTGCGCGCGCAGGGCGCGGTGCCCGCCGCAGTGGCGGTGATCGGCGGGCGGGTGATCGTCGGAGCGCGCGACGCCGACCTCGAGCGCCTCGCCGACCCTGCGAGGAAGCCGGCGAAGGCGGGGTCGCGCGATCTCGCGGCGGCGGTCGCGCACGGGCTCGACGCGGGCACCACCGTCAGCGCGACCTGTGCGGTGGCCGAGCGCGCCGGGATCCGGGTGTTCGCCACCGGCGGCATCGGCGGCGTCCACCGCCGCGCGGAGGCTTCGGAGCCGCCCGACGTCTCCAGCGACCTCGCGGAGATCGCGCGGCGGAGGGTGTGCGTCGTCTGCGCCGGGCCGAAGGCGATCCTCGATCTGGCCGCCACGGCGGAGTTGCTGGAGACGCTCGCCATCCCGGTCTGGGGCTATCGCACCGCGGAGCTGCCGGCGTTCTTCACCGACGGGAGCGGCATCGCGCTGGAGCACCGCTTCGACGACGATCGGTCCATCGCGGCGGCGCTGCGGGCGCACTGGGAGGACCTGGGCTGCGCGTCCGGCGTGATCGTGGCCGTCCCGCCGCCTTCGCCGCTGCCGCGCGCGGAGGTGGAAGCGGCGCTCGGGACCGCGCTCCGGGAGGCCGGGGCGCGGAAGCTTCCCGGCAAGCAGGTCACTCCGTTCCTGCTGGCAGCGCTGGCGCAGGCGACCGGCGGGCGGACGCGGGCAGCGAATCTCGATCTGCTGGACAACAACGCGCGCGTCGCGGCAGGGATCGCGCGGGAACTGGCCCGGACATGAGGCGCCGGACCTTTCTCGCCGCGGCGGCGCTCGTGCCGAGGCTGGCGCGCGCCGCCGAGGGATGGGCGCCGTACGGGCGGTCGATCGTCATCGACGCGCTGGGCGGACCGGGAGTGCCGGGGAGCGCGGAAGATGCGCCGCTTCCGGCCCGCGCGGTGGCCGACGCGATCGCCTCCGGGCTCACCGCCTGCAACGTCACCGTCGGCTACACCGACTCGTTCGAGGGGTGCGTCCGCGGGATCGGCGACTGGCAGCGCGAGATCGAGGCCCACCCCGACGCCTTCCTCCTGGTGAAGTCCGGCGCGGATCTCGACGCCGCCAAGGCATCGCGCCGTCTGGGGTTGATCTTCGGCACGCAGAACCTGGCGATGATCGGCGCAGACCCCCCGCGCCTGCGGATCCTCCGCGACCTCGGCGTGCGCATCACGCAGCTCACGTACAACGTGCGCAATCTGCTCGGCGACGGGAGCATCGAGCCCTCCGACGCGGGGATCAGCCTCCTCGGACGGACGGTGATCGCGAAGGTGAACGAACTGCGGCTCGTGCTCGATCTCAGCCACGGCGGGTGGCGGACGATCTCCGAGGCGATCGCCGCCTCGGCGCGGCCGTGCGCGATCACGCACACCGGGTGCGCCGCCCTGACCAACCATCCCCGCAACCTGCCCGACGCGGTGCTGCGCGCGCTCGCGGCGAAGGGTGGAGTGGCGGGCATCTACTTCATGCCGTACCTGCGCGCCAAGGGGCAGCAGACGGCGGAGGACGTGATCCGCCACCTGGAGCACGCCATCGAAGTGGCCGGCGAGGATCACGTCGGCCTGGGCACGGACGGGAACATCTCCCCGACGGTGCTCACCGACGAGGTGCGGCGGGCGCACCGCGAGAACGTCGAGCAGCGGAAGAAGATCGGCATCGCGGCGCCGAACGAGGAGCCGGACGTCTTTCTCTACGCTCCCGACCTGAACACGCCGCGCCGTTTCGAGACGCTGGCCTTGATGCTGGCCCGGCGCGGGCACAAGGACGCGCGGATCGCCAAGCTCCTCGGCGAGAACTTTGCCCGGTTGTTCCGGGAGGTTTGGGGCTGACTCGCACCCATCCCGGAACAGGTGTACCTTTACACCTCCAAGGAACCGGGGGGACAATGAAACCGTTCATCTGGTCGTGCGCCGGCCTCTGTCTGGCCGCCGCCGTGGCGGCGTCCGCGCAGGAGCAGGAGCAAAGCCACCGCCATGCCGGCGGGTTCCTCCGGCCCGATCTCGGCGTCGGCTACATCGCCATGAAGACCTCCGACGACGCCAGCCTGAGCGGGCTCGCGGAGACGTTCGGGTTCGCCGCCGGCGTCTCGATCTCCGAGAACGGCATCCTCGCCCTGCACGTCTGGGAGGCGGTGGTGAGGAATCCCTCGATGTCGATGGGAGGCTCGTCCGCCAGCGGCAACTCGACGGCGACGCTGCTCGCGATCGGCCCCGAGTACACCGCGTACACGAAGGACAACTTCTTCTTCTCCATCTCGCCGTCGCTCACCCGCATCGCGGTGGAGACCAACGGGATGTCCGGCGCGACCAACTGGGGGCTGGGGATGCGGGCGTCGCTCGGCAAGGAGTGGTGGGCCGGCGAGCACTGGGGCCTCGGCGTGGTCGGCCAGCTCTCGCTGAGCCTGAACGAGGACTCGGGCCAGAACGGGCCGACCTGGACGGCCTGGGCGACGACGATCGCGTTCTCCGCGACCTACAATTAGCCCACGGCAGCGCGCGGACCCCCTGCTCTGGGGACAGCCGGCGCGACCCCGCGCCATTGATAGTCCCACGGCAGCGCTTTGCGCCTGCGCCTGAAGGCGGTCATTCCCGGGCGAGAGCGTTCAGGCCGCGGCGGCGCGGGCGAGCCGATCGCGGACGGCGTCCCACTCCGGCCCTGCGGGGACCTGCTCGACCAGGATGGCGGTGCAGTCCGCGTCCTCGAGATCGCGCAGCGCCGCGTAGAGCCCGCGCGCGTAGCCTTGCGCGTCGTCGGGCAGCCTTGCGACCGCGATGGCCGGCGGCGCCGGAGTCTCGCCGCGCAGCAGGGCGCCGACGCGTCCGGGGAGGGCGCGGGCGGCGGACTCCAGCTCCGGGCGAGCCGCGAGCCGCACCAGGCCGGCGGGCGCATAGTGCCGGCGGTGCTGCCCGGGCGACTGCGCCACCGGCGTTGCGCTGCCGATCTCCAGCGGCCCGATCAGCTCCTCGATCTCGGTGCGCGGGATCGCCCCCGCGCGGAGGAGTCGCGGCGTTCCCTGCAGCGAGATCACGGTCGACTCGATCCCGAATCTGCACCGGCCGCCGTCGACGACCGCGTCGATCCGGCCGTTCAGGTCGCGGAGCACGTGCGCGGCCGTGGTGGGCGAGACGTGCTCTGCGCGATTGGCGCTCGGCGCCGCCAGCGGCGCGCCCACACGCTCGAGCAGCGCGCGCGCGGCCGCGTGCGAGGGTGCACGCACGCCCACGGTGTCGCCGCCGGCCGTGCACTCGTCGGGAACCACGTCGGTGCGCGGCAGCACCAGCGTCAGCGGACCCGGCCAGAAGCGGGCCGCCAGCTGCCGCGCCTCGAGCGGCCAGCGCGAAACCAGCGGCCGCGCCTCGTCCTCGCCGAGCACGTGCACGATGATCGGATTCGTCAGCGGCCGCGCCTTCGCCGCGTAGATGGCCCGGACTGCCAGCGGCTCCAGCGCCAGCGCCCCCAGGCCGTAGACCGTCTCGGTGGGAAACGCGACCAGCCCGCCGCGCCGGATCAGCGCAGCCGCCTCGTCGAGGTCCGCGGGGGACCTTGCGCTGAGGAGCCGGGTGTCCACCTCACGGAACGCCGGAAAGCGCGGCCCTGTGGATGCCCTCGCCCACCAACCTCGGAATCGCCGAGCTCCACGGCTCCTTGAGATCCGCGACCTTCGCGTCCAGCAGGCCTTCGATGATCAGGGCGGTCCCGCCCACCTGGCCGATCTCCTCCAGCGTGGCGCCCGCGGCGCGGCAGATCGCCTCCACCTCGGAGCGGCTGGCAGCGGCGTACGAGACGACGACGCGGGAGGCGTCCTCCCCGAAGAGCAGGGCGTCGGGGCGGAGCGGGGAGCTCAACCGCGCCCGGCAGCCCAGGTCCCTCTGGAAGCACATCTCGGCGAGCGCCACTGCCAGGCCCCCGTCGGAGCAGTCGTGCGCGGCCTTGAGCGCGCCGGCGCGCACGCCGAGGCGCACCGCTCTCTGCACCGCTTTCTCCCGGGCGAAGTCGAGCGGCGGGGGCATTCCGGCGACCTTGCCGTGCACCGTCTTGAGGTATTCGCTGCCGCCGAGGTGCCCGTCCCCGAGGCCGCCGATCACCGCCACCCGATCGCCGGCCGACACGAAACCGGACCCGGCGTTGCTCGCGCAATCGTCCATCAGCCCCACCATCCCGATCATCGGCGTGGGGTAGACCGCCTTGCCTTCCGTCTCGTTGTAGAGCGAGACGTTGCCGGAGACGACGGGGGTGTCCAGCGCGGTACAGGCGTCGGCAATGCCGAGGCAGGCCTGCTCGAACTGCCACATGATCTCGGGTCGCTCCGGATTGCCGAAGTTCAGGCAGTCGGTCACCGCCAGGGGCTCGCCGCCCACGCAGGAGACGTTGCGCGCGGTTTCCGCCACCGCGTGCGCCGCGCCCAGCCGCGGGTCGAGATAGCACCAGCGCGAGTTGCAGCCCACCGAGAGCGCCACGCCGCCTTCGCGCTGCCCGGTGAACCGCACCACCGCGGCGTCGCCGGCGCCGGGCCGCAGGGCGGTGCCGATGCGGACCATGTGATCGTATTGCCGGTACACCCACTCCTTCGAGGCGACGCTGGGCGAGCCGAGGATCGTCTTCAGGGCGCCGAGAAGGCTCTTTGGCTGCGGGACCTCCGGAGCCTCCTGCACCTCGTCCTGCCAGGAGGGCCGGCTGCGCGGGCGGTCGTAGGAAGGCGCGTCGTCGGTGAGGGGCGCGATGGGAAGCTCCGCGACGATCTTTCCTGAAGACTTGAGGACGAGCTTGCCCGTGTCGGTGACCCTTCCCACCAGGGCATGGGCGAGGTCCCACTTGTCGCAGACGTCGAAGACGTCCTTCTCGCGCCCTTTCTTCGCCACCAGCAGCATGCGTTCCTGCGACTCGCTCAGCATCACCTCGTACGGGGTCATGCCGGTCTCGCGCCTCGGTACCGCGTCGACGTCCAGCTCGAGCCCGCTGCCTGCCCGCGAGGCCATCTCCACGGACGACGAGGTGAGCCCCGCCGCGCCCATGTCCTGGATGCCGACCAGGCAATCCGTCTTGAACAGCTCCAGGCAGGCCTCGAGGAGCAGCTTCTCCATGAACGGATCGCCGACCTGGACGGTGGGACGCTTGCTCTCGCTCTCCTCGTCGAACTCGGCGCTGGCCATGGTGGCGCCGTGGATGCCGTCCCGGCCGGTGCGCGCGCCGATGTAGATGACCGGGTTTCCCACCCCGCTGGCGGTGCCGCGGAAGATCCGGTCCGCCTTGAGCAGGCCGAGGGTGAATGCGTTCACCAGGCAGTTGCCGTTGAAGGAGGCGTCGAACGCCACTTCGCCGCCGACCGTGGGCACGCCGATGCAGTTCCCGTAACCGCCGATGCCGGCCACCACGCCTTCGAGCAGCCGGGCAGTCCTTGCATGCGACGGGTCGCCGAAGCGCAGCGCGTTCATCGAGGCGATGGGCCGCGCGCCCATGGTGAACACGTCGCGCAGGATGCCTCCCACCCCGGTGGCGGCCCCCTGGTACGGCTCGATGTAGCTGGGGTGGTTGTGGCTCTCCATCTTGAACGCCACGGCCAGCCCGCCGCCTACGTCCACGACGCCGGCGTTCTCGCCGGGCCCCTGCAGCACCCGGGGCCCGCGGGTGGGGAGGTGCCGGAGGAAGCGCCGGCTCGATTTGTACGAGCAGTGCTCGCTCCACATCGCGGAAAACACGCCCAGCTCGACCAGATTCGGGTCGCGCCCGAGCACCTTGCGGATGCGCGCATACTCGTCCTGCGAGAGGCCGTGCGCTGCCACGATCTGGGGTGTGATCGCCGCCATGGGGCGCGCACCATACCAGACCGCGAGGGCCGCAGCGCGGCCGTCGGCGTCGGCAAAGGTTGCAAAAAAGAGCCGGCGGCGTTCCGATGGAAGGTGATGGCCAAGCCCGAACCCGAGCGGTCGCGCCTGGAAGAGGCGGAGCGGCGCCAGCGCATCCTCTCGGATGTCTCGCGGCTGCTGCTCGACTACGTGGGTCCGGACGAGATCGAGCCGCTCCGGCGCATCGTCCGCGAGGTGGCCGGCGCCATGGGGAACGACTGGTGCGCGTTCTCCCTCGTGGACCCGGACGGCACGCTGCGGAACGTCGCCGCCTACCATCCGGATCCCCGGCAGCGCGAGCTGGAGCAGAAGCTCAACGCGGTGCTCCCGCCGCGCCCCTGGGACAGGGAGCCCAGGGAGCGGAACGCGCTCTTGCAGAAGAGGCCGGTGGTCACCGAGGAGATCACCGACGCGATGCTGCGCGCCGCGGTGCCCGACGAGCAGGCGTTCCGGCTCCTCCAGGAAGTGGGCCTCACTTCCGCCATCGTGGCGCCGATGTTCGACGGCCCGGACCCGCTCGGGACGCTGCTCCTCGCCACCACCGAACCGGGACGCAAGTACACCGGCGACGACGCCGACTACGCGTACGCTCTCGCCTCCCGCGCCGCGCTGGCGGTGCGGAATGCGCGCCTGGTGCGCGAGCTGGCGGCGGAACGCGACCGCCAGTCGCACGAGCGGGAGCAGGCCGATCGGCGCTTCGCCGAGCTGCGGGCGGTGTTCGACGGCGGTCCGAACGGGATGGCGCTCTTCGACGCGGAGGGCGCGCTGAAGTTGGCGTCGCACCGGATGGAAGAGATCTTCGGGGTGCCCCTGCGCGGCATGTACGGCCAGCGGTTCGAGGAGATCTACCGGCGCAAGCTGGAGCAGGCCCTCACCGCGGACCGCGAGGCGATACTCGACCGGGTCCGGGGCATCTTCGCCGACCGCGACGCGCCGTCCCACGACGAGATCGAGCTGGAGCGGCCGCGCTACCGCGCCCTGACGCGGGTCACCGCGCCGGTCCGGGGCGCGTCCGGCGAGTACCTGGGCCGCCTGGTCGTGTACACGGACGTCACCGAGCAGCGCGAGCTGGATCGGCAGCGGGCCGATTTCCTCACCGTCGCCGCGCACGAGCTGCGGACGCCGCTCACCCCGCTCTCCATGTACCTGCAGAGCATCGAGCGGCGGCTTTCCCGCGGCCAGGCCATCGGCGGCGATCTGGTGAGCAAGGCGCGCAGGCAGGTGGAGCGGCTGGGGAAGCTGGTGGAGGACCTGCTGGACATCTCGCGGCTGGAGTCGCGCCGCCTGCTCCTCGGCGCCAGCGACGTGGAGCTGAACGACCTGGTGGACGACGTGGTGGCCGACTTCCGCGCGCAGACGCGCAACCACGACATCGTCTTCCACCGGGCCGCCGCGCCGGTGCTGGTGCAGGGGGATCGCGAGCGCCTGGAGCAGGTGATGGTGAATTTGCTCCAGAACGCGATCAAGTACACCCCGCAGGGCGGCCAGATCCGGGTGACCCTCGAGCGCGCGGA
>JBGQLA010000265.1:0-7509 GCA_041499865.1 Deltaproteobacteria bacterium
ACTAGCGCGGCGCGGGGTCGCGCCGGCTGTCCCGCAGCGCCGCGGGGGTCCGCGCGCTGCCGTGGGACTAGCGCGGCGCGGGGTCGCGCCGGCTGTCCCGCAGCGCCGCGGGGGTCCGCGCGCTGCCGTGGGACCAGGCTTTCTTTCCCGGGACCTCGCAGACGCGCATCCCCAGCGCTGCCGAGACGCGATGGCGGTTCTCGGCAAATCTGTCGTAGCCCCAGTCCGCCAGCCGGCGGATGCCGGGAGCGCGCAGGACGGCGCCGGCCACGGCCCATCCGCCCAGCTCGCTCAGGATCCGGGCCACTGCGGCGGCGCGCACCAGCTTGCGCGGGCCGTCCAGGACGATCACGGTGTGCCCGGTCTCCTCGCGGGAGACTCCGGGCGGCAGCTCGGCGACGTCGTTGCCGACGAACTGGAGCGCGCCGCGGCGGTCGCGTTTCTTCGCCCACGCCACCGAGGCCTGGCACACGCCGCAGTCCACGTCGAAGACGATGATCACGGCCCAAGAATAAGCGGCGCGAGGACGGGGTGCCATGCCCCCGCTCCCGGCGGTCGCGGACCGTACCCCGGGGTGCGTGCTAGAAAGTGGGAATGGTTCCCGAGAAGTACCGCCTTCCGGCGGTGGGGCACTTCCTCCTCGAGCAATTCGAGCTGCGCCGGCCCGGATTCCGGGAATGGTCTCCAACGGTCGAGGCGTCGCTGCGCAAGGATGCCGAGGGTGAGCTGCAGGTGATGGAGAAGCAGCTCCGGGAATTGGGCATCGACGACGCCGGATACTGGCAGCGGGTCCGCCGCGCGCTGGACGAGATCCTCGTGCCTCGCTACGCGGCCCTCGCCAGTTCCGAGATCGAGCTGGCGAAGCGCGATTACGGCATCTGGCGCGGCGGCGACCTGATCGCGCGGGCCACCTTCGCGCTGGCCGGCTTCGTTCTCGGCATCATCTGCGTCGAGGTGCCGTACATCCCCATCCAGGCGAAGTGGTTCCCCGCGCTCCTCCTGGTGCTCGGTCCGCTGTTTCCGGACGCGGTGATGTGGCTGCACCGGCGGCGCTGGCGCAAGAAGCTGGAAGCGCTGATCGAGGACCTGCGGCACGCGAGCGAGACGATCGACACCTACCGCCCGCTCTCCGAGCTGACCCACGCGCTGGAAATGCCTTCCGGACTCGCAGAGGCGCCGCCGATCGCGGCCCGAGAGAGAGGTTGAAGTGGAGCTCAACGTTCCGCGTGTGAGCGTGCCGCAGGGAAAGAAAGCGCGCGTGCTCTGGGTGCTGGGGGCGCTGCTCGTCGTCCTGCTTTTCAGCTACAGCTCCTGCACCACGTACGTGAAGCCCGGCGAGGCGGGAGTCAAGCAGATCAAGTTCGGCCTGGGGAAGGGCATCGACCCCACGGTGTACGGGACGGGGCTGCACTACGTCGGCGTGGGGGAAACGATGCACCGCTTCCCCTTGCGCCTCCAGGTCCTGGAGCTGAGCAACTCGCACAACGAGGCGAGCGAGGACCTGGAGGGCCACCGGGTGGCGCCGGGCGTGAACATCCAGACCAGCGAAGGCTACACGGTGCAGGTGGATGTCACCGTGCTCTACCGCATCGCCGATCCCCTCAAGGTCATGCAGACCATCGGGCCGGGCCGGCTCTTCGAGGACAGCGCGGTGATCCCGCGCGCGCAGCAGGACCTGCGCCGCGCGCTCGGTGAGCTGGACGCGGAGGACTTCTACCGGGGCGACAAGCGGGTGGCCAAGGCGCACGCGGCGCAGAAGGCCGTCGAGGTGGAGCTGAGGGACAAGGGCATCGAGGTGCTGCAGGTCCTGATCCGCCGCTACACCTACGATCAGCGCTACCAGCAGGCGATCGAGCAGCGGAAGATCCAGGACCAGACCGTCTACAAGAACGAGGCGGAAGCGAAGTCGGCGACGGCGGCGGCGGCGAAGAACAAGATCATCGCCGAGGGTGCGGCCGCCGTGCAGGTGGAGCTGACGCGCGGCGAGGCCGAGGTGAAGAAGCTGGAGGCCCAGGCGGACCTGTACCGGCGGACGAAGGCGGCCGACGGAGATCTGCTGGTGAAGCTCGCGGAGGCGAAGGGCACCGAGCTGGAGAACCAGGCGCTGCGCGGCCTCGGCAGCGAGAACATGGTGGGGTTGCGGATGGCGGAGGCGCTGAAGGGCACGCGGTTGATCGTCCTTCCCACGGACGGGGAGGGCGGCATGAACCCGCTCGATCTGAAGACGCTGCTCAAGCGCTTCGACGTGAAGGAGTGACCATGCGGAAGATCGCGCTGCTGCTCCTGCTCACCGCCGGCTGCACCTTCCACAGCACCGATTCCACCGAAGTGGGCGTGCTCACCCGGAAAGTCACGCTGCTGGGGAAGCCCGGCGTGCAGCAGGAGACGTACCCGCCGGGCGCCACCTACTTCTTCCCGGCCTTCATCACCGACTGGAACGTCTACAACGTCGCGCTGCAGAACCTGGCGATGATCCGGACCGCGCAGAAGGGCGGACGTCCGAACGCGACCGACGACGTGGAGTTCAAGACCCACGACGGCAACGACATCGCGGTGGACGTCACAGTGGCCTGGCGCATCGATACGGCCAGGACGCCCTTCATTCTCGAGCACGTCGGCGGCTCCACCGAGGAGGTGAAGGAGAACCTGGTGCGCCCCGCCTGCCGCAGCATGGTGCGCGACGTGCTCAACACCATGACCAGCGAGGAATACTACGTCTCCGACAAGCGCTTCCAGAAGGCCGAGGAGGCGCGGGAGATGCTCGCCAAGGTGCTGGCCCCCGAGGGAGTGATCGTCGAACGGGTGATCCTCGGCGAGCATCACTTCCATCCGGAATACGAGAGGGTGATCCACGACAAGAAGCTGGCGGAGCAGACCGCGGAGCGGATGGTGAGCGAGGGGCACGCCGCGCAGCAGGAGGCGCTGCGCAACCTCGAGACCGCGAAAGGGCAGGTCTCGCAGAAGATCGCCACCGCGCGCGGCGCGCTCGACCAGGTGAAGCTGCACGCGGACGCCGATTACTTCAGTTCGCAGCGCGAAGCGGAGGCGATCCTGGCGGAGAAGAAGGCCCGGGCGCAGGGCATCGCCAAGACCAACCTGGCGATGAGCGGGGCGGGCGGGCGGACGATGGTGAAGCTGAGCGTCGCGGACGCGCTGCGCGGCAAGCAGATCGTCTTCCTTCCCTCGGGCGGGAAGTCCGGCGGTCTGCAGACCATGAACCTCAACGAGCTGCTCGCGCGCTACGCGTTCACCGAGACCTCTTCGAAAGCGACGGTGAAGGTGCAAGACGACTCGAAGTGACCTGCCTCAAGCTCACCCTGGAGTACGACGGCAGCGCCTTCGTGGGGTGGCAGGTGCAGCCCAACGGGCGTAGCGTGCAGCAGGAGCTGGAGAAAGGGATCGAGCGGCTCTGCGCCGAGGGGATCCGGATCACCGGCGCGGGAAGGACCGACGCCGGGGTGCATGCGCGGGGGCAGGTGGCGTCGCTTCGGACCTCGCGCGAGCTGCCGCTCAAGGCCTGGACAGCGGGGCTGAACGCGCTGTTGCCGGAGGACGTCGCCTGCGTGAACGCGGAGGCGGCGCCGGAAGGCTTTGATGCGCGGCGGTGGGCGCGCGGCAAGCGGTACGCGTACACCATCCTCCAGACGGCGGTCCGCTCGCCCCTGCAGCGCGGCCGGGCCTGGGAGATCCGCCGCCCTCTCGACGTGGACGCGATGCGCCGGGCGGCGCCCGCGCTGCTGGGGTCGCACGACTTCTCCGCCTTGCGCGCCGCCGACTGCCCCGCGCGCACCACGGTTCGGGAGATCCGCAAGCTGGAGATCGAGCAGAGCGGGGCGCGCATCCGCGTGGTGATCGAGGCGACGGCGTTCCTCAAGCACATGGTCCGCAACATCGTGGGGACGCTGGTGGAGATCGCGCACGGACGCCGTGCGCCCGATTCGCTGCCGGCGCTGCTCGAGGGCCGCGACCGCACGCGCGCCGGCCCCACCGCGCCACCGCACGGCCTGATCCTCGAGGAGGTCTTCTATCTTCCGGGAAACGCCGACCCGCGCGAGGAGCTTCCGGAGGACGTCTAAGGTTTCCTCCGGACCGGTTCCGGGCCGCCGTCCTTCCCGATGCGGAAGCTCTCGCCGCCGAGCTGCAGCAGGAACCCGCTCGCGTCCTCGCGCAGGTGCTCGCTCAAGGAGACCTGCGCTGCGCGCGTCAGCCGGGCGCGCTCGCCGCCGACGCGGGCGTAGAGCGCATCGTCGGCGCCCGCGGCCAGCGTCGCGGGATCGAGCTCCACCCACTCGCCCGATGCGAGCTGCGCGCGCAGGCGCTTTCCCTCCGGCTCGATGCGGCGGATCCACAGCCCCGCATCCTCGACGTCGAGATAGCCCCACTCCTTGCCGATGCGCGTGGCCCAGCGTCCGTCCGGCGCGCGGTGCACGCCCTGGTGCAGCACCGCGGTCGTCCGCGCGTGCTCGACCAGCCCGCCGCGGTGCCAGAAGCGGCCCTCCTTGTCGAGCCGCAGCCCGCTCTGCTCGCGCAGCTGCTGCAGGGTTGCCGGGTCCACCTCCGGAGTCTAGTCCCACGGCAGCGCGCGGACCACCGCGGCGCTGCGGGACAGCCGGCGCGACCCCGCGCCGGGCTAGTCCACGATCTTCGGACAGCGCGCACATCTGCGCCTCGACGTTGCGGCCGTGCAATAAAACAGGCCCGGGCAGCTGTGGGCAGAACGTCCTGCTCCCAAGCGGAAGTGCCGTACGTCAACACCTCGATCCCCCGGAGTGCGGCGCCGTCGCACCGGCTCGCAGGGAACCTGGGACGCGGCGGCGCTAACATTCGAAGCATGAACACACCATCTCCCGTCGTCGGGTGCTCGACCTGTGGCGCTCTGTATCCATCCGACCCCGGCGACGACGGCGTCTGCTCCCGCTGCCGCATGTCGCTTCCGCTGCCGCCGCCGGCGCGCGCGGAGTCGCCGCTCGATCCGGCGGCCTGGGAACCGGAGGAGCAGGTGGCGCCGAGGCGGCCTGGCAGACCCGCTGCGCCGCGCCCGAGCAGGCGGGGTCTGCGCCGCATCGCGACCGCCGTCGCTCTCGCGTTGCTGGTCGCGGGGGTCGGAGCCTCGATCACCCTTGGCTGGCGAACGCCGGTGGAGGCGTGGACCGGCATCCGGCAGAAACCGTTGGCCGAGACGTGGGCCGCACTCCGGAGCCACTCGTTCTCGCAGACCTGGTCAGCGGTCCGGCGGCATGCCTCCTCGGCGTGGATTGCCGTCCGGCGCCACACCCCCTTCGACGAACCAGACGCCGAGGCGAGCGCGTCGGTCGCGCCGTCGCCCGCGGGCATTCGAGAAGCCAGCGCGATCGCCCGCGGAACGCACCGCCGGACGAAAGCGCATCCGGCGAAGCGTCGCGGAGACTAGCCCGGCGCGGGGTCGCGCCGGCTGTCCCGCAGCGCCGCGGTGGTCCGCGCGCTGCCGTGGGACTAGATCCGGGCTCCCGAAGGCCCTACCAGGTCTCCGCGAACGGACGCGCCTCCACCTCGAACGACCACGCAGACCGGCCCTGCTGCGTCAGCCGGAAGCCGGTCTCCGCGACGTCGTCCGGCTTGATGAAGAACGGGTCCGGCTTGTCGGGCATCCGCTCCCGGGTCCTCGGGAGATCGACCACACCGTCGACCACGATCAGGGCGACGTGGATGCCCGCCGGCCAGAGGGCGCGGGCCATCGACTCGGCGAGGCTCCGCTGCGCCCCCTTGGCAGAGGAGAAGGAGGCGGACCTCGCCCCTGCCTTGCGCGACGCGGTGGCGCCCACGAAGACGATGCTGCCGCGCCCGGCGCGCTTCATTGCCGGGATGACCTGCTTGCAGGCGAGAAAGCCGCCGAGCGCGTTCACGCGCCAGGCCGACTCGAGCTCCGCCGCCGTCGCCTGCTCGATGGTGCCCCAGACGCCGGAGCCGGCGTTGTAGACGAGAACCTCGGGGTCGCCGAGGTCGCGGCGGATGGCATCGAATGCGCGCGCGACGGAGGCGCCGTCGCTGGCGTCGCACGGGTACGCGCGGGCGTCCTCCAGGCTGGAAGCGAACCTCTCCGTGAGCTCCGTGCTCCGCGCGAGCAGGGCGACCGCGTATCCCCCGGCAGCGAACCGCCGGGCGAAGGCTGCGCCGTTCCCGGGACCCACCCCGACGACCACACAGACAGGCTTCATCGCCGTTCCTCCTCGAATCCGATCCGCTGCCTGCGATGACAGCGCCGCCGCGGATCAGGGCCTGAGCACCGCGCGGAAACGGACGCGATTCTCCATCATCTTCGCGAACGCCTCCTCGGCCTGCTCCAGCTTGAAGACCTCGACGCGGGGCCGAACGCCGGTGAGCACGCTGAAAGCGACGGTCTCCTCGGAGTCGAAGGCGCTGCCGCTCGGCCATCCCGCGACGCTCTTCCCGCTGAGCAGGGCCAGGGCGGAGAGTTTCAGCGGCTCGAACGACGCGGCGACGATGAGGAGCTTGCCCCGCGGCTTCAGGCCTCCGACGGTCCCCGCGATCGCCTCGCTGTTCGGCGCCGTCGCCAGGACGAGATCGGCCCCTCCGAGCTTCTGCAGGGCTTCCGCGGCCCCGACGGTCGCGGTGTCGACGTACTCGTGCGCGCCGAGCTCGTGCGCGAGCGTCCTCTTGTCCGCGCCGCGCGAGACCGCGACGGTCCGGAAACCCATGCGCGCGGCGTACTGGATGGCGAGGTGCCCGAGGCCGCCGATGCCCTGGACCGCCACCGTGTCGCCCGCGCGAGCGCCGCTGTTGCGGAGCGCGTTCCAGGTGGTGATGCCGGCGCAGAGCAGCGGCGCGGCTTCGGCGGCGTCGAGCTTCTCGGGGATGCGCGCGGCGGCTTCGTGCGGCACGACCACGTACTCGGCGTAGCCGCCGTCGTAGCTGATGCCGGTGACCTGCTCGCGTTCGCAGTTGATGAACAGCCCCTTGCGGCACGCGTTGCAGACGAAGCAATGGCCACCGTGCCAGCCTACGCCCGCCCGATCGCCCTTCTTCCACTCGGTCACGTTGGCGCCCACCTTGTCGACGCGACCGGCGATCTCGTGGCCGGGAACTCGTGGCAACGAGAGCCCGGGATAGTGGCCGGACTTCACCAGCGCGTCGCTGTGACAGATCCCGCAGGCTTCCACCTGGATGCGGATCTGTCCCGGCGCGGGCTCGGGGACCTCGCGCTCGACCCGCTCGAACGCACCCCCGGGCCTGGACACCTGCATCGCCCTCATCGTCTTCGCCATGGTTGCTCCTTCCCAGCTCACATCGGGCGGGATGGGTGTGAAGATGCGCAGAGTCAGATGCGGGTGCGATCCCGCCTGGCGCCGCCGTCCTGCGGAACGCGAATCCCCAGCGGCGAGGCCGGCATCTGCAGCCCATGGCCCGGCAGCCCAGCGAGCGGACCGTCATCTTCCTCATCGGCGCCGTCCAGTTCGTCAACGTCCTCGATTTCATGATGGTCTTGCCGCTCGGCCCGTTCTTCGCCGGGCC
>JBGQLA010000266.1:0-7465 GCA_041499865.1 Deltaproteobacteria bacterium
AGAACACCATCAACACCATGGTGGATCAGCTCCGGTCCTTCGCTTCGGAGGTGACCCGGGTGGCGAAGGAGGTCGGCACCGAGGGCAAGCTCGGAGCGCAGGCGGAGGTCACCGGCGTCGCCGGCACCTGGAAGGACCTCACCGACAACGTGAACGTCCTCGCCGGCAACCTCACTCAACAAGTAAGGAACATCGCCAAGGTCACCACCGCGGTGGCGAACGGGGACCTGTCGCAGAAGATCTCCGTGGAAGCGCGCGGCGAGATCCTCGAGCTGAAGGACACCATCAACATCATGGTGGATCAGCTGCGCAGCTTCGCCTCCGAGGTGACCCGCGTCGCCCGCGAGGTGGGCACCGACGGAAAGCTGGGCGGCCAGGCCGACGTGCGCGGCGTCTCCGGCGTCTGGAAGGACCTCACCGACAACGTGAACTTCATGGCCGCGAACCTGACCGGGCAGGTGCGGAACATCGCCAAGGTCACCACCGCGGTGGCGAACGGCGACCTCTCCCAGAAGATCACCGTGGACGTGAAGGGCGAGATCCTCGAGCTGAAGAACACCATCAACACCATGGTGGATCAGCTGAACTCCTTCGCTTCGGAAGTGACCCGCGTGGCCCGCGAGGTGGGAACGGAAGGGAAGCTGGGAGGGCAGGCGGAGGTCGCCGGGGTGGCGGGCGTGTGGAAGGCGCTCACCGACAACGTGAACTTCATGGCCAGGAACCTCACCACCCAGGTGCGCGGGATCAGCAAGGTGGTCACCGCGGTGGCGAACGGCGATCTGGCGCAGAAGCTGACGGTGGACGCCAAGGGCGAGGTCGCCGCGCTGGCGGAGACCATCAACGCCATGACCGACACGCTCAGCACCTTCACCGAGCAGGTGAGCGGGGTGGCCCGCGAGGTGGGCATCGAGGGCAAGCTGGGCGGCCAGGCCAAGGTGCCCAACGCGACCGGGACTTGGAGACAGCTCACCGACAACGTCAACCAGCTCGCCGCCTCGCTGACCACGCAGATCCGCGCCATCTCCGAGGTGGCCACCGCGGTGACGAAGGGCGATCTCACCCGCGCGATCACGGTCGGCGCGGAAGGCGAGGTGGCGAGGCTCAAGGACAACATCAACCAGATGATCTTCAACCTGCGGGAAACCACGCAGAAGAACCAGGAGCAGGACTGGTTGAAGACGAACCTGGCCAAGTTCAGCTCGATGATGCAGGGCCAGAAGAACCTCGACACCGTCTCCAAGCTGATCATGTCCCAGCTCACCCCGCTGGTCTCCGCGCACCACGGGGCGTTCTTCATGGCCGACCAGGACGGCGCCGAGCCGGTCTTCAAGCTGGTGGCCACCTACGCGTACAAGGAGCGCAAGAGCGTCGCCAACCGCTTCCGCATCGGCGAGGGACTGGTCGGGCAGTGCGCGCTGGAGAAGAAGTCCATCCTCCTCACCCGGGTCCCCAGCGACTACATCCAGATCAACTCCGGCCTCGGCGAGGCGCCGCCGCTCAACATCATCGTCCTCCCGGTGCTCTTCGAGGGCGAGGTGAAGGCGGTGCTCGAGCTCGCCTCCTTCAATCCCTTCGGCGCCATCCACCAGATCTTCCTCGACCAGCTCACCGAGTCGATCGGGGTGGTGCTGAACATGATCGGCGCGAACATGCGCACCGAGCAGCTCCTGCAGCAGTCGCAGGGCCTCACCCAGGAGCTGCAGAGCCAGTCCAAGGAGCTGACCGTCCAGCAGGATGAGCTGAAGCGCACCAACTCGGCGCTGGAGAAGCAGGCCCTGGAGCTGGAGGAGAAGGCCGAGCAGCTGGAGGAGCAGAACGCCAGCATCGAGGTGAAGAACCGCGAGGTGGAGCTGGCCCGGGCCAGCCTGGAGGAGAAGGCGGAGCAGCTCTCGCTGATCTCCAAGTACAAGAGCGAGTTTTTGGCGAACATGAGCCACGAGCTGCGGACGCCGCTGAACTCGCTGCTGATCCTCGCCAAGCTCCTCTCCGACAACCGGGAGCAGAACCTCTCCGAGAAGCAGGTGGAGTACGCCAAGACCATCTACGCCAGCGGCGGCGACCTGCTCTCGCTGATCAACGAGATCCTCGACCTCTCCAAGGTGGAAGCGGGCAAGATGCAGATCGAGCCGCGCGACATCGGGCTGGGCGACCTCCGCGACTACTTCGAGCGCACCTTCCAGCCCGTGGCGGAGCAGAAGGGCCTGCGCTACGAGATCGAGGTCGCGCCGCGCGCGCCCTCGCACATCCGCACCGATCCCCAGCGGCTGCAACAGGTCCTCAAGAACCTGCTCGCCAACGCCTTCAAGTTCACCCACGAAGGCAGCGTGCGCCTGACCATGGACGTGGCCTCGAGCCGCGCCGGGCTGGAGAGCCACGTGCTGCAGAAGGCCCGCAACGTGCTCGCCTTCGAGGTGACCGACACCGGCATCGGCATTCCCGGGAACAAGCAGAAGATCATCTTCGAGGCGTTCCAGCAGGCCGACGGCACCACCAGCCGGAAGTACGGCGGCACGGGGCTCGGGCTCTCCATCTCGCGGGAGATCACCCGCCTTCTCGGGGGCGAGATCCACGTCCGGAGCGAGCGGGGGCAGGGCAGCACCTTCACCCTCTACCTGCCGGACTCCTACGTCGGTCCGGAGAGCGACGACGACGACACCGAGGCCTCGCGCACGCAGGCGCGCGCGGTGGCCGAGCAGCGCGCCCGGCGGGTGGACGCCATCCAGGAGCCGCCGCAGGCTGCGCTCCCCGCAAATTTGTTGACGGAGGTGCTGCCGTCGGCGCCGGACGCGATGGTGCTCCGTCCGATCGAGGACGATCGCGAGCGCCTGCGCGAAGGCGATCGCGTCTTGCTGATCATCGAGGACGACCTCAAGTTCGCGCGGATCATGGTGGGGATGGCGCGGGAAAAGGGGTTCAAGGCGGTGGTGGCCACCCGGGGCGACACCGGCCTTTCCCTGGCCAACGAGCTGCAGCCCGTCGCCATCACCCTCGACATCCAGCTCCCGGTCCTGGACGGCTGGAGCATCCTCGACCGCCTGAAGCGGAACCCGCGCACCCGGCACATCCCGGTGCACGTGATCTCGGTGGTGGAGAAGAGCAAGAAGAGCGCGACCATGGGCGCCTTCGCCTATCTGGAGAAGCCGGTGAGCAAGGACGCGCTGGAGGGCGCGTTCACCCACCTCGCCACCTTCGTGGAGAAGAAGGTGAAGAAGCTGCTTCTGATCGAGGACGACGTCGTCCAGCAGCAGAGCCTCTGCGATCTCCTCCGCGGGGACGACGTGGAGGTGACCCCCGTCCTCGGCGGCCAGGAGGCGATCGCGAAGCTCGAGAGCGGCGGCTACGACACGGTGGTGCTGGACTTGATGCTGGTGAACGAGGACGGGGCGCGGCTGCTCGAGGACATCAAGACCCAGCCCAGGTTCCAGCACCTGCCGGTGGTCGTCTACACCGGCAAGGACCTCTCGAAGAAGGAGGAGGGCCGGCTGAAGAAGTATGCCGAGTCGGTGATCCTCAAGTCCGCCGCCAGCTCTCCGGAGAAGCTGCTCAGCGACACCGCCCTCTTCCTCCACCGGGTGGAGGAGAACCTCCCGCCGCGCGCGAAGCAGCTGCTGCACGACCAGCGCAAGGACGGCAACGACGTGACCGGGAAGAAGGTCCTGATCGTCGACGACGACGTGCGGAACATCTTCGCGCTCACCGGGGTGCTGGAGAGCCACGGCGTCGACGTCCTCTTCGCGGAGAACGGCAAGGATGGCATCGCCGCGCTCGATCGGAACCCCGACATCGACGTGGTGCTGATGGACGTGATGATGCCGGAGATGGACGGGTACGAGACGATGCGCGCCATCCGCGAGGACCCGGGGCGCAAGGCCCTGCCGATCATCGCCATCACCGCCAAGGCGCTGAAGGAAGATCGGGAGAAGTGCATCCAGGCAGGCGCGTCGGACTACCTGCCCAAGCCGATCGACACCGACAAGCTGGTCGAGCTGGTCCGGCTCTGGGCGGGTGGATGAGCTCGAAGTCGCCCTCGCTCCCGCCGCCGGTGCTGATCGGCGGCGGTACCCAGGTCCTGGAGGCGGCTGCGCCTCCCGCGCGGATCCTCCTGGTCGACGATCATCCGCCGAACCTGGTGGCGCTCGACGCCATCCTCGATCCGCTCGGCCAGGAGCTGGTGCACGCGCACTCCGGCGAGGAGGCGCTGCGACGCCTGCTCGAGTCGGACTTCGCCCTCATCCTGATGGACGTGCAGATGCCCGGACTGGACGGGATCCAGACGGCGAAGCTGATCAAGGAGCGGCAGCGGAACAAGCACATCCCGATCATCTTCCTCACCGCCATCCACAAGGACCCTTCCTACATCTTTCGCGGGTACAAGGAAGGCGCGGTCGATTATCTTTTGAAGCCGTTCGATCCGGAGATCCTGCGCGCGAAGGTGTCGGTCTTCGTCGATCTCTGGCGCAAGACCGAGCTGCTCCGGCGCCAGCAGGCCATGCTCCGGGCGCGCGAGCTCCTGGAGGTGGAGAAACGCAGCGAGCTGCGCTTCCGCGGCCTGACCGACTCCATGCCCCAGTGCGTCTGGGCCGCCCGGCGGAACGGCGAAATCTACTACTGCAACCGCATCTGGCGCGAGTACGCCGGCGACGCCGCCGGGATCACCTTCTTCGAGGCCCTCCCCGGGGAGGAGCTGGAGGAGGTGCGGAAGTCGTGGCGCGAGGCCATCCGCGCCGGCGAGCCGCTGGAGCGGGAGCAGCGGCTGCGGCGCAAGGACGGGGACTGGCGCTGGCATCTCTGCCGGATGGTGCCCGAGCGCGACGAGCACGGGCGCATCTCCGGGTGGATCTGCACCGCCACCGACATCGATCAGCAGAAGCGCATCGAGGAAGCCAACAAGGTGTTGCTGGGGAGCGAGAAGGAGGCGCGCCAGCAGGCGGAGATCGCCAACCGCACCAAGGACGAGTTCCTGGCCACCATCTCCCACGAGCTGCGCACGCCCCTGAACGCCATCCTCGGCTGGACGCGGATGCTGCGCACCGGGGCAGTGGAGCCGAAGGAGCTCGGCCGGGTGCTGGAGACCATCGAGCGGAACGCGCGGATGCAGACCCAGCTGGTGGAGGACATCCTCGACGTTTCGCGCATCATCGCCGGCAAGCTGCGGGTGAACGTGCGGAAGACCGATCTGCACGCGGTGGCGCGCTCCGCCCTGGACGCCGTCCGCCCGGCGGCGGAGGCGAAGGGCGTGGAGATCTCGCCCGATCTGCTGCCCGGCTCGGAGGACTTCTGCGGCGATCCGGACCGGCTGCAACAAGTGATCTGGAACCTGCTCTCCAACGCCATCAAGTTCACCCCGCGCGACGGCAAGGTGGTGCTGCGCATCGAGCGCGTCCGCTCCAGCGTGCGCCTGTCGGTCAGCGACACCGGCGTGGGCATCCCGCGCGGGTTCTTGCCGCACGTCTTCGACCGCTTCTGGCAGGCGGACAGCTCGATCACGCGCGCGCAGGGCGGGCTGGGCCTGGGGCTCGCCATCGTCCGCCACCTGGTGGAGGTGCACGGGGGGACGGTGCAGGCGCACTCCGAAGGCGAAGGAAAGGGCGCGACGTTCATCGTGCAGATGCCCGTCCGCGCCGTCGCACCGGAGGCGCCGCCGACGCCGCCCCAGAACGGCGGCGAGCCCGTGGCCGTCCCCGACCCCCCGGCGATCGCCGAGAAGCTGCTGGTCGGCATCGAGGTGCTGGTGGTCGACGACGAGCCCGACGCGCGGGAGCTGGTGGCCGCCGTTCTCGCCCGCTGCGGCGCGCAGGTGCGCACCGCCAGCACCGTCGAGGACGCCGTCCGCCAGCTGCTGGAGCGCCGCCCGCACGTCCTCCTCTCGGACATCGGCCTTCCCAACGAGGACGGCTACGCGCTGATCCGCCGGGTGCGCGAGATCGATCCCGACGTTCCCGCCGGCGCGCTCACCGCCTATGCCGGGCCGGAGGACCGCCGGCGCGTCCTCGACGCCGGGTTTCACGCGCACATCGTCAAGCCGGTCGAGCCCGGCGACCTCGCGCTCCTGGTGGCGACCCTCTCCGGCCGCGGCATCGAGCCGCAGAAGCCGCCGGATCCGCTGGAGCAACACTCCGCGGCGGGGTAGAACGCCCAGGTGAAGCTCAACGCCATCGAGTTGCCTCCGCGTGCTCCGGGCCTCTCGCGCACGCTGGTCCTGCTGCACGGGTACGGAGCGGACGAGCGCGACCTCTTGCCCATCGCCCACGAGCTGGATCCGCGGCTCCGCGCGGTCTCGCTGCAGGGCCCGATCGCGCTGAGCGGGCCGATGCGCGCCTGGTTCAACCTTTCCCAGGACCCGCAGGGACGGATCTCGTTCGATTCCGACGAGGCGCGCAGCGCGGTGCAGGCGGCGATCGGCGCGGTGGAGGAGATCGCCGCCGGCTCGCCCGGGCCGCTGCTGCTCGGCTTCAGCCAGGGCGCGGGGATCGCGCTCGGCGTCGCCCTTCTCCGGCCGGAGCTCGTCTCCGGGGTGCTCTCCCTTTCCGGGGTGGCGCGCGCCCTCGAGGGCCGCGACCACGCGCCGCCGGACCAGCTGCGCAACCTCCCAGTATTCGCGGCGCACGGCGTGCAGGATCCGCTCCTTCCCATCTCCCTGGGACGCGGGCTGCGCGACGAGCTGGTCCGGCTGGGCGTCGCCGTCGAATGGCACGAGTACCCGATGGGCCACATGGTCATCCCCGAAGAGATCGAGGATGCCAAGGCGTGGGCGAAGAACGCGCTCGGCCGGTGAAATGTAGAGGTGAGGACGCCGTTTCCTTCCGGAGGGTCGACATGCGCAGCCTCGCAGCCATCCTGTCCCTGGCGCTCCCGCTCGCGGCGAGCGCCGCCGACCCGGTCATCAAGTTCGAGAAGTACGAGCTGAAGAACGGGCTGACGGTGATCCTCAGCGAGGACCACCGGCTTCCCCAGGTCGCGGTGGACGTCTGGTACCACGTCGGCGCCGCCAACCAGACGCCGGGCCGGAGCGGGTTCGCGCACCTCTTCGAGCACATGATGTTCTCCGGGTCGAAGCACGTGCAGCCCTCGCCCATCCAGGCGCTGGAGAGCATCGGCGCCTCCGGCCTGAACGGCAGCACCAACTTCGACCGCACCAACTACTTCGAGTTGGTCCCCTCGAACCAGCTCGCCGCGGCCCTCTGGGTGGAGTCCGACCGCATGGGCTACCTCCTCGACACCCTCGACGAGCAGAAGTTGAAGATCCAGCGGGACGTGGTCTCGAACGAGAAGAGGCAGAGCTACGAGAACCGCCCCTACGGCCCCTCCGGCTTGCGCCTCTGCGACCTGCTCTTTCCCAAGCCGCACCCCTATTACGAGTGCGTGATCGGTGACATCGCGGACATCCAGGCCGCCTCGCCGTCCGACATCCGGCAGTTCTTCCGCACCTACTACGGGCCGCAGAACGCCTCCGTCGCCATTGTCG
>JBGQLA010000267.1:0-7455 GCA_041499865.1 Deltaproteobacteria bacterium
CGTCGACCGGAAGATCCAGGCCGTGCTGCGCAAGTACGCGCTCTCCATCGGCGAGGACGCCCGCTGGCTCGCGCAGGTGTTCGGCCGGGTGGTGAAGCACGCCCGCAGCCACCGCGATCACTTCCACGTCCGCTTCTACGCGCCCCGCTCGCAGGAGCTGGGGCGGCGGATCCAGCCGCTCTTGGCGATGCGGCCGGATCAGAACCTCGCCGTGCACGTTGTCCGCGCGGGCAACACGCTCGGGCAGATCGCGAGCAAGTACAAGACCAGCGTGGTGGCGATCCGGAAGGTGAACCGGATGAAGGGCCGCTCGCTGCTGCAGCTCGGGCAGCACCTGGTGATTCCGCTGCGCGGGCCCTGCACGCAGTGCCCGCTGCCGCCGCCGCTGGCCATTCCGCCGCGGCTGCTCCCGCCGGAGCCGCTGCCCAGCATCGCGCAGTCGTGGCTGGGCGGGATCAATCCGGAGATGGCGACCGCGGAGTAAGAAGAAGCGCGCCCGCGAAGCGTTCACGCGGGCGCGCCGGAAGAGCTGACTTTCAGGCCAGACCTACAGCGCGTAGCCGGCGCCCACCGTGAAGGCAAAGAGGTGGAAGCCGTTGCTCAGGAAGTCGTACGAGATCTGCACCTGCGCCGAGAGGTTCGGGCTCAGCTGCGGAATCGGGTAGAGCACCATTCCCATGATCCGCAGGCCGAGCGGAGTGGTGCCACCCCCGGTGTGAGGCATGAGCGCGAAGCCGAGTCCGCCGAGCAGCTGCACCGGGCCGGCCTTGTCGTACCGGACGCCTGCGCCGGCCGCCAAGGGGAAGAAGAGATCGCTGCCGAGCGTCATGGCGATGTCGGCCCAGCCCACCAGCGGCAGATCCGGCGTGAGGCTGAGCAGGTTCGCCGCGCCGCCCGCGTGGAAGCCAAAGTACGTCGAGCTGCCCGATACCGTCCCGAAGCCGGGGACGTCCACGCTCACCCCGACGTTGTAGAACCCGATCCCGCCCCACCCGATGTACGGCGTTCGCTTGGTTCCGGCCGTCGACTCGTCCGTCGGCGCCACCGACTTGGCCGCGTCGGAAGCCGCGCGCGACGCGCGCTTCACGCAGGTGCCGTTCGAGCACACCTGCCCGCTGCTGCAATCGGAGTCCTTCTTGCACGAAGCGGCCTGCGTCGGCGCGCTGGCGAGCAGCGCCGCGCCGAGCGTCACCGCGGAAACGAACTTCCAGGTCATTCGCCCCTCTCTTTCGGCGCGGGCATCGCGCCTGACCCGCCACCCATAGACGTTCTGGGGCGAAACTCCAGTTTTATGTGAACGCGGCGTCGCCGAGTGTGCAGCGGTGAAATGCCGCGTCCGCTATTGCGTACCGGAGCGCATGCCCCATCTCTCGCTGCTGTTTGCCCTCCTGGTTGCGCAAGCCAGTCCGCAAGATCTCGAAGCCCGGCGCAAGCAGCTCGCGGACCTCCTCGACGAGCAGTGGGAATACACCATGCGCACACATCCCGAGTACGCGTCGGTGCTCGGCGACAAGCGCTACAACGACAAGCTCTCCGACCGGTCGGAGAAAGCGATCCTCGCCGAGCTCGAGCAGGAGAGGCAGTTCCTCGCCCGCTTCAAGGCCATCGACGTGTCCGGCTTCCCGGAGCAGGAGGCGCTGAACAAGGCCTTGATGGTGCGGGAGATGGAGATGGACCTGGAAGGCGTCCGCTTCAAGGACTGGGAGATGCCCGTCACCCAGTTCGGCGGCATCCACATCCAGGCGCCGCAGATCGTCTCCCTGCTCTCGTTCGAGACGGTGAAGGACTACGACGACTACATCGCCCGGCTGCGCCAGCTTCCCACCGCGTTCGCGCAGACCACGGATCTGATGCGCAAGGGGATGGCGGACAAGCTGATGCCGCCGCGGAACCTGCTCGAGCAGGTGGCGCGGCAGTCGGCGAAGATCGGCGGGACCGCGCCGGAGGAGAACCCGTTCTTCGAGCCGGCGAAGAAGATCCCCGCGGGTTTCGCGGACGCGGACAAGGTGCGCATCCGCGAGCAGATGCTGGCGGCAGTGCGCGACGAGGTGAAGCCCGCCTACCAGCAGTTCACCAAGTTCGTGCAGGAGGAGTACGCGCCCGCGGGACGGGCCGAGCCCGGCCTCTGGGCGCTGCCCGACGGCAAGGAGCGCTACGCATACGCGGTGGAGCAGGCCACCACCACGAAGATGTCGCCGGAGGAGATCCAGCAGATCGGGCTGCGCGAGGTGGCGCGCGACCGGGCGCTGATGCTGAAGATCGCGAAGAAGCTCGGCTACAAGGACTTGAAGTCGTTCGACGCGGCGATCGCGAAGAACCCGAAGCTCCACCCGAAGTCGCGCGAGCAGATGCTCGAGCTGTACCGCAAGTACATCGATCAGATGTGGGCGAAGCTGCCGCGGTACTTCGGCCGGCTGCCGAAGGCGAAGGTGGAAGTGATGCCCGTCGAGAGCTACCGCGAGAAGGAGGCCTCCGGGGCGCAGTACGTCGACGGCACGCCGGACGGGAAGCGGCCGGGCCACGTGATGGTGAACACCGGCGAGTTCGAGAAGCGCACCACCCTGGACATCGAGACCACCGCCTACCACGAGGGCGTGCCCGGCCATCACATGCAGATCGCCATCGCGCAGGAGCTGCCCACGCTGCCGAAGTTCCGGCAGCACGCGTTCTACATCGCCTTCATCGAAGGCTGGGGCCTCTACTCCGAGCGGCTCGGCGAGGACGCCGGGTTCTTCCAGGATCCGTACAGCATGTACGGCCACCTCCAGGACGACCTGCTGCGCGCCATCCGCCTGGTGGTGGATACGGGCTTCCATGACAAGAGATGGTCGCGGCAGCAGGTGGTCGATTACTTCCACGCCAATTCGGGGCTCGACGAACCCACCGTGCAGAGCGAGACCGATCGGTACATGGCCTGGCCGGCGCAGGCCCTCGGGTACAAGATCGGGCAGCTGAAGATCCTCGACCTGCGCGATCGGGCGAAGAAGGAGCTCGGCCCGCGCTTCGACATCCGCGGCTTCCACGACGAGGTGCTGGGGGGAGGCGCGATGCCGCTCGACGTCCTGGAGCAGCGCCTCGTCGCCTGGACGGCGAGAAATCGGCAGGCCGGCGCCACGGGCTCCAGCCTGCACTGAGCCGCAAGAAGTACAGCCCTTTTCCGGGGAGGGCGGTTCCAGCGGTGCGAGTGCAATCCGGTCACGCTGGAACCGCCCTTTGTCCTTGGGGAACCTCCATCGACCGATGGAATCCAATGTCCGAGGCGGTTCGCATCCTGAGGGAGGTTCCATGCTGAAGAGAAGCTTCATCGCCGCGGCCTTTGCGCTCGCGGCGTGCGGAGGTTCATCCGGTCCGGCAACGCATTTCGGCGCTACGATGAACGGAGCGAACGAGGTGCCCGCGAAGACGACCGCGGCGACCGGCACCGCCACGTACACCATCAACGGGACCACGGTGAACTATACGGTCAACTGGACAGGTCTTTCCGGCAACGCGACGGCCGCCCACATCCACGTGGGGACGCCGGACGTCGCGGGACAGGTGGCGGTTCCCTTCAGCGCGATCCCGAAGACGGCATCGGGAACCTACACGGGGTCGTTCACCGCGGCGGACGTCCAGGCGGCAACCGGCGGCACGGTGAGCGTCGCGAAGAACGACTACGACGGGCTCGTCGCCCAGATGCGCGCCGGCTACACGTATACGAACATCCACACGGCCTTGAACACGGGCGGAGAGATCCGCGGGACGAACCAGGCGCAGTAGCTCAGGCCCGCGGCGCAGTGGAGACGGTCACCGTGGTCCCGTCGAAGGCGACGGTATAGCGGAGGAGACCGGTCCCGGCGGGGCCCTGCAGGAACTCCCCGGTCAGCTTGAATCTGGAATCGTGACAGGGACACTGCAGGACCCCGGCGCCGGGGAGCACTGTGCATCCGAGGTGGCTGCAGACGGCGGAGACCGCCGCGACGGCGTCGGGCACTGCGCCCGCGGCCAGGCGCGTCACCAGGAGCGGACCGGGAAATCCCGCCGGCCGCCCGAGCACGATCCCGCCGACGTTCGCCAGCGCCGGGAACTCGCTGATGGGAAAGCTCAGCTGCCCGTCGCGCAACCGCTCGGCGAACGTGCCGTCGCCCGCGAACAGATGGACCACCACGTTCCCCTGTCCGTCCGCTTCCGCCGGGAAGCTGGTGAGATCCGTCAGCGCCGGCGGATTGAGCACCGTCCCGTCGCCCGCAAACCGCGAGCCGTGGCAGGGGCACTCGACTTCCCGATCTTCGGGGACCCAGGCCACGTCGCACCCTTCGTGCGGGCATTCGGCGCGCAACGCGACATATCCGGCGCCGGTGAAGGCGACCAAGTATCCACCCGCCGGGCTGCCGGGCCGGGCGATGACGGCGCCGCCCGCCGTCGAGAGCTCGGGCGCCTGCGCCAGACCGACCACGATGTCGCCGTCCACGGCCGGCGGAACGCTCAGCGACCGACTCGTCGAGACGCGGCGGACGCAGGCGACCCTCGCGGCCAGCGGCACCAGCGCGGCGGTGCGGATCATCGATCTGCGGGAGAAATCTGCCATCTCAGTTATCCGCGGCGCCGTTCTGGATCCACTGCTCGATCGTCGCCAGCGCCGCGGCGCACGTCGAGCCCGGCGCGGACGCCGGCTGCCCGCTGCCAAACTGCGGATCGGCGGGGGAGGCCAGCCGCAGCTTGGTGAGGAGGAACGAGCTCGCCGGATCGCCCGGCTTGACCAGCACCAGGCCGGTCGCCGTCCCCAGCCGGTTCGCGGCGGGAGCGTTGACCAGCGTCGCGTACGGGTGGCCGGCAAAGCTGGGACCGCTCGCGATGGCGGGCGAGCCGGCGGAGTGACAGTTGATCTGGCCCACGCCGCAGCCGACCTGGAGGAACTTCGAGTTGATGCTGGAGAAGGTGGGCTGCAGGACCGGGCACGTCCGCGTTCCCTCGATGCAGGCGCCTTGCGAGCAGAAGGCCGCCGAGCCGCAATCCGCGTCGATGGCGCATTGCGCCGGGGAGACGCCGCCAACGCAGCCGGTTGCGCACAGGGCGGCGATGAGAACGCGCACCTCGATGAGATGCGGGTCCGGACCGCCGGGTTCCGGGCCCGGAGCGGCCGCTCAAAGGGTCGCCCGCGCGCAACACGACGCCCGCGCGAACGCGGCCCGCTCAGGACGCGCCGGCGTGCGGCGTCGCTCACCACACCTTGCAGATCTTCGCCTGCACCATCGGCTGCCCCGCCTTGCAGGAGAAGGCCTGCTGGAACTCCGGAAGGTTTCCCACGATGCCGTTGATCCGGTACTTGCCGGGCGAGTGCGGATCGGTGACGGCGCTGACGCGCAGGTTCTCCGGGCGGTCGTTCTCGCAGGCCCACTGCGCGAAGCCGATGAAGAACCGCTGATCGGGCGTGAACCCGTCGACGGGCACCAGCCGCTGGCCGGCGGTCGCCTTGCGCCAGGCGATGTACGCGAGCAGCGTGCCGCCCAGGTCCGCCACGTCCTCTCCGCTGGTGAGCTTGCTGTTGATCTTGATCTCGTCGACGACGGTGTACTGCGCGTACTGGTCGCGGACGCACTGCACCCGCTCCTCGAACTTCGCCGCGTCCTCCTTCGTCCACCAGTCCTTGAGATTGCCTTCGGCGTCGAACTGGCGCCCCTCGTCGTCGAAGCCGTGCGTCAGCTCGTGGCCGACGGTGGAGCCGGTATTCCCGTAGTTCGGCGCGTCGTCCAGCTTCGGGTCGTAGAGCGGCGGCTGCAGCACGCCGGCCGGGAAGTTCACGTCGTTCATCTGCGGGTTGTAGTAGGCGTTCACCGTCGGGGGCGTCATCCCCCATTCGGTGCGATCGAGCGGCTTGCCGATCTTCGCCAGCTGCCGGCGCGACTCGAAGACCGTGGCCCGTCCGACGTTTCCGAAGTAGTCGTCGCGGCGGATCTCGACGGCAGTGTAGTCGCGCCACTTGTCGGGATACCCGACCTTGTTGCGCACGGAGTGGAGCTTCCGCAGCGCCTGCTGCTTCGTCCGCGCATCCATCCAGTCGAGGCGCCCGATCTCCTCCTGCATGGCTTCCTCGACCAGGCGGGTCATGCGCAGCGTGTCCTGCTTCGTCTTCACCGAGAACGTCCGGCGCACGAACTCCTCGCCCAGCGCTTCGCCGAGGTCCGTGTCCACGCCGCGGACGCACCGCTTCCAGCGGGGCGGCATCTCCGTCACTCCCCGCAGGACCTTCGAGTAGAAGGCGAAGTTCGCCTCGACGAACGGGCTGGAGAGCCGCGGCGCCCTGGCGTGCGCCAGGTGCCAGGAGAGGTACGTCTTCCAGGCGTCGAGGCCCTCGCCCTTCAGCTCCGCCTCCAGCGCCTCGAGGAACTTCGGCTCGGTGACGTTGAAGGTGTCCACGCTGGAGAGGCCGGCGCCCGCCAGATAGCGGTTCCACTGCAGCGACGGAGTGAGGGCCTGCAGCCGCGCGCGCGACATGCGGTGGTAGAGCTTGTAGGGATCGCGCCGCTCCACGCGCGTTAGCGAGGCCCTGGCGAGGGCCGTCTCGATCTTCAGGACGGTCTGCGCCGAAGCAGCCGGCGCCGGATCGCCGATCAACCCGAGCATCTCGCCGACGTGCTGGACGTACTTCTCCCGGATCTCCTTCGACTTGACGTCCTCCTTCACGTAGTAGTCGCGGTCGGGCAGCCCGAGCCCTCCGGCGCTGACGAAGGCGATCACCTGGGTGGCGTCGCCGAAGTCCTGGTCGCTGCCGAATCCGAACATCAGTCCGCTTCCCGCGCTGGCGAGGTGCAGCTCCGGCAGGACCTCCGCGATGTCGGTCAGGCTGCGCAGCGCGGAGATCCTCGCCAGCTCCAGCCGCAGCGGAGAGGCCCCGAGCTTTTCCACCGCCGTCTCGTCCATGCACGCCGCGAAAGAGTCGCCGATCTTCTGCTGCACCGGCGTGCGGGAGGCGCCGCCATTCGCCGCTTCCTCCAGCACGCCCCAGAGGAACTGCTGGTTCTCGTCCGCGAGCTTGCCGTAGACGCTCCAGCGGGGCTGGTCGCCGGGGATGGGATTGCTCTTCATCCAGCCGCCGCACGTGAACTGGTAGAAGTCCACGCAGGGATCCGCGGATCGGTCCAGGGCGGCCAGGTCGAGGCTCGGCATGTACGGCAGCTCGTGCAGCGGGCGCTTCTCTCCACTGGCGGCGCCAGTTGGACGCGCCGGAGCCGGAGCCGGCGCCGGCTTCGGCTTCTCGTCCGGGTTCGGCAGCGCCGGCGGCGTGTCCGTCTGCGGCGCTGCCACGCGCTGGGGCAGCGTGGCGCACGCGCAGGTCAGCGCGATCGACAAAGCCCGGGTGGTCGCCGTCATTTCGAGCGCGAGGCCGGCAGGCGGTTCGCTGCGCGCACGCGCTATCCGGCCTGGAGAACGCCGCAGGCGACGCGCGCGCCGGAGTTGCCGGCGGGGTCCGTCTGC
>JBGQLA010000268.1:0-7414 GCA_041499865.1 Deltaproteobacteria bacterium
CCGGTGACTCTGCCCTCATTCCGCGCTTGCTGGCGCGGCCGGTCTGATCCAAAGTTCGCGGCGGACGTGTTGGGGCGTAGCCAAACGGTAAGGCAGCGGGCTCTGACCCCGCCATGTGTAGGTTCGATTCCTACCGCCCCAGCCACTCTTCCTCCCGCAGGGGCCACGTGACAGAGGGGACGCGCCCCAGCAACTTCATCCGCCAGATCATCGATGGGGACCTGGCGTCCGGAAGCGGCTCGCTGGTCGTCACCCGCTTTCCGCCCGAGCCGAACGGCTATCTCCACATCGGCCACGCCAAGTCGATCTGCCTCAACTTCGGCATCGCCCGCGACTACGGCGGGCGATGCCACCTGAGGATGGACGACACCAACCCGGCCAAGGAGGAAGCGGAGTACGTCGAGGCCATCAAGGAGGACGTCCGCTGGCTGGGCTTCGACTGGGGCGAACATTCGTATCACGCGGCCGATTACTTCGCGCAGCTCTACGAGTGGGCCGAGAAGCTGGTCCGCGAGGGCAAGGCCTACGTCGACGATCAGAGCGCCGACGACGTGCGCCGCAACCGGGGGACGCTCACCACGCCGGGGACGCCCTCGCCCTTTCGCAACCGCGCCCCCGCGGAGAACCTCGAGCTCTTCAAGGGCATGCGCAACGGCGCGTTCCCGGACGGCTCCCGCACGCTGCGGGCGAAGATCGACATGGCGTCTCCCAATCTCAACCTGCGCGACCCGGTGATGTACCGGATCCGGCGCGAGCACCACGATCGCACCGGCGACGCGTGGTGCATCTACCCGACATACGACTGGGCGCACGGCCAATCCGACGCGATCGAAGGCGTGACGCACTCGCTCTGCACCCTGGAGTTCGAGGCGCACCGCCCGCTCTACGACTGGTTTCTCGAGCAGATCGGCGCCGCGCACCGGCCGCGGCAGATCGAGTTCGCCCGCCTCAACCTCAGCTACACGGTGATGAGCAAGCGGCTGCTCAACACCCTGGTGAAGGACGGCCTTGTCTCGGGATGGGACGACCCGCGGATGCCCACCCTCGCGGGACTTCGGCGGCGCGGCTACACGGCCGAGGCGATCCGGCTCTTCTGCGATCGCATCGGCGTGGCGAAGGCGGACAGCACCGTCGAGATGGAGCTCCTGGAGAACACGCTGCGCGAGATGCTGAACGTCTCGGTCCCGAGGGCGCTCTGCGTCCACCGTCCGCTCAGGGTGGTGGTGGAGAACTGGGAGGAAGGCAAGGTGGACGAGATCGACGCCCCCTTCCTCTCCGATGCGCCCGCCGCGGGGTCGCGCAAGCTCCCGTTCACGCGCGAGCTGTTCGTCGAGCGCGACGATTTCATGGAGGTGCCGGTCAAGGGATGGAAGCGGCTCTCGCCCGGCAAGGAGGTGCGCCTCCGCCACGCGTACGTCCTTCGCTGCACCGGCGTCACAAAGGACCCGGGCACCGGCGAGGTCACCGGCCTGCGCGCCACCGTCGATCCCGACACGCGCTCCGCCAACCCGAAGGACGGACGCAAGGCGGGCGGAACCATCCATTGGGTTTCCGCGCCGCTCTCGGTTCCGGTCACGTTGCGGCTCTACGACCGGCTCTTCCTCGACCCCAGTCCCGGCGCCGGTGAAACCGACTTCCGCACCCGAATCAACCCGCGCTCGCTCGAGGTGGTGGAGGGGGCCCGCGTCGAGAGAGCGCTCGGGGCCGCGAAGCGCGAGGAGCGCTACCAGTTCGAGCGGAAGGGCTACTACTTCGCCGACCCGAGGGACTCGAAGGACGGGGCTCCGGTCTTCAACCTCATCGTTCCCCTCCGCGACACCTGGGGGAAGGCGGCGGCGCGATGAGAGCGGCGGCCCAGCCTTCGAAGAACCAGCTCCTGCAGCAGGCCACGGAGCGCCGGCACATCGAGCTGTTCCTGGAGATGGCCCGGCTCAGGGCGGTCATCGAGCCCGGCGACCGCCCCGACTGCGTGCTCGTGCTCCCCGGCCGGCGCGTCGGGGTCGAGCACGGGGAGCTGTACGATCAGGACCTGCAGGCGCACCGGCCTCACCTACGACGCCTCGAGGAGGCGCTGCAGGCCGAGATGGAAGCGCGAAGCCTCGCTCTCCACATCCACGTCGATTTCCCTGCGCGCTCGAGCTACCTGGTCAGCCATCCGCGGGAACTGAAGCCGCTCGCCCGGCGAATCGCCGAGCTCGCCGCCCGCGTCGGGCGGGCGCCGGACCCGGAGCTCGTCATCGAGGGCGCTGCGCTCACTGCCGCCGGCATCCAGGGGCCGAGCCGGCTCGCCTTCCGCAGATCGGATCGCGCCTCCGTGCGGATGCATGGCGGTCCGTTCCAGGGTGACGGCGCGCACCGGGTGATCGAGGCCGTGCGCAGGAAAGAGGCGAAGCTCTCCGGCTATGCGCGCGACCTGAGCCTCTCGCAGCTCTGGCTGCTGCTGGTGACGGGCGAGAGCATCACGCAGACGGTGGCGTCGCTGCTGATCGAGGACCTGCGGATCGAGTCGCGGTTCGACCGCGTCTACGTGCTGGACGCGCGCGATCGCAGGTTGCTCTGCGTGAAGGAATGACGCCCGCACGCCCGCCGTGATGCAGATCAGCGCGATCGGCTGCCATCTCGTCACTCTTCGTTTTCACATGTCACTGTCGGGTCAAAGCGGCCTCGAGTACGCGCGCCACGTGCAGCGCGCCGCGGCTGGCGCCGTCCTCGATCTGGTGCCTGCAGCTCGTCCCGTCGGCGACGATCAGCGCGTCCGCCGGCGCATCGCGCACCGCGGGCAGGAGGCTCCGCTCCGCCATCTTCATGGAAACGTCGTAGTGCTCCGCCTCGTATCCGAACGAGCCCGCCATCCCGCAGCAGCTCGAGTCGATGGGCTTCACCGTCACTCCGGGCACGAGCTGCAGCGCGGCGATCGTGTCAGGGAACGCCCCGAGCGCCTTCTGATGGCAGTGGCCGTGCAGGTACGCCTCGCGTTTGCCGTTCTGCGCGAAGCGCAGCTTCAGCTCGCCGCGGCGCGACTCGGCGACGAGGAACTCCTCGAGGAGCATCGACTGCTTCGCGATGGCGGGGATGGCGTCCGACTTGAGCACCGCGCCCAGCTCGTCGCGCAGCGTGAGCAGGCAGGAAGGCTCGATACCGACGATGGGAACGCCGCGCGCCGCATACGGTCCGAGCGCCTCGACGACGCGGGCCAGCTCGGCGCGCGCCTCGTCCACCAGGCCGGCGCTGAGGAACGTCCGCCCGCAGCACAGCGGGCGCTTCGATCGGTCCTCGATGACGTCGTACCCGCCTGCCTCCAGCACCGCCCGCGCCGCCCGGGCGTTCTCCGGCTCGAAGTAGCGCGAGAAGGTATCCACCAGCAGGACGACCTCCTTGCCCGTGCTCTTCGACGGCGGCGGCGACCGGTAGATGTCGCGGCGCCAGGCCGGCAGCTTGCGCCGCCTGCTCATGCCGGTGAGCTTCTCGGCGACGGCGGCGAGTGGCCTGGACGAGTTTCGCAGGTTGATCAGCGGCGCCATCCGGCTCGCCGCGCGCGCGTAGCGGGGCAGGTAGGCGGTGAGGCGGGACTTGTTCGAAAGGCCGTGCTGCGCGTGCCAGTGGTGCAGGAACTCGATCTTCATCCGCGAGACGTCGACGCCGACGGGGCACTCGCGCTTGCAGGCCTTGCACGCGACGCACAGGTCCAGCGTCTCCTTCATCTGGCTGGACGTCAGGGCGTCCGGACCGAGCTGCCCGCTGAGCGCGAGCCGGAGGCTGTTGGCCCGGCCGCGCGTGACGTCCTTCTCCTCGAGCGTCGCCTGGTAGCTCGGGCACATCACCGCCTCGAACTTCCGGCACTGCCCGTTGTTGTTGCACATCTCCGTCGCGGCGAGGAAGCCGCCGCTCTCCGACCAATCCAGCGCGGTGCGGATGGGCAGCGCTGCGTACCCGGGCTTGTAGCGGAAGAGGGTGCGGTCATCCATCTTCGGCGCTCGCACGATCTTGCCCGGATTGAGCAGACCCCTGGGATCGAACGTGTCCTTCACTTCCTCGAAAGCGCGGACGAGGCGGTCGCCGAACATCATCTCGTGGAACTCGGAGCGGCTGAGGCCGTCGCCGTGCTCGCCCGAGTGCGAGCCCTTGTACTCCTTGACGATGGAGAACGCCTCCTCGGCGATGGCGCGCATCTTCCTCGCGCCGGACTCGTCCTTCATGTTGAGGATCGGGCGCACGTGGAGGCAGCCGACCGACGCGTGCGCGTACCAGGTCCCTTCGGTGCCGTGCTTGTGGAAGAGGTTGGTGAGTCGGTCGGTGAACTCCGCCAGCCGATCGAGCGGAACGGCGCAGTCTTCGATGAACGACACCGGCTTTCCGTCGCCCTTCATCGACATCATGATGTTCAGGCCCGCCTTGCGCACGGCGGTCATCTCGGCCTGCGACTTGGGGTCGGGCGTGCGCACCACCGCGTCGGGATGGCCGTGATCGGCCATCAGCTGCTCGAGCCTCTTCACCGACTCAAGGAGCGGGGCCTCCTCGTCGCCGGCGAACTCGACGAGGAGGATGGCCTCGGGCCTGCCTTTCACGTGTTTCTCGAGCGTCGACCGGAACGTCGCGATCTGCCGCGCCAGGTCCATCATCGTGCGGTCGACGAGCTCCACGGCGGTGGGGCCCAGCTCGACCATGAAGCGGGTCATGTCCATCGCGTCGTAGAAGCGAGCGAAGTGGCAGATCGCGCCCACCTTGTGCTTGGGCACCCGGCTCAGCTTCAGCTTGATGCGCGTGAAGAAGCCCAGCGTGCCTTCGGAGCCGACCATCAGCTTCGCGAGATTCTGCCGGCGCTCCCCCAGCGTCTCGAGGTTGTAGCCTCCCACCTTGCGCAGGACCTTCGGGATCTTCAGCGCGATCTCCTCGGCGTTGTTGGCGTAGAGCGCCCGCATCTTCCGGGCGAGCTCGGCGAGGCGCTGCGGCTGGCTGGCGAGGTCTTCCGGGACTTCGCCGAAGACGAGCCTGGTGCCGTCCGCGAGGACCGCCTCCACCTCGAGGACGTTGTGGACCATGATCCCGTACTTGATGGAGCGCGTGCCGGCGGAGTTGTTGCCGGTCATGCCGCCGATGGTCGCGTTCGCCGAGGTGGAGACGTCCACGGGAAAGGACCAGCCGGTGTTCTTCAGCTGCCGGTTCAGCTCGTCGAGCACGATGCCGGGCTGCACGACCGCCGTGCCGGCCTGCGCATCGACCTCCAGCAGCTTGTTCATGTGCCGGCTGGTGTCCATCACCAGCGCGCGCCCCAGCGTCTGCCCGTTCTGCGAGCTGCCCCCGCCCCGCGCGATGACGGGAAAGCCTTCCTCGCGCGCGAGCCGGATCGCGGCCTCGACGTCCTCGACGCTGCGAGGGAGCGCAACCCCAATGGGCTCGATTTGGTAGATGGACGCGTCGGTCGAGTAGCGGCCGCGGCTGAAGGAATCGAACAGCACGTCGCCGCGAAGCACGTTGCGCAGGCGAGAGGCCAGACCGGAGTCTCCGGGCATGCTGGGCATCGAGGGAGGCATACCGGATTCCCGCGACGATGAGGAGCAGATCGTTGACGAGGCGATCCAGCTGTTTCGTCCGCGAGCTGCGCAATCCGCCCGGCACGATCCTCGGCTCGGCGCAGCTCATGCAGACGCGGCGATCGCTGCCCCCACAACGGGCTGCCTGGAAGGAAGGCAAGCTGGCGAAACACCCAGACCCGCGCCTGCGCGTCCTAGTCGTCGCGATCGCGATCGTGATCGCCGTCGCCCTCGAGCGCAGAGAGGTCGACGGCTTGCCCCATCCTCAGGTAGCCGAACGGATTGGATGGACGTCCGAGGTGTACCGTCAGTGAACCGCAGGGACGGGAAAGCTCTCCTTGCCGGCCGTACAGGCATGTTCACGATCATTCCCCCATTCAAGTGGCAATCAAGGCAGGCTCAGCTGCAGGCGAATCGCTGAAGCGACGGACCTCGACCCGCTCTGCGAGACATCCCGCCACCCCTGTTGTCAGCGGCCGCCGCTCCCGCTAAGAGTCCCGCGCGATGGAGCAAAGACAGGCTTACGTCGTCACAGGGTCGTCGAGCGGGGTGGGCGCGGCGACTGCCCGGGCGCTCGCGAGCCGGGGCGCGGGCGTGGTGATCAACTTCAGCAAGCAGGCCGCGCCGGCGGAGGAAGTGGCGCAGGCATGCATCGCCGCCGGCGGCGACGCAGTGGTCGTGCGCGGCGACGTGGCGGAGGACGGTGACTGCCGCCGCCTCGCGAGCGCCGCGCTGGAGCGCTGGGGCCGGATCGACGGTCTGGTGAACAACGCCGGGACGACGAAGTTCGCCTCGATGGGCGACCTCGACGCGCTCTCGGCGGACGACTTCCACCGCATCTATGGGGTGAACCTGATCGGCGCCTACCAGATGGTGCGCGCCTGCCGGGCGGCGCTGCGGGCTACGCGCGGCGCCGTGGTGAACGTCTCCTCGATCGCCGGGAGCATGGGCATCGGCTCCTCCTACGCGTACGCCTGTTCCAAGGGCGCGTTGAACGCACTGACGGTGGCGCTTGCTCGCGCGCTCGGGCCGGAGATCCGCGTCAACGCCATCCTGCCTGGATTCACGGAGACGCGCTGGCTGAAGGAAGGGCTCGGCGCGAACTACGAGCATGTGCGAAAGGCGTACTGCGACAAGAGCCCGCTGGCGACGACCCTCCAGCCGGAGGACGTAGCCGCGAGCATCGTCGCGCTGCTCGAGGCGAAGAAGGTCACCGGACAGCTGCACGTTATCGACGCGGGGCGAGGCCTCGGCACTTTCTGAGGCAAGGAGCAGCGATGAAGAACAAGCAGGTCCTGCTCGCCAGGCGGCCGCGCGGACCGGTGGTGGAAGCCGACTTTCGCATCGTCGAAACCGACGTCCTGCCCGTCCGCGACGGGCAGGTGCTGACGCGCGTGCATTACCTTTCCCTCGATCCGTACATGCGCGGGCGGATGGAGGAGGGCAAGTCGTACGCCGCGCCGCAGCCGCTCGGCGAGGTGATGATCGGCGGCACCGTCGCCGAGGTGATCGAGTCGAAGAACCCCGACTTCAAGCCCGGCGACTTCGTCGCCGGCATGGCGGGATGGCAGCAGTACCAGGTCACCGGCGGCGCCGGGCTGCGGAAGCTCGACGTCTCCCGGATCTCTCCCTCCGCGTATCTCGGCTGCGTCGGGATGCCTGGCGTCACCGCGTGGTACGGGCTCACGCAGATTGGAAAGCCGAAGGAAGGCGAGACCGTGGTGGTCTCCGCCGCCGCGGGCGCCGTCGGCAGCGTGGTCGGGCAGCTGGCGAAGCTGCGGGGCTGCCGCGCGGTGGGGATCGCCGGCGGGAAGCTGAAATGCGACCTGGTCACAGGCGAGTTCGGGTTCGACGCCTGCGTCGATTACAAGGCTGCATCGTTC
>JBGQLA010000269.1:0-7409 GCA_041499865.1 Deltaproteobacteria bacterium
TCCAGGAGGCGCGGATCAGCTGCGATTCGGGAAGGCCCGAGGCGAACGCCAAAGGGATGTCGAGGTACCAGTCGCTGTGATCGAGCAGCACCACGTCCGTGGGACGCGCATGCGCCCGCAGCCATCCCGCCGCCTCGGCGATCCCGGACGGCAGGGACCCGATCGGCGCTACCGGCCGCACCTGCTCGGCGATCCCGCCGGTGCGGTTCCAGGAGAGGACGGTGAGGAGCAGCGGGGTGGCGACGGCGACGGCGACGGTGAGCGCCCGCAACGGAGCGCGGACGAGCGCCAGCGCATCGTGCGCGAACACCAGCGAGAGCGCCGCTGCCACCATCGCGAACCGGGACATTGGCCAGAAGTCCGCCAGCACCGCGGTGCGGAAGGTGAAGCAGGCGGCGGGGATCCAGGCGAGCGCCACCAGGTCCCATCCCGCCTCCCGGCGCCAGAGAGTGCGCGCGGAGCCCCAGAGCGCGAACAAGCCGAAGAGGGGAGTGGCGATGACGCAGACGGAGAACGGCCAGTAGAGGAGGCCTTGCAGCCGGAAGCGGATTCCGCCCTCCATGGCGATCGCGCGCTGGGCGAGCCGGGCATGGTCGGCGTCGATGTGACGGAGCGGGGCGAGCGCGTCGCCTGCCCAATGCGCGTTGACCCAGATCCAGAAGAGCGCGGGGGCCGCCGCGAGGGCGCAGAAGCCCAAGGCGCGGGGAAGGTCCCGCGAGCGCAGGAACAGCAGCGCGCCGAACAGGGGCACGTACAGCCACCCATCGTAGCGGACCAGCCCCGCCGCTCCGAGCAGCAGGGCGGGGAGGAGGGCCTGATCGCGCAGCGCGAGCAGCAGGGCGCCGAGAAAGAAGGCGAGGAAGACGGCCTCGCTGGCGCCGGTGGTGCTGGACTGGATGTGCAGCGGCGAGAGGGCGAGCGCGAGTCCCGCCCAGACGGCCGCCTCCCGGCCGCGCTCGCGCTCGGCGATCCGGTAGAGCAACCAGACACACGAGAGTCCGCAAGCGAACGAGAGGAGCCGCGCCGCGGCGAGACGGTCGCCCAGCAGGCGCACGAGCGCGCCGATCAGGGTGAGGTGGAGGGGCCCGTACTGGTACGCCTCGACGAAGCCGTGCCACAGGTGCGGGGCCTGCGCCCATCGCTCCGCGAGCTCGATGCGCACCGGCGCGTCGCCGTAGTGCTCGTAGCCGAGGAAGAGCGGCCCGATGCGGGCCGCGGCGGCCAACGCCAGGAGGGCCGGCAGCGCGCGCTTCGACTCCAAGTGAATGAAGTTGTGCACGGCGCCGTCCAGGCTTATGCAGTCTAACCTGCGCCGCGAGTGACCCGGAAATTCTGTCACCCCACGAGCGGTTTTTTGGAAGGGCGCTTTGCAGGGCCTATGCTGCAGCGCTAGGTTCGCTATGTTCCGAGGCGCCGTGGGCGCCAGAGGGGATCAGTCGACATGCCGACGCTCCGCGACACCGGCGATCTGGCCTTCGTTTCACGAATCGCCGCGCTCCAGGACAAGACGAGCTTCAAGGAGCTCCACTGGGAAGGGACGTTCGAGGAGTACCTGAGGTTCATCCGCGAGAACCCGCGGGTGACGCGCACCGCGTTCCAGCGCATCTACGACATGATCCTCAGCCACGGGAAGACCGAGTATATCGACAACAAGAAGCGGCTGATCCGCTACCACTTCTTCCACGACGAGCCGAGCGGCGGCCGCGACGCGGTCTACGGCCTCGACGTCCCGTTGATGAAGCTGGTCAACGTCTTCAAGAGCGCGGCGCAGGGGTACGGCACCGAGAAGCGCGTGATCCTGCTCCACGGGCCGGTGGGCTCCTCGAAGAGCACCATCGTGCGGCTGTTGAAGAAGGGCCTGGAGGAGTACTCGCGCACGCCGGAAGGCGCGCTCTACACCTTCACCTGGGTGCTGGAGAAGAAGGGCGCCGACGGCCAGGTGCACACCGAGCGCTTCCCCACGCCCATGAACGAGGACCCGCTCCTGCTCATCCCCGAGGACTGGCGGGAGAAGGTCTTCGCCGACCTCTGTCCTCCGGACAACGGCTACAAGATCCCGGTGGGCGGCGATCTCTGCCCGGCCTCCCGGCTGATCTTCCGGGAGCTGATGACCGAGTACAAGGGCGACTTCGCCAAGGTGATGTCGCACGTGCGGGTCAAGCGCCTCCTGCTCAGCGAGAAGGACCGCGTCGGCGTCGGCACCTTCCAGCCCAAGGACGAGAAGAACCAGGACTCCACCGAGCTGACCGGCGACGTGAACTACCGGAAGATCGCCGAGTACGGCTCGGACTCCGATCCGCGCGCCTTCAACTTCGACGGCGAGTTCAACATCGCCAACCGCGGCATCATCGAGTTCGTCGAGGTGCTGAAGCTGGACGTCGCCTTCCTCTACGACCTGCTGGGCGCCTCGCAGGAGCACCGGATCAAGCCGAAGAAGTTCCCCCAGACCGACATCGACGAGGTGATCGTCGGCCACACCAACGAGCCCGAGTACAAGAAGCTCCAGAACAACGAGTTCATGGAAGCCTTGCGGGATCGCACGGTGAAGATCGACATCCCCTACATCACCAAGCTCAACGAGGAAGTGAAGATCTACGAGAAGGACTACAACTCTCACAAGATCCGCGGGAAGCACATCGCGCCGCACACGCTGGAGATGGCGGCGATGTGGGCGGTGCTCACCCGGCTCGAGGAGCCGAAGAAGCACAACCTGACGCTCTTGCAGAAGCTCAAGCTCTACAACGGCAAGACGCTCCCCGGGTTCACCGAGGACAACATCAAGGAGCTGCGCAAGGAGGCGAACCGCGAGGGCATGGAAGGGATCAGCCCGCGGTACGTGCAGGACAAGATCTCCAACGCGCTGGTGAGCGACAAGGGCGAGGGCTGCGTCAACCCCTTCATGGTGCTCAACGAGCTGGAGAGCGGGCTGCGGCACCACTCGCTGATCTCCAGCGAGGAAGTGCGCAAGCGCGACCGCGAGCTGCTCTCGGTGGTGAAGGGCGAGTACGAGGACATCGTGAAGAACGAGGTCCAGCGGGCCATCTCCGCCGACGAGGACGCCATCGCCAAGCTCTGCGGCAACTACATCGACAACATCAAGGCGTACACGCAGCGGGAGAAGGTCCGGAACAAGTACACCGGCCAGTACGAGGAGCCCGACGAGCGGCTGATGCGCGCCATCGAGGAGAAGATCGACATCCCCGAGTCGCGCAAGGACGACTTCCGCCGCGAGATCATGAACTACATCGGCGCCCTGGCCATCGAGGGGAAGACGTTCAACTACCGGACCAACGAGCGCCTGCACAAGGCGCTGGAGCTGAAGCTCTTCGAGGACCAGAAGGACTCGATCAAGCTGAAGAACCTGGTCTCCAGCGTGGTGGACAAGGACACGCAGGAGAAGATCGACATCGTCAAGGACCGGATGATCAAGTCCTACGGGTACTGCGAGATCTGCTCCACCGACGTGCTCAACTTCGTGGCCTCGATCTTCGCCCGGGGCGACGCTAAAGACTGAAGAAGCGCCCGAACGACTCTTTTTGATCGGCGGCGCTTGGGGGCTACACTGGATCCCCGGAGGTGCGCTTGCCGCTGAAGATCAAACAGGACCACTCCCGCTTCCGCGAGATCATCCGCGGGCGCATCAAGGAGAACCTGCGCAAGTACATCCAGAAGGGGGAGATGATCGGGAAGAAGGGCAAGGACCTGATCACCATCCCGGTCCCTTCCATCGACATTCCCCACTTCCGGTACGGCCACAAGGATCAGGGCGGCGTCGGCCAGGGCGACGGCCAGCCCGGGACCGTGCTCGCCCCCGGCGCGGTGGAAGGCGACGGCAAGGGCAAGGCGGGGCAGGGCGAAGGGCAGCACTCGCTGGAAGTGGACCTCTCGCTCGACGAGCTGGCGGAGATCCTCGGCGAGGAGCTGGCGCTGCCGCGGATCCAGAGCAAGGGGAAGAAGAACCTCACCACCCCCAAGGTGAAGTACACGGGGGTGCACACCACCGGCCCCGAGTCTCTCCGCCACTTCAAGCGCACCTACAAGCAGGCGCTGAAGCGGAGCATCGCCTCCGGGACGTACAACCCCGCCATCCCCATCGTGGTCCCCACCCGCGAGGACCGCCGCTACCGGAGCTGGCGGCTGACCGAGCTGCCGCAGTCGAACGCGGTGGTGATCTACATGATGGACGTCTCCGGCTCGATGGGAGACGAGCAGAAGGAGATCGTCCGCATCGAGAGCTTCTGGATCGACACCTGGCTGCGCTCCAACTACAAGGGCCTGGAGACGCGCTACATCATCCACGACGCGGTGGCGCGCGAGGTGGACCGGGAGACCTTCTTCCACACCCGCGAGTCGGGCGGCACGATGATCAGCTCCGCCTACAAGCTCTGCCGCGACATCATGGACGGCGAGTACGACGCGGGGTCCTGGAACATCTATCCCTTCCACTTCTCCGACGGAGACAACTGGAGCGCGGACGACACCCGCACCTGCGTGACGCTCCTCAAGGGAGAGATCCTCCCCAAGGTGAACCAGTTCGCGTACGGGCAGGTGGAGAGCCCCTACGGCAGCGGGCAGTTCATCAAGGACCTGCGCGAGGCCTTCGACGGGGTGGAGAACGTCGCCCTCTCCGAGATCGCGAACAAGGACGCCATCTACAACTCGATCAAGGACTTCCTCGGGAAGGGATCGTAGCTTGAACGAGAACAAGGACACCCGGCTCCCCCCGCACCTCAGCGACATCCAGCGTGAAATCGAGGGATACGCGCGCGGATTCGGCCTCGACTTCTACGAGACCATCTTCGAGGTGCTCGGGTACGACGAGATCAACATGGTGGCCGCCTACGGCGGCTTCCCCAACCGCTACCCGCACTGGCGATTCGGGATGGAGTACGAGCAGCTCTCCAAGGGGTACGAGTACGGGCTCTCCAAGATCTACGAGATGGTGATCAACAACAACCCCTCGTACGCGTACCTGCTCGAGTCGAACATGGACGTGGACCAGAAGCTGGTCATGGCCCACGTCTATGGACACGTCGACTTCTTCAAGAACAACTACTCGTTCCAGCACACGAACCGGAAGATGATGGACGAGATGGCGAACCACGCCACTCGCCTGCGCCGGATCATCGACAAGGTGGGCATCGAGCCGGTGGAGACGTTCATCGACCGCTGCTTCTCGCTGGAGAACCTGATCAACCAGCACGCGCCGCACTTCCCGGCGAAGAGCCGGGACGAGCTGCCGGAGCAGCCCATCGAGGTGCGCGGGTTCAAGACCAACCGCGAGTACATGTCGCACTTCATCAACCCGCAGGAGTTCCTCGACGAGCAGCGCAAGAAGCTGGAGGACGAGCGGGCGCAGAAGAAGAAGTTCCCGGAGAAGCCGGAGCGCGACGTGCTGGCGTTCCTGATCGAGAACGCGCCGCTGGAGCGCTGGGAAGCGGACGTGCTCGCGGTGATCCGGGAGGAGGCGTACTACTTCGCGCCGCAGGGGCAGACGAAAATTTGCAACGAAGGATGGGCCTGTATCCATGGAGAATCATTGGTGTTTTCTCCGGACGGCCTCGTTCCGATGAGCGACGTCGTCGCTCGCGGTGAAAGTGTCTGTGACGGCGACTCGGCTCGCCGGATCTATGGACGAAACATCATCCGTGATCACGCTACAGTTTCCATCCGGACACGCCGGGGACTGAAGCTCACGGGCTCCGATAATCATCGTGTTCTCGACGCAACCGGGTCATGGCGGCGGCTCGACGAACTCAAGGTCCGTGGCGTCGTTCGCGTTGCCGGCGGCGCCGGGATCTGGCCGACAGAGCGCGTGGGCATTCGATGGACGGCGCCCAGGCGGATGACACAAGCAACCGCGGCGCAGCGTGCTGGAGTCCATGCGAAGACATTCGCCAAGTTCCTGCATGGAGGAAACGTGAGAAGTGCCACGGCCGTTGCTGCTGCGGCCGACGTATTCCTCTCCGACGATAATGCCATGTCGGCTCTTCCCTCGAAGCGTGCATCCGTTGCGCTGCCGGACGAGATGAATCCCGATCTCGGCGCATTCCTCGGTTACCTGATCGGCGATGGGCACATCAGCCGCGTAAAACGCAACCTTGGGTTGACGACAGGCGACGACGAATGCGTCGAGCACTTCGCGGCCCTTGCAAGGCAGTTGTTCGGGCTCACGTGCACCATTAAATGGGATGACGGTCGTTACCGCGTTCTGATGCACTCACAAACGCTCTCGGACTTCCTGGTCGAGGCGATAGGTCTCACGCATGGGCCGAGCGCGCGGCAGAAGCAGGTGCCAGAAGCCATTCTACGGTCTCCGGAGGAGGTCGTCGCTCCGTTCCTTCGCGCCTATTTCGATTGCGACGGCTACGCGGGAAAGCAGGGCGTGATTCTCAGCACGTCCAGCGAACTGATGAGCGAGCAGGTTCAGCTTCTGCTCCTCAACTTCGGTATCCTGTCGCGGCGCCGGCCGCAGAAGGACGGCTGCTGGCACGTGTGTGTCCAGGGAGCTTCCGCGAAGAAGTTCCTGGAGGAGATCGGGTTCGGGCTCTCCCGCAAGCAGCAGGCGCTGACCGACTACGTCCACCAGCGCAAGTGGTTCAAGGAAGAGAAGTGGGAAGACGAGATCGTCGAGATCACGCACGGCCGCGCTGACGTCTACGACATCTCCGTCGAGGAGACGCACCGCTACGCCGCCTGCGGGTTCATCAACCACAACTCCTACTGGCACTCGACGATCATGACCACGCGCGCCCTCAAGGACAGCGAGATCATCGACTACGCCGACCATCACTCCGGCACCATGGGGACCCGGCCCGGCGCCATCAATCCGTACAAGCTCGGCATCGAGCTCTGGCGCCACATCGAGGATCGCTGGAACAAGGGCCGCTTTGGCAAGGAATACGACGAGTGCGACGACCTGCGCGCGCGCCGCGCCTGGGACAAGAAGCTGGGGCTGGGGCGGGAGAAGATCTTCGAGGTGCGCAAGCACTACAACGACGTCACCTTCATCGACGAGTTCCTCACCACGGACTTCGCCGCCGAGCAGAAGCTGTTCGTCTACGGCTTCAACGAGAAGGCGAACCGCTGGGAAATCCTCGACCGCGAGTTCCAGAAGGTGAAGAAGAAGCTGCTGCAGCAGCTCACCAACTTCGGCCAGCCAATCATCGAGGTGATCGACGGCAACTTCGAGAACCGCGGCGAGCTCCTTCTCGCCCACCGCCACGACGGGGTGGACCTGCGCATCGACTACGCCAAGGACACCCTGGTCAACCTGCAGGCGATGTGGCGCAGGCCGGTGGGGATCGTCACCCGGGTGGACGGCAAGGGTGTGCTGATGCGCTTCGACGGGCGCGACCACACCGACCGCAAAGTCGAGCTCTGAGAAGCAGGACCCGGTTCAGTGCGGA
>JBGQLA010000270.1:0-7332 GCA_041499865.1 Deltaproteobacteria bacterium
CGCCGTACCGGGTGCGCCGCACGCCTGGGTTCAGCGAGGAGGCGCTCTGGCAGACGGTGCTCGCGGCGGAGGAGCGGCTGGGACGGCGCCTCGACGAGTGGCCGCGTCCCCACCTGATCGATCCGGGGATCGATGGATTCGCGCGCCAGGAACCCGGCGCGCAGCATCTGGCGATCTGGTTCCGCGCGCCGGATCTCTACGCCCGCCGGGGGGAGATCCTCCGCGCGATCGATGCGCGCCTGCGCCTCGATCCGTACGCCACGCTCGACGTGGTTCTCCGCCCCGGCGCCCCGTTCCCGCTCGACCTGCTCGACGCGGTCCGGGGGCGGCTGCGGGACGCGCCACCGAGCTACCTCTCGCGCGCCTTGGCCCACCGGGGAGAAGATCTGATGCGCAGGATCGCGGTGGTGCTCGCTGCGGAGCAGCCTCCGGACTGGATCGCCGCCATCCGGGAGAGCGCACAGGTGTTCCGCGACCAGACCGCGATGGAGGCGCTGCGAGAGCCGGAGAAGCTGGGAGCGGAGCTGCCCGGCGCGCGAATCGTCGGACCGGTCCTGCCGGAGCACCTCGATGCGCTGGCGCGGCGGGCGGACGGCGACTTCGTCGTCTTCGCCGATTCCGACCTGGAGCTCGCCTGGACCCGCCGCGTCCTCGGTTTCGGCGATGCGCGCTGATGCTCACTCCGTCTCGGCGCGGATGACGTCGACCATCGCGCCCTTGACCTCGGCATATGGAGTGACCCGGTCGTACTTGCCAAACATCAGCACGCCGGTGCCGATGAACTGCTTCATCTCCGGACGCTGGAAAACGCCCATGTGCTCGAAGAGAACCCCGCGCGCACCCTTGGCCGTTTGCGTCTTCTCCGCCAGCCGGGCATTCTCGGGAACGTTCGGATCGCAGGCGCCCGGAGTGTTTCCCGCAATCACCACCACCTTGTAGAAGGCCGAGGTGTCCTGGACTTGCGGGTTGCCGCGGACGCAGAACTGCTTCAGCTCGACGCCGGAGCTGTCCCGCGTGGAAAAGAGATAGATCGGCGAACGGTGGAGGTAATCGAGCCAGAGGTCCGCTTTGACCTTGTCCGGCACTTCGGCGCGCAGGACATCCGGAGACGTCCTGCCGATGAACAGGGTGGGATCGAAGAAGTAGACCTCGACGCTGACACGACCCAGCGCGAAGGAGTCCACAGGAGCGCTGCGCCGGGTGTCATCCCGGCTCTCGACCCGGCGGGAAGCGCAACCGAACGATGCGAGCGCCGCCACGGCGAACAACCTTTGCAGCATCATCGGTGGTGGTCCTCGCACGGTACCTCGCGGAATTGAAACGGGCAGACCTGTTGAAGCCCCCGAAGCTCAGTCGGGCTTCAGCACCGTCGAGAGGCGCTCGCGCGCGGCTGCGTCGATGGCGACGAACTTCACGCCCACGTCGTAGCGGGCCGGAGAACCCTCGGGCAGATCGTCGACCCAGACCACCTCGACGGTGCAGACCACCTCGCTGTGGTCGGGGAGGAACAGCTCCAGCTCGAGGCGGTCGCCGGGCGCGGGCGGATCGTCGGCGTACACGCGCAGGCCGCCGAGGCTGACGTCGACGGCCTGGCGCCGCCCGAACAGGGGTTGCCCGAGCGGCCTGCAGAAGACGGGAGCGTTCACGCGCTGAAACTTGCGGCGGTCATCCATCGTTCCCGAAGGTATGCGCCGCGCCCGCGCGCGTCGAGTTTACGACCCGCTGCCGTCTTCCAGGTCGAGGTCCGGCGGCGCCTCGTCTTCTGGGTCCGCCGCCCGAATCGGGGTGGCCTTGGGAGGATCGGCCGGCTTCGGCGCGGGCTGCACCTCCGCCATCTGCGCGGCGGTGAGCTGCGCCGGCGCCGCAGGCGTGTGCTCGGTGCGCAGCGCCAGCGTGGCGCCGAACAGGGCGCCCAGGCTCAGGATGACGAACAGCGTCTTTCCCATCGTGGTCATGGCGTTTTCTCCTTCGTTGCAGCCTGCCGATTTCACGCGGCGTGCCACGCCGTTTCCAGAGGGAGAGTCGCCGTCGCGCCGGCTGCGATTCGTAGATTCGTAGCCACCCGCATGAGAGAGTGGCCGCCCCTTGCCGGAGATTCGTTCCCACGGGGTTTCGCTGCACGGGCCGGGGCGCAAGCTGCCGCTGCCGGGCTCGCCGGATCCCGCGGAGGGCCTCTATCGCCGGTTCCTGCGCGCGTCGCTCTGGTGCACTCTGACGCTGGGCGCGGCGTTCGGCGCCTGGAACCTGCTCTCCATCCACCTCTCGCTGGGCGAGATGCCGCCCAGCCACCAATCGGTGCACGCGACCTTCCAGATTCTCGGCTTCATCCAGCTCTTCATCTTCGGCATCGCGGTCCAGGTGGTGCCGCGGTTTCTCGGGACCCGCCTGGCCCACCCGCGTCTGGCGAAAGCGGTCTTCGTCCTCGCGCTCGCGGCGGTGCTGCTGCGCAGCTACGGCGCGCTGGAGGAGCGTGTTCCGGCAGCGCTGGAAGCGACCGCGGCGTCCGCGTTCCTCGAGCTTTCCGCCACGCTCCTGTTCGCCGGCGTGGTCTGGGCCACCTGGCGAACGTCGTCCGCGAAGCGCGAAGCGTTCCAGGCTTTCCTCGCCTTGGGCACCGCCGGCTGGGCCGCCTCCGCGCTGCTCCTCTGCGCCGGCGCGGTGCGTGCGCTGGTGGAGCACGACGTCGCTTCCGCCGCGGCATGGAACGAGGCGTTCTATCTCTGCGCCTTGTTCGGCGGCGCGCTTCCGTTCGTGCAAGGCGTGCTGATGCGCGCCGGCCCCTTGCTGCTCGGGATGGCGAAGGAGGTCTCGCGCGCCCCTGCGGCGATGGGGCTCTTCGGCGCGTGCGGCACCCTGCTGTGCGTGCTCGGGGTGGCGCCGCCCGGGCCAGGGCCCCGCTTCCTCGACGCCGGCCTTCTCTGCGTCGCCGCTGCGGCCGTGCTCACCGCGCGGATGCGCGTCGCCGAAGGAGGAGTGGGAGACCACACTCCTGCCATCGTGCGCACGGCGCTGATCTTCAGCGGGGTGTTCGCTGTGCTCGCCTCGCTGTACGCGGTGCTCGATCTCGCCGGCGGGGCGGCGCCGAGGCTCCTCTTCGATGCCGCCCGGCACGCGTTCGGGCTCGGCTTCCTGACGCTGATGATCTTCGGGATGGCGGGGCGCATCGTGCCTGCGTTCGCCGGTCGCGATCTGCGCTGGCCCAGGCTGCGCTCCTGGGGAGCGATCCTGATCGCGACCGGCGCCGCGCTGCGGATGGTGCAGGTCCTGGCGGCGCTCACCGGCTGGGAATGGCCGCTGTTCATCTCCGGCCCGTCAGGCGTGCTTGCAGCGGCGGGCGTGATCCTCGCGTCCGCCTCCATCCTCGGCACCCTGCGCTCGCCGCGCGCGGCGTGACGAGGTGGAGGAGGAGAACGTGACGTACTCCGCGGCGGAGCGGACGTACGGCGCGTTCCAGCGCTCGTTCACGCTGCCGGAGGGCATCGATGGCGAGCACGTCATCGCCGAGCTGCGCGAGGGCGTGCTCACCGCTTTGGGCCTACGCCGTTGCTGCGTGTCTCCGCGGAGGCGGAGACACGCTTTCAAGGAGCGTCACTTCGACGCCAGCTGGCCCTTCGCCTCCATGGAGGTCTTCCAGACGAACATCCGGACCGCGTCCACCTGCTCCTGCGTGAGCCCGGGGACGGTCATCTTGGTGCTCGGATCGACCTTCTTCGGATCGAGGATCCAGCGGCGCGCGAAGCCGTAGTCGACGCGGTCGGCCACGTTGATCAGATCGGGACCCTGCTGCTTGATCGGCGGGGTCTCGATCACGTGCCCCAGCGTGTGACACTCGGTGCAGCGGAGCATGAACAGCAGCTGGCCTTCGTCGAGCTTCGCCTTGACGAAGGTCGAGGGATCCGGCTTGGAGGCCGGGCCCGGCTTCCGCTTGCCCATCGCCGCCAGGTACTTCGCCGCCGCGTCCGCCTCCTCCGCGCTCAGGCCGAGGTGCGGCATGCGCGCGACGCGAATGGGATAGATCTTTCCCTTCTCCCGCGGCGCCAGTACGAATCCGCGCACCCAGTTGCTGTCCAGCTTCTGCCCGGAGACGCGCAGGTCGGGACCGGCCGTGCCTCCCTTGCCGTCGTCCAGCACGTGGCAGGCGCGGCAGCTGTACTTCGCCGCCAGCGCGCGCCCCGCCCGGATCGGATCGGACGGAAGTGGAGTCGCGGAGGGCTTCACCTCCAGCGACTTGATGAAGTCCACCAGCGCCCAACGATCGGCCTCGCTCGCGTCGGCGAAGGCGGGCATCGGCGTCCCGTCCAGGCCGGTGGTGAACCGGTAGTAGAGGTCCTTGCGGTCCGCGCCGCCGCGGTACGTCCCGGTGGTGAAGTCGCGCACCTTGATGGGGACGCCGTCGTCGTCGGCGAGCGCCTTGGCGCTGGGGCCGTCGCCCTTGCCGCCCGCGCCATGGCAGGCGGCGCACCCGAGCGCCTCGTAGACCTGCTTTCCCTTGCTGGTGGTCGCGGCGGTCGCAGCCGGAGGCGCGCCGGGATCCTTGATGGGCGTGGGCTCCGGCGCGTCCAGCATCTCGGCGAAGTCGAGCACCACCGCCGCCAGCTGCTTTCGCTCCTCCTCGCCGAGGAAGGAGAACGAGGGCATGGCGGTGCCGGGAATCCCGCGCTGGATCGTCTGGAGGATGTCGGCGGTCGCCGGCGCCTCCCCGGACGGGGTGGTGCGCAGCTTGAACATCTTCTTCGTGAAGTTGCGCGGCTTGGGATCGATGAACGCCGCGCCCGCGCCGTCGCCGGCGCCGCGGTCGCCGTGGCAGGCGGCGCACTCGCGCAGGTAGACGGCCTTGCCGGCCTTCATGTCGCGCTCGGTGAGCGGCCGCGGAGCGCCGTCGGCGAAGGCGGCGGTGGTGGCGAGCGCGAGGAAAACCAGCAGGCGGATCATCGATGCACCTCCTCATGCGCGCCGAAGCGCGCCTCGTCGTGGAGCAAGTCTTCCAGGGTGACTACGCGGGCGGCGTGGGCGCGGGCGAACTCTTCCGCAGCCTTGGGCTCGCGGAAGGCGACCACGCCGTAGCCCATCGGCGTGCCCAGGTCCTTGCCCGCGACCAGTGTCGCCTGCAGAAGCGGGACGAATCCGCTTCCGGAATGATCCTCGACCCAGGTTTCCCCGGATGCGCCGCGCGAGGCCGCGACCAGCATGCAACCGATGTCGTCGTACTTCTGCAGCGTCCCGCGCTCGTCGCGCCGCTCGGCGGCGAAGCCGCGCGCCGCGAAGTGCATGCGGCAGTGCGCGCAGGTATCACGGTCGTAGCGGATCGCTTCCGGACCGGTGGCTCTGGCGCGTGGGCTGAGGAGCATCGCCATCGCGGGGACCGCCGCGAGAGCGCAGAGCAGCGCGACGAGCTTGCCGCGGGTCATGGGATCACCACGTTCTTGAAGACGGCCATGCCGGAGAGCACGGCGCCCGCTGCCCAGGCGACCAGCGCCAGGGCCAGCACCGCGGGCAGGCCGAAGGCGCCGAGATGGTCCTGCCCGTACAGCCCGACGACCCCGAGCACCTCGGGCCGCTGGGTGAGCGCGAGCGTGCCCAGCACGCGGGCCTGCTCGACGGGATTGAGGAAGGCGAGGAGGAACACCCGATCCGGTCCGAGGTTGCGCGCCAGGACCAGGCCCATGCTGCCGAGGTCGGAGAGATAGACGAGCGCGATCCAGGCCGCGAACGCCGCTCCGGCCGCGCGGGCGCGGGAGCCCATGGCGACGGAGAGCAGGGTGCCGATGGCGAGGGACACCGCGCCGAGCAGCACCGCGATCGCGGCCAGCGAGAGGAAGGCGTGGGCATCGCCGCCGCCGGAGGCAAGCGCCACGATGGTACCGCTGGCGCCGAAGCCGCCCAGGATGGCGGCGATCATCGCCAGCAGCATGCCGGCGTACTTGCCGGCGTACACCTCGCCGCGCGTCACCGGCTGCGCCGCCAGGACCGCGAGCGATCCGTCCTCGATCTCGCCCGCGATTCCCATCGCGCCCAGCGAGAGCCCGAGCAGGGGAACGAAGAGCAGGGCCAGGTTGAGCAGGCCGGCCGTGGTCCGATCGAAGCCGGCCAGCCCCGAGCGCTGCGCGCCGGAGAGGCCGAGGAGGGAGAGGCCGAGTGAGAGCAGCAGCAGGCAGATGGCGGCGAGCACGAACCAGCGGCTGCGCAGCGCCTCGCGCACTTCCCGCGCCGCGATCAAGGTGGTCTCGCGCATCCTCATGGGAACGCCCTCCGCAGCGGGACCACGCCGGGCTCGGCCGCCAGCGGCCGTCCTTCGTGCAGCTCGATCACCCGCGAGGTCAGCTTCCCGATCTCCTCGGCGCGGTGGGAGGCGAGCAGGAGCGTCCGCCCCTCGTCGCGCAGCGAGGCCGCCAGCTCGAGGAAGGAATCCTGTCAGGCGCGGTCGAGCGAGGCCGTCGGCTCGTCGAGCAGCAGCACCGGCGGATCGGCGAGCAGCGCCGCCGCCAGGGAGAGCCGCTGCTGCATTCCGCCGGAGAAGGTGCGCGCCGACACGCCGGCGTGGCGCTCGAGGCCTACCCGGCGCAGGGCCGGAAGGACGCCCTCGAGCGGGACGCGGCGCAGCCTGGCGACGAAGCGGAGCGCCTCCTCGGCGGTCATGTCGCCGAAGGCGGGCCGCTGCGGCAGGTACCCGGTGAGGGTGCGCGCGGCCACGGGCTCGCGCACCACGTCGTGGCCGCCGATCCGCGCCTGGCCCGTGAAGGGAACGAGGCCGAGCAGGCAGCGCAGCACCGTGGTCTTGCCGGAGCCGTTCGCGCCGACCAAAGCGACGGCTTCGCCGCGGCGCACCTGGAAGCCGATGCCGTCGAGCACCTTGCGGCCCTGGAGGACGACGTGCAGGTTCTCGGCGACGATCACGAGAGCACCGCCTTGGCGCCGCGGGCGATCACGGCTGCCACGCCGAGGAGCGCCACACCGGAGAACAAGAGGCCGGCGCCGGACTGCTCGCCGCCGGCCGCGGTCCAACCGCTCAGCGGCCGGCGCATCAGCGGGTGCGCATCCTCGAGGATGGGCCGGGGGCGGAAGAGGGGAAAGAGGCGGGAGCCGAGATCGATGGCCTCCGCGGCCGGCGATCCGGCGAACACCCGCAGCTCGGGATGCCGGTCTGCCAGCACCTCGTAGACGGATTCGGAGCGATAGGGGAGGTCGGAGATGCCGTCGCCGTCGCGGTCGTACACGGAGGCGTCGCTCCACCAGTTGCCGTCCCAGCGGTTCGCCTCGGCGCTGCCGCCACCCTGCACCTGCACCTGGATCTGGTTGCCGGCGAAGGCGTTGCCGCTGAACTCCGCGCCCCGC
>JBGQLA010000271.1:0-7320 GCA_041499865.1 Deltaproteobacteria bacterium
CGGCCGCCGGATGGTCGCCGTCTTCGAGCCGCGCAGCCACACCGCCATGCGCAAGATCCACCAGGACGAGTACGCGCACGCCTTTCGCGGCGCCGACGAGGCGATCATCAGCCAGCCCAGCGCCATCGCCAAGGTGCCCGAGAGCGAGCGCATCGACGCGAAGAAGATGGCGCAGGACATCGCCGGCGCCGGCACCCGCGCGCGCTGGATGGAGTCGCCTGACGCCATCGTCGCCGCGCTGGCGAAGGAAGCCCGCGCAGGCGACGTGGTCCTCGCCATGTCCAACGGCGCGTTCGGCGGCCTCCACGACAAGCTGCTCAAGGCGCTGGGCGCGAGAACATGAGTCCGCAGGAGCTGCGCGATATCTGCGCCGTGGCCGCCGAGGCCGGCGCCCGCGTCCTGCGCGATCTCTACGACCAGCCCCGCGACGTCCACTTCAAGGGCCGCTTCGACCTGGTCACCGACGCGGACAAGGCGGCGGAGGAGACCGTGCTGCGCATCCTGCGCGAGCGCGCCCCCGGAGCGCGCATCCTCGCCGAGGAGAGCGGCGCGCAAGGCGACGGCGACGTCTGCTTCATCGTCGACCCGCTCGACGGCACCACCAACTACGCGCACTCTATCCCGGTGTTCTGCTGCACCGTCGGCGCCGAGGAAAACGACAAGGTCGTCGCCGGATGCACCGTCGATCCCTTGCGCGGCGAGACCTTCCTCGCCGCCCGAGGACACGGCGCGCAACTTCGCACGGCGAAGGGAACGCGCCCTCTGCACGTGTCCAAGGCAGCCGAGCTCGAGGAAGCGGTGGTCTGCACCGGCTTTCCCTACGGCGACCGCGACAAGCTCCCGCAGATGATCGCCGCCTTCGCCAGGTTCACCGAGCTTTGCCGCGGCTCCCGCCGCCTCGGCAGCGCCGCGCTCGATCTGGCCTACGTCGCCGCGGGCCGGCTCGACGGGTTCTGGGAGAGGGGGCTCAAGGCCTGGGACGTCGCGGCCGGAGTGCTGCTGGTGGAAGAGGCCGGCGGCATCATCTCGCGGTTCGACGGCGAGCCGCACCGGTTGGCGGGCGGCGAGGTCGTCGCCGCGCCGCCCGCGCTACACCCGAAGATGCTGCAGATCCTTACTTCTGGGCGTTGAGGTCGTCGCGCCGGTTCTGGCGCCAGGCCTCTTCGTCGTGACCCTGCGCCTTCGGCTTCTCGGCTCCGAAGCTGATGGCGGTGATCTGCGGGCCCTTCACGCCCAGCCCGGCGAGGTACTTCTTCGCCGAATCCGCGCGGCGCTGCCCCAGCGCGAGGTTGTACTGCTCCGAGCCGCGCTCGTCGCAGTTGCCCTCGATCCGGACCTTCAGCTCGGGATGCGCGGTGAGCACGTTCGCCACGTTGCTCAGCTTCTCCTGCGCGTCCTTGGTGAGGGTGGCGGAGTCGAACTCGAAAAAGACGCTGACGTTGCGGAGCTGCTCGAGGGCCTTGTCCAGGTCAGCCTGGCCCTGCGCGTGATACTGCTCCGCGGGCGTCATCGGCTTCGCATCGGCCTGGGCCTGCTCCTGTTTCGGTTGTTCTTGCGTTGCGCTTGCGTCCGGCTTGGGCTGCTGGCTTGCGCAGGCAAAAAGGCCCGCGAGACCCAAGGTGAACAGATGTCCGCTGATCTGCGACAGCTTCATGAGACCTCCGAGAAATGCCTAGAGAACCGGCGGCACCTTCAGCGTATGCCCGGGTGGACCTGATTCGTGCAAGCGCAATCTGCCCGGAGAATGCTTTGAGGTCAAACGACCGGGGTGGGCAAAAGGGATCCCGGCCGAAAAATAACGAGGAGGGCCACAGGCCGCCCTCACGGCCTGCAGCCCTCGCAAAACCTGCGCGACCCCGGGGATGGGACGGACGTCAGACGGTTTTGCTGCGCCGCCCGGCGATCGCCATGTAGGCCCAGAGCACGATGATCGCGCCGATGATCGACGAGATCCAGCCGCCCGGGGTGAAGCCCCAGGAGCCGTTCGCCTGTGAGTTGCCGCCGAAGAGCGCGTGGCCGATCAGCCCGCCGACCAGCGAGCCGACCATGCCGAGAATCGCGGTGACGATCCAGCCGAGATTCTGCCGGCCTGGATAGATCGCCCTCGCCAGAAGGCCGATGATCAGGCCGAAGATGATGAAGCCGATGATGTGCATTCGCAGTATCCCCGCGTGAAGGTCCGTGGCGAACCCTATGCACGGAGGGTCAGCGCAGGTAGCGGAGCCGGGCGATCGATATGAGCGCCATACCGACCAAGGCGCCGACCGCCCAGCCGGCCAGCACGTCGGTGGGCCAGTGCACGCCCAGATAGACGCGGGAGATCCCGACCAGCACGACCAGCGCGAGCCCGAGCGTCGACAGCCGAGGGGCACCCCAGGCGAAAACGGCGGCCGCCGCGGCGGTATCGCTGGCATGCGTCGAGGGGAACGACCGTCCCGATCCGCAGCCGAGCGGGTGCGCGACCCGCTGCGGGTCGACCTTGCAAGGGCGCGGCCGGTCGACCACCGGCTTGATCAGGCGGACGCTGATCAGGTCCGCCGCACCGATGGCAAGGCCGAGCAGCACCGCGGCGAGGGCGCGATGCGGAGACTTGAGCCAGAGATAGATGGCGGCGAGCGCCGCGGCGGCGAGGAGCACCCCGCGATTGGAAGCGGCGCTCATCACTCCGTCGAGCCAGGGGGTTCCCGGGTGATTGAGAACCGTGAGCAGCTCGATGTCGATGTCGGGGACCGCGAGCAAGAGCGAACCGTAGCATCCCGGGTGCGTGGCAGAAACCCCGCCTTGGGTTATACAAGGCGCCCACGAGGAGAGTTCCGATGCCGAGGATGGTCAAGTGCGCAAAGCTCGGGAAGGAGCTGCCGGGCCTCGAGTTCAAGCCGTGGAACAACGATCTGGGGCAGCGGATCTACGAGGGCATCTCGCAGGACGCCTGGAAGCTCTGGCTCGAGCACTTCAAGATGGTCATGAACGAGTACCGGCTGGCCGGCGGCTCGGAGCAGGCCAACCAGGTGCTCTTCGACCAGGCGGAGAAGTTCTTCTTCGGCGAAGGCGCGCAGCTTCCCCCGGATTACAAGCCGCCCGCCGCCAAGGGCTGAGTGCGCGGACCCGGCGAGATCCTCGTCATCTCCTGTTACGAGCTCGGCCGGCAGCCCGTGGCGGCCGCGGGAGCGATCGCGGCGCTGGAACGCGCGGGCTTCGCTCCCGCCGCCCAGGACGTCTCGGTCGAGCAGCTCTCTCCCGAAGGGTTGTCGCGCGCGCGGCTGGTGCTGATCAGCGTCCCCATGCACACCGCCCTGCAACTCGGGGTCCGGGTAGCCGCGAAGGCGCGCGAGGCCGGTGCGCAGGTGGCGTTCTTCGGCCTGTACGCCGTGCTCAACGCCGAGCACCTCCGCGCTCGGCACGGCGATTTCGTCGCCGGCGAGAACGCGGACGAGCTGGTAGAGCTGGCCACTGCGCTCTCCGAAGGGCGGGCGCCTCGGCCGGTCGAGCGCCGACGCGACGTCGCCCTTCCATCGCGCGCCGCGCTGCCGCTGCTGGACCGGTACGCCAAGCTCGCCTGGAACGGCGAGGAGCGCCTGGTCGCCTCGGTCGACGCCTCGCAGGGCTGCAAGCACCTCTGCCGCCACTGTCCCATCGTCCCGGTGTATGGCGGCCGCTTCGTGGCAATGCCGCGCGAGACCGTCCTGGCGGACATCGACCAGCAGATCCAGCGCGGGGCGCGGCACGTCAGCTTCGGCGATCCCGACTTCCTCAACGGGCCCACCCACGCGCTGCGCATCGCGCGCGAGCTGCACGGACGCTGGCCGGACGTGACCTTCGATGCAACGATCAAGATCGAGCACCTGCTGGAACACCGGGCGCTCTTGCCCGAGCTGGTGCGGTCGGGGATGATCTTCGTCACCAGCGCGGTCGAGTCGCTGAGCAGCCGCGTGCTCGAGACGCTGCGCAAAGGCCACACCGCCTCGGACGTCCCGCTCGCCCTGCACGCGGTGCGCGAGGCCGGCGCGGAGCTGCGGCCGACGCTGCTGCCGTACACGCCCTGGACGGAGCTTCACGATCTGCCCGCGCTGTTCGAGTTCGCGCTCGAGCACGACCTCGTCGACGCCATCGATCCCGTCCAGTACGCGCTCAGGCTGCTGCTCCCGCCCGGCTCGCTCCTGCTGGAAGGCGCGGGCGCCTGGCTGCGCGAATTCGATGCGGATGCGTTCAGCTGGCGCTGGGAGCACGAGGATGCGCGGGTGGACGCGCTCTGGCGCGAATCGGCTGCCGCCGCCCACGCGGGCGCCGGCTTCGACGATCTCCGCGAGCTCGCGGATCGGGCCGTGCGCCGGCCCATCGCCGCGCGGGCGCGGCGGAAGCAAAGAAGCGTTCCGCGCCTCACCGAACCCTGGTTCTGTTGAGCGGAGCCCACCGCCGGCCAGTTGGGCCGGGTCTGAGCTCAGGCGACCGGCAGCGTCGGGGTCACGACCGCGTCGATGCGCGCGCCTGCCTGGCGCAGCGCCGCCTCGACCTGCTCCGGCGTGTCGCCGTGCGCGAAGGCGAATCCCAGATACGAGCCGCCTTCCGGCAGAGGGACCAGTTCCTCGCGCAGATGCGCGGTGATCACCACGTCCTCGATCAGCGGCACCTGTCGCGCCTCCTCCACGCCTCGCACTTCCTCGAGCACCCCGCGGCGCCGGATCGGCAGCATCAGGACGCCGGAAGCGCGCTTTTCGCGCGCCGGAGGCTCGACCGCTGCGCCCATCGCATGGCGGAGGATCAACTCCTCCAGCGTCACGCCCACCCCGAAGCGCAGCGCGCGTCCGCAGAGCCCGCCGATGCTGCGCGCTGCGATCTCCATGATCCGCGGCCCATCCGGCGAGAGGCGCAACTCGGCGTGCACCGGGCCCTCGCGGAGGCCCAGCGCCGCGCAGCCGCGCGAGACCTCGCGCGCGACGGAGTCTTGCAGCGGCGCCGGAGCGCGGGAAGGAGTGACGTAGAGCGTCTCCTCGAAGTACGGCCCGTCCAGTGGATCCGGCTTGTCGAACAAGGCGAGCACGTGGAGGTGGCCGCGGATCAGCAGGCCTTCGAGGGCGACCTCCGGCCCGGGAACGAACTCCTCGATCAGCACGCGCTCGAGGTCCGGGTCGCGGCGCTGGGCGACGTCGGGCGAGCGCAGGAGCGCCGCCACGCGGGCAATCGCGGTCCGCAGGCTCTCCCGATCGTTGGCGCGGATCACTCCCCGGCTGCCCGAGAGGATCAGCGGCTTCACCACGCACGGATACGGCGCGCGGGAAAGAAGAGCGTCGAGCGCTTTGCCGTGGAGATCGCGGCGCACCACTTCGAACCGCGGCACCGGAATGTCCGCCGCCTGCAGCTTCTCGCGGCTGGTCGCCTTTCTTCGCGCGGCCGCCACCGCCTCCGGGGGATTGTGCGGGAGCGACAGCTTCTCGGCGGCCAGCGCCGCGACCAGCGCGGTCAAGTCGTCCACTCCGACGACGGCCAAGGGCTTTCGCTCCGCGACGGCGCGCGCCAGCTCTTCCGCCGCCGCCTCCGCGTCGCGAAAGCGCAGCGCGAGGGGCGCCTCGTCCCAGGTCTCCGCCAGCCGGTGGCACACGTCGGTGGCCAGGATCACCTCGAGGCCGAGCCGCTGCGCGGCGGCGAGGAAGTCGTCGTTGCGATAGCCGGACTTCGGGAGGAGCAGGACCACCGAGGACATGGCGGCGGAATGATAACGCCGTCTCTCGGTCAGGGGGCGGATGTTCGCCTCCCGTTGCGCGGGCTACGGTCGCCGCACCATGGCCGAAGCAATCCTCGCGCTCTCCGACCGCGTGACCGCGGAGACGCCGCGCCACACGGCGCCCGCGCACCTGCTCGCGCTCCACTTTCCCGGCGGCGAGGTCGCGCTGCAGGGCACGCTCTCGGTGGGCGCCGACCCCACGAACCAGGTGGTGCTCGAGGACCGGTACGTGTCGCGGTTCCACTGCCGGCTGCACTGTCAAGGGGGCCGCTGGCTGCTCGAAGATCTGATGTCGACGAACGGCACCTGGCTGGACGGCGCCCGCATCGCGAAAGCGGAGATCGACGCCGGAGCGCGCATCCGGGCTGGCTCGCAGGAGCTGCGCGTCGAGCATGCGGCGCCGCGTCCGCCGGCCTCCCTGCCGGGCCTCCTGGTGCGCGATCCGGCGCTGGGGCCCGTGCTGGAACTCCTGCGCCGCGCCGCCCCCTCGTCGCTGCCCGTCACCATCCTCGGCGAGAGCGGCACCGGAAAAGAGGTCGCGGCGCGCGCCGTTCACGATCTCTCCGGCCGCGGCGGCGGCCCGTTCGTTCCCGTCAACTGCGGCGCGATCTCGCGCGAGCTGGCGGAGGCCGAGCTGTTCGGGCACGAGAAGGGCTCCTTCACCGGCGCCATCACCAGCGCGCCCGGAGCGTTCGGCGCGGCGGACGGAGGCACGCTCTTCCTCGACGAGATCGGTGACCTGCCTCCGGGGCTGCAAGTGAAGCTGCTCCGCGCGCTGGAAGCGGGGGAGGTGAAGCCGGTGGGAGCGCCGAAGCCAAGGCGCATCGACGTGCGGGTGATCTGCGCCACCCACCAGGACCTGCGCGCGCGCGTCCGCGAAGGCGCGTTCCGCGAGGACCTCTTCTACCGCCTGCGCGGCCTGACCGTGGTGCTCCCACCGCTGCGCGCGCGGCCGCACGACATCCTGCCGCTCGCCGAGCACTTCCTGCCCGCGGGCCGGTCCTTCGCCGCCGACGCCCGTGCCGCTCTCCTCGCGCACCGCTGGCCGGGAAACGTGCGCGAGCTGCGGCACGTCGTCCAGCTCGCGGCGCTCCTCTCCGATTCGCCCATCGTCCGCGCGCATGCGCTGCGCTTCGACGATCCTGCGCCGGGAAGCAGCGGCCCGCGGGTGTGCGAAGCGAACGGAGAGGGCGCCGTGGATCTGCGCGGGCGCACCCTGGACGAGCTGGAGGAGATCGCCATCCGCTCGGCGCTCGCCCGCCATGCCGGGAACCGGCGCGCCATCTCCGAGGAGCTGGGCATCGCGCGCTCCAGCCTGCTGCGCAAGCTCGACTCTTTACGGCTGAGAGGGTGAGCTGGGCTACTCGCTCTTGAGATACGTGTAGCCGCGCATCGCCTGCTCGTAGAAGTCGGTGAGCTGGACGCTCTCCTTCGGCTTCACCTGGCCCTCGCGGACCTTGCCGTCAAGGGCCTGCTTGATGCGCTTGGCGAGGTCGCTCGGCTCGTACTGTACCCGCGCCAGCACCCGCTCCATGGTGTCGCCGGGGATCACTTCCTCGATGTAGTAGTCCTCCGGGTCGTCGTCATCGACGAAGACGTGC
>JBGQLA010000272.1:0-7272 GCA_041499865.1 Deltaproteobacteria bacterium
GGCGCAGGGTGTCATCCCTGCCGGCGGCATCGCGCGGTTCTCCGCGCTGCTCGCCTCGCACGCGGCGCGCGGCTATCGCATCCACGTCCACACCAGCGGGGCGAATCCCAGGTCCTGGATGCTGGCGCAGGCCTGCGCGGCGGCGGGCCGCCTTTCCGGCGGCGCGCTGATCACCCTGCACTCCGGGCTCGGTCCGGCGTGGCTGCTGGAGAGTCCCGCGCGGCGGACGATGGCGCGCGCGGTGCTGTCGCAGTTCGCCCGGGTCATCGCGGTCAGCGGTCCGATCCGCGACGTGCTCGGGCAGTGCGGCGTGCGCGAGGTGGAGGTGGTCTCCGCCTTCTTGCGCGAGTTCGTCACTCCCGGCGCGCCCCCGGAGGGCCTGCTCGAGCTGCGCGCGAAAGCGTCGCCGCTGTATTGCGCGATGGTCGCGCCGCGCCCGGAATACGGCCAGGAGATCCTGCTCCGCGCCTTCACCGAAGTGCGCGCGCGGTTGCCCGGGGCGGCGCTGGCCCTGTACGGACCGGCCAGCGACTCGGTCCACGAGGACGGCGTGCGCGCCTTCGGCGAGCTGCACCGGGCGCAGGCGCTGGCGTTGATGGCGGCCTGCGACGTCTTCGTGAGGCCCACGCTCGCGGACGGCGATTCGGTGAGCGTGCGCGAGGCGCTCGCGCTCGGGCGGCAGGTGGTGGCGACGTCGGTCGGTCACCGGCCCCGGGAGGTCCGGCTGGTCCCGCCGGGCGACGCGCCGGCCTTGGCGCAGGCGCTCCTGGCGTCGACGGCGGAGACGGGTGCGCGCCCGGCGCCCTCGCCCGCGCCGGAAAATCTGGAACGGATCCTTTCCTTCTACGGAGTGACGGCATGTGCGGCATCAGCGGCTTCCTGAATCGGGATCGCGAGCGTCCCGTGGACGAGGCGCTGCTGCGGCGCATGACCGAGGTGATTGCGCACCGCGGGCCGGACCGCAGCGGGCACTACTGCAAGGGACCGGTGGCGCTGGGGCACCGCCGGCTCTCGATCATCGATCTCTCGGAGAACGGCGCGCAGCCGATGCACAACGAGGACGGGACCGTCACCGTCACGTTCAACGGCGAGATCTACAACTACCTCACGCTGCGCGACGAGCTGATCGGGAAGGGACACACCTTCCGGTCCCGCTGCGACACCGAGGTCCTGGTCCACGGCTACGAGGAATGGGGCGAGGCGCTCCCGGAGCGGCTCGCGGGGATGTTCGCCTTCGCCATCTGGGATGCGCGGAAGCAGCGGCTCTTCCTCGCCCGCGACCGCCTGGGGAAGAAGCCCGTCTACTACCACCTCGGACCCGAGCGGTTCGTCTTCGGATCGGAGATCAAGTCGCTGCTCTGCGACCCGGCGGTCCCGCGCGAGCTCGACGGCGAGGCGCTCGATCTGTACCTCAGCGCCCGCTACGTCCCGGCGCCCGCGACGATGTTCGCCGGGATCCGCAAGCTGCCGCCGTCCTGCTCCGCGCTGTTCGAGAACGGAGCGCTGAAGATCCGGCGGTACTGGAAGTGCGAGTTCCCCGACCAAACGGACCCGCGCGGCGACGACGAGCTTTCGCGCGAGCTGTGGAAGCGGCTGAAGGACGCCACCGAGGCGCGGTTGATGGCCGACGTGCCGGTGGGCGTGTTCCTCTCCGGCGGCCTGGACTCGAGCTGCATCGCCGCGCAGATGCTCGACCTGCGCAAGGAGCGCGGCGAGGGCGGGGTGAAGTCGTTCTCGGTGGGCTACCTCGCCGACGACGGCAGCTCCGAGCTGGACCAGGCGCGCCGGGTGGCCCACGCGCTCGGGACCGAGCACCGCGAGGTGCTGGTCACGGCCGCCGACTTCCACCGCTTCCTGCCCGACCTGGTCTGGCACATGGACGAGCCGGTGGCCGACGCGGCCTGCGTGCCGCTCTACTACCTCTCGAAGCGGGCCCGCGAGGAAGTGGTGGTGGTGCTCTCGGGCGAAGGAGCGGACGAGGTCTTCGCCGGATACCCCATCTATCGCACCATGCTCTGGCTGGAGCAGCTGCGCTCCCTCTCTCCGGCGGCTTCGTTCGCGCTGCCGTTCGTGCGCCACCCGAAGGCGCGCAAGTACCTGCGCTGGGCCACGCTGCCGCTCGAGGAGCGCTACCGCGGCGTCTCCGTCGCCTTCACCGACGACGAGAAGGCGCGGCTGACCGGAATTCCCGCCGCGCGCGTGAGCGAGCGGCTGGTGCGCCGGCTCGCGCAGGAGTGGGCGGAGACGGAAGGGCTTCCCCCGCTGGAGCGGATGCTCGAGCTCGACCGCCGCGTCTGGCTCCCGGACGATCTGCTGGTGAAGGCGGACAAGATGACGATGGCGGCCTCGCAGGAGCTGCGGGTGCCGTTCCTCGATCACCGCCTGATCGAATGGGCGGCGGGCCTGCCCGCGCGGGTGAAGCTGCGCGACGGCGCCGGCAAGTGGCTGCTGCGGGAAGCCGCGCGCGATCGGCTGCCCGCGGAGTGCACCGCGCCGGGCAAGCGCGGGTTCACCGTCCCGGTGGCGAACTGGTTCCGCAAGCAGCTGCACGCGCCGCTGCGCGAGGCCCTGCTCGCGTCCGATTCGCTGGCGCGGGCGCGCTTCGGCGAGAAGGCGGTGCGGCGGCTGCTCGACGATCACCTGCGCGGGCGGAGCGATCGGAAGGAGGAGCTGTACTCCCTCTGGGTGCTGGAGCTGTGGCGCAAGCGCTTCGAGGTGCGCGCGCCCAGCGCGCCGGCGCCGCGGGTAGAGACCATGAAACGAAAGGCGGGGACGGGGATGGGAGCGTTGACGGGGCGGGACATCGTTTGTTTCTCCAACGACTGGGACGGCGACCCGCTGTCGAAGATGCACGCGATGAAGATCCTGGCGCGCGAGAATCGCGTGCTCTGGGTGAACAGCATCGGGAACCGGCGGCCCACGGCCACCGCCCGCGACGCGAAGCGGATGCTGAAGAAGCTCTCCGGCGCCGTGCAGGGGCTGCGGGAGAGGCACCCGAACCTCTGGGTGCTGACCCCTCTCGCCATCCCGTTCTACGGCAGCGAGCTGGTCCGCGCCGCCAACGGCGCCCTGCTGAAGACGCAGATCCAGCGCGCGATGCAGCAGCTCGGGTTCGACGACGTGATCTCCTGGAGCTTCTTGCCCAGCTCGGCGCCGGTCTCGGGCATGCTCGGCGAGTCCCTGGTGGTCTACCACTGCGTGGACGAGTTCAGCGCCTTCAGCGACGCGCCGGCGCGCGAGATCCGCGAGCTGGAGCGGCGGCTCCTGCTCAGAGCCGACGTGGTGATCTGCTCCTCGGAGAAGCTGCGCGCCGACAAGGCCCGGGTGAACTCCAACGCGCACCTGGTGCAGCACGGCGTCGACCTCGAGCACTTCGCCAAGGCGTTCGACCCGCGGACGCCCCTGCCGGAGGATCTCAAAGGCGCGCCGGGCCCGATCATCGGCTTCTGGGGGCTGATCGCCGACTGGGTCGATCTGCAGCTCATCCGCCACGTGGCCGACGCTTTTTCGGGCGGCACCGTGGTGCTGCTGGGGAATTCGACCACCGACCTGAAGCCGCTGGACGGCGCGCGGAACGTCCGCATCCTCGGGCGCAAGCCGTACGCGGACCTGCCAGGCTACGCGAAGGCGTTCGACGTCGCCCTGATGCCGTTCCGGGTCAACGAGCTGACGCTGGCGGCGAATCCGCTCAAGGTCCGCGAGTACCTGGCGGCCGGGCTTCCGGTGGTCTCCACCGCCATCCCCGAGGTGGAGCGGCTCGGCATCTGCCGGATCGGCAAGGACGCCGACGGCGTGGTCCGCGAGATCGCGGCTGCGATCGCCGCCGGCCCGGGCCCGAGCGAGATCCGCGCCGCGCACGTGCGGAGCGAAGGCTGGGAAGCGCGCGTGGCCGAGATGCAGGAGATCGTGACGGCGGCGCTGGTCGCGCGCAAGAAGGCGGCCTGATGGACCTGTCGTACTACGGGTACCTCGCCCAGACGATCCCGCCCCGCGAGATCGCCCGGGCGCTGGCGGTGCGCGCCCGGCGTGCGCTCCTCAGGGGGAAGCCGTTCTTCTTCCAGCCGCGCGCGCAGCACAGGCGCCTCGATAGGCAGGACCAGACCAGGCTCTTCGGCGAGGTGGCGCTTCCTGCCGCGGCGGAGGAAGGAATCCTCGCCGAAGCAGAGGCGGCGCGCCGTGGCGAATTGCCGCTGTTCGGGCAGCGCAAGAGCTGCGGCAACCCCGTCGACTACCACCGCGATCCGCTGGCGCCGGAGGTCACGTACGACCCGGCGGTCCCCGCAGAGCGCGTCGACCTCTTCCGGCCCGGCGCCGACGCGAAAGCGATGTGGGAGGTCGGGCGCCTCTCCCAGCTCTGGCGTTTCGGGCAGGCGTACCGGATCACCGGCGACGCCGCCTGGGCCCGCTCCTGGGAGCAGACGCTGCGCGAGTTCCACGCAGCCAACCCGCCCGGGCTCGGCGTGCAGTGGGCCTGCGCCATGGAAGTGAGCCTGCGGGCGATGAACGTCGCCCTCACCTGGGGGCTGGTGGCGGACGCCGTCGATCCCGCGTTTCCGCTCGCGCTCCTCGACCGCCACTGCGCGTATGTCGCCGGGCACCTGGAGGAGACTGGAGCGATCCGCACGAACCACTACGTCGCGGACCTGACGGGCATGGTGGTGGCCGGAGCGCTCCTTCCCCCACTGCGGCGCTGGCACGACGCGTTCGCGAAGAAGCTGTGGGACGAGATCGGCCGCCAGTGCCGAGGGGACGGCACGCACTTCGAGTCCTCCACGGGTTACCAGCGGCTGTGCGCGGAGATGTTCCTCGCGGCCGTGCTCGCCGCGCGCGCGGCGGATCTCCCGGTCCCGGTCCGCACGGAGCAGGCGGTGCGCGGCCTGTTCCGCAGCCTCGCGGCGGTGCTCAAGCCGTCGGGCGAGATGCCGCAGATCGGCGACCTGGACTCCTGCCGCGCCCTGCCGCTCTTGCCGCGCACTGCGCTGGACGCGTCGTTCGTGGCCGATCCGCAGGCGCCGGAGTGGGCGTGGCTCCCGCGGGCGCGCGCCTTCGTCGCGCCCGCCCGCCGGAGCAGCGTGCTCCTCTCCGATGCCGGCATTGCCGTGCTGCGCTCCGGCGACGGCTGGCTTTGCCTGAGCGCGGGGCCGAACGGGCAGGGTGGCACCGGCGGACACGCGCACAACGACAAGAACTCCGTCGAGCTGAGCTTCGGGTCGTTCGACGTGCTGGTGGATCGTGGCACGTACGTGTACGCCCGCGACCCGGCGGAGAGGAACGCGCGCCGGGGAACGGCGGGCCACAGCACCGTCCAGGTGGACGGCCTGGAGCAGAACCGGATCGTTCCCGGCCGGCTGTTCGCGCTTCCCGATCGGACGCACGCCCGCGTGACCGGGCTCGAGCAGCGCGCCGGGTTCGAGATCGCGGCCGGCGAGCACCGGGGCTACGAGCGCGACGGGATCGTGCACCGGCGGATCGCCGCGCTGGGGGAGGGGTGCGCGACGTTCGCGGACGAGCTGCGCGGCTCCGGCGAGCACCTCTTCCAGGCGCGCTGGTTCGTGCCCCACGAAGACGTCGTGGAGCGGGCCGCCACCCCCGAAGAAGCCGGGCGGCTCGAGGCGCTTCACCAGGCGGGATTCAGCTTCGGCTACGACCTGCGCCGCTGCGTGGTGGCCGGCGGACGCGCGCTCTTCGCCTTCGGCGCCACGCTGCCCTGGACCTTGCGGGTGACGAAGGCCGACGTGTCGCCCGGCTACGCGGAGAGAAAAGCGGCGCGCTGCGTCGCGGTGGAGCTCGCGGGCGACGCGCCGGCGCGTCTGTTCACCGCCGTGCTCTTTCTGCGGGGACTGTGACCGATGGCCACTTTTTGCGCGCACAGGGCGGCTGCCCGGAAGGCCGCCGCCCCGAAAGCCCGGTGAGGGCGGGATGGGGGGAAAGATGCTTCAGGTCAAAGAGCCGACTCTGCTGGACAGGATCCTGGCGAAGGATGCGGTGGTCGGCATCTGCGGGCTGGGTTACGTGGGGCTGCCGCTGGCGCTGACCTTTGGCGAGAAGGGCTTCGGCGTCGTCGGGTTCGACATCGACCCGCGCAAGATCGACGCCATCGGCAAGGGCGAGAGCTACATCAAGCACATTCCCGGCGAGCGGGTGGCGAAGGCCACCAGGCTGGACAAGCCGTTCACCGCCACCATGGACTTCCGCAAGGCCGCCGAGGCGGACGTGCTGATCATGTGCGTGCCCACGCCGCTGAACGCGAACCGCGAGCCGGACATGACGTACATCGAGAACACGACCAGGGCCATCGGGCCTTACGTGCGCTCGGGGCAGCTGATCGTGCTGGAGAGCTCGACGTATCCGGGCACCACGGACGAGGTGGTGAAGCCGATTCTGGAGAAGCTCTCCGGCCTGCGCGCCGGCGTCGACTTCTTCCTCGCCTTCTCCCCGGAGCGCGAGGATCCGGGCAACCCGGACTTCAACACCGCCACCATTCCCAAGGTGGTGGGCGGCTACACCAGGCAGTGCACCGAGCTGGCCTGCGCGCTCTACGCGAGCGCGATCACCAAGGTGGTGCCGGTGAAGGGCACGCGGGAAGCGGAGATGACCAAGCTCCTGGAGAACATCTTCCGCTGCGTGAACATCGCCCTGGTCAACGAGATGAAGCTGCTCTGCGAGCGGATGAACATCGATCTCTGGGAAGTGATCGACGCGGCGAAGAGCAAGCCGTTCGGGTTCATGCCCTTCTACCCGGGGCCGGGGCTGGGCGGGCACTGCATCCCCATCGACCCCTTCTACCTGACCTGGAAGGCGCGCGAGTTCGAGTTCAACACCCGGTTCATCGAGCTGGCGGGCGAGATCAACTGGCAGATGCCGCACCACGTGGTGGACCGCACCATGGAGGCGCTGAACGAGCAGGGCAAGGCGCTGAAGGGCGCCAAGGTGCTGATCCTCGGGCTCGCCTACAAGAAGAACATCGACGACCTGCGCGAGAGCCCCAGCATCCGCCTGATCGAGCTGTTCCGGGAGAAGGGCGCGAAGGTCGGCTACCACGACCCGTACATCCCGAAGATGAAGGAGATGCGGCACCAGCCGAAGTACATGCTGGAGATGGAGAGCGAGCCGCTGCAGGCGGCGCAGGAAGCGGACGTGGTGGTGATCTCCACCGACCACGACTGCTTCGACTACCAGCAGCTGGTGCGCGACGCGAAGCTGGTGATCGACACCCGGAACGCGACCCGGAACGTGACCTTCGGGCGGGACAAGATCCGGACGGCGTAGGAC
>JBGQLA010000273.1:0-7265 GCA_041499865.1 Deltaproteobacteria bacterium
CACTCGCATCGCCGTGCTTTGCCGGTTGGGGTTCCTGAAGCTCATCCAGTCCTCCCCGTTCGAGGAGTGAGCCTTGACTGCCATAGTCACCCATATTGGAACCGCCACGGTTCTGTTCGAGCTGCCCGGGCTCCGGTCATCGCGTGCTTCCCTCGTAATGCACGCCGTGCTCAAGCATCCATGCGCGCGGGCGGAAGTTCGCCGAGTCGTCCACGAATCTGACGAGATCCTCCGCCGTGCGGCGCGCTCCCGAACGCAGGAGCCTGCCCGTCTGCGGAGTGATGAACGCCTTCGAACCGATGTGCGCATCGGCGAGCATGGCTCACTTCGCCGCAGAGCTCCTGATGCCAGAACCACTCTTCAAGCCGTTCTGCGACATGAAGAAGCCGAATCTCGACGCAGTTGCTGCTCTCAGTGAGCGCTTCAAGACGTCTCTCACATCGACGGCGCTCCGGTTCGTCCAGTTTTGTCCGGAGCCGGTCGCGGTCGTCTACTCAGCTGAGGGGCACGTGGTCTGGTCGGTCTCTGCAGAAGGCTTCAAGGTTTGGATCACGTCGGGTCAGAAGGTGACCACCAAGTCATACGCGGGCGACTTATTCGCTCGCCGCGACGTTCCGGATGGAATCAACGACGTGAGCGTCGATGCCTGGAATACCGGCCAATTCACGCCACGTGTCGAGTTGTACGAACACTCCATGAAGCTCGGACGCTTCGATGCCGTGCTGACGCTCCTCTGGCACGGAGACGCCTTAATGGCCCAGGACGCTGACGAACCGCACCTCCGCGCGGACGGCGAAGAGCGTGCTACCGGGCGCCTGTGCCTGTTGAGGAACTGCCGGCCGAGAAGGAACTGCGCGTACGCCTCGGGATTGCTGGCGCGCCGGGCCTCGGGAACCGCGGGCTGGCCTCTGAGCAGCTTTAGCTTCGCCGCCGCGACCACGGAGCGTGCGATCTCGTCCTGCACGGCGAAGATATCGGTCAGGTCGCGGTCGTAGGTCTGCGACCAGAGTTGGAACCCGTCGGCGACCTTGACCACCTGCGCGGTGACACGCACGCGGTTGCCCGTCTTCCGCACGCTGCCTTCGAGCACGGCGACCACGCCGAGCTTCTCGCCGATGGTGCGCAGGTCCTCGTTCTTGCCCTTGAAGGAGAATGACGAAGTGCGCCCGGCCACCTGGAGTCCTTCGACCTGCGCCAGGGCGTTCAGAATTTCCTCTGCGATACCATCGGAGAAGTACTCCTGATCCTTTCCGGGGCTCATGTCCGCGAACGGAAGCACGGCGATGGAAGGCGTTGTTGCCGTGGGTGCCGCCGGTTCCCGCGACGCCTTCAGATGCCCGGGCAGGAAGTACCAGATGACTCCTGGAGCAGCCGCGACGACGCCGATGCCTACCAGCACCAGCGAGAGCCGGATGCCCTTCAGCGCGTGGGAGGCGGTGGGCGCCGCCCGCTCGATCCGGCCCTCGTTGATGTCGAAGGCCCACGCGAGCACGACGACCAAGGGGAAGCCGAGCGCCAGGGCGAGGACCACGTAGGTCAGCGTCACATCCGGCAGGTGCAGGGCGTGCATAACGGGTTCGATGATCTGCAACACCGCGAACCCGACGATGCCGTAGCCCACCAGCACGCGGAATACGCGCCGCCGCTTCAACTCGGCAAACAGGCTCGCCGCGTCCAATCTCAGGCCCCCTCAAGGGCATCGTAGCAGGGTCGGTTCGCGCCCGTTCAGTCCACCGGCAGGTTCATCTTCTTGAGCAGCGCCGTGTACCGCACCGTCAACGCAGACGAGCGGGTAGAGAATCAGCGCCGCCTGGAAGGCGCTGGACTCCCTCGGCGCGCGGCTGAAGCCGCTCGTCAACACGCGCTATCGCGACGAGAAGGGCTTCGTGACCGCCCGCGTCCAAGAAATCGCAGAAGATCAATCTTGCCAGTCTCGTTCTCAAACCAGTACGCGTCTGGAAGAACAACGCATGCCGTGCCATCGGCGCTGAGATGGCGCCTGTCTGCGTTCCACGCCTGCAATACGGTCATGTCCATCCTGCCGCGCCGGGTCTCGACGTGATCGCCGAGTAGTGAGGGCGCGTCACCCCCGGCGGCGTCGGCCGCCTGCTGGTCGCTCGCGCCCACCAGCAGCGCCTCGAGGGCGCGCTGCGCTGCCTTGGCGATCGGGCTCAAGCCGTTTCCCTCACGAACTGGTGGATCGCTTGAGCCAGCGCGCTCGGCTGATCTTCGGGGATCAATGTGTAGCTGTCAGGGATCTCGACCAGGCGGGCATCGGGAAAGAGGCTGGCGAGCCGGCGCCCGTGCTCGGGCGGCATGACTCGGTCTTCGGAGGCCCAGGCGACGAGCACCGGACGGCCGAAGCTGCGCAGGCCCTCGGCTCGCTCGAGCAGCTCGGCGGTCGACGGCACCGCGCGCAGGTATTTGAGCAGGTCGCGCCGGATCTCTCGCTGCGTGAGCGCCGGCCGCAGCCAGGCGTCCATCACCTCAGGGGGCACCGGCCGTTTGCTCATCCACCCCCAGGTCATCGGCAGACGTCGCAAAGGTCGCAGGCGAAGCAGCTGCAGGCTCAGGTAGACACCGCCGGGCACTCGAGCCATCCGCACCAGGTTGCGCCCGGGTAGGCCGGGTGGATAGTTGTCGAAGGCTTCGCACGACGAGAGCACGAGTCGCCCGATGCGCCGGGCGCGTTCGTCGGCGAGGACCCATTGTGCCGCGCCCCAGTCGTTGAACGCGAGGGTTACGCCGCGCAGGTCGAGGCGCTCCAGGAGCTCCGCTACCAATCGAGCCTGGCCGCCGATCGACAGATCGGCGCCAAGCTGCATCGGGCGGCGATGGCCGCCGAGCGGCAGCGTCGGCATCACGCAGCGGTAGTCCGAGCCCAAGGCGGCGACCACGTGGCGCCAGAGAGTGCCATCCATCAACAGCCCGTGCAGCAGGACGAGCACGGGGCCGCTTCCGCCCGTGTCCTGATACTCGATCGTTCCCGCAGACAGCTCGATCTCGGACACCTGCGACGCTCCTTCGCTCTCAAATCGGTTTCGACTGCATCAGGACGACGATGACGGCGATCAATGCGACCATGGTCCAGCGGTGCGTTCGAGTTGGCGGAATAGCAAATAGCTCGGGAGAGGAGAAACGAACATGATCCTCCAGGTGAAACAGAAGATCCGTGACGCGCTGGCCGGTGCGGGCCTCGAGGTGATCGAGACGCCCGGCGGCGCGATGGTGAAGGACCCGCAGCGTGGTACTCGCGTCGAGGTCGCCGTCCAGCCTTTGCCTGACGCCGGGCCGCGGCTACCGGATGCAGAGGTGGTGCGCCACCTCTGCAACTGACGCGGCGCTTGATCTCTAGTACGAAACCGAGCGTTGCGATGCTCCGCTAGAGGGAACCTTCGGTGGATTGCCGGCGAAGAATTCGTCCACCGTCTGGTTGAAGAGCAGGGCTCGCTTCTTCGGCAAGCCATGATCGCTGTTCGGAGCGATCCACAGCGCCGCTCCCGGAATCGCGCGCCACATCTCGACGGTGTGCTCGGCTCGAGCGAAGTCGTGGTCGGCAGACATGATCAGGGTGGGAGCGGTGATCGACCCGAGTTGCGCCAAACTGAAATTGGGCTGCGTTAGCCACATCCGCTTCACCCGCTCGAACAGCGCAGGCAAGTGCGTCGGACCATCGGGCGACAGTTGTAGGCAGGGGCGCATGAAGGCTGGGAGCTTGTCGGGTGTCGCAGCGCGCGTCCTTTCGGCGGACTCTGGGCCTGAGGCAACGCCGACCGGCGCGTAGTTCGCGCCCCCGGCAGCCAGTCTCCGCACGAGCGTGGGGTGATGGATGGCGAGGTCCAGCCCGAGGACCCCGCCATCACTCCACCCGAGCACGTCTAGGCGCTCGATGCCCAACTGTCTGAGCAGTTCGGCGGTGTCCTCTGCCATCGCGTGGTAGTCCATCGGTCTGCTCGGATCGTCGGCGGTGTGCCCATGGCCCATCTGCTCGGGCGCGATGACCTGGTGCCCCCTGGAAAAGTATTCGAGGGCCTGCGGCCAGACCTCGATGCAGTTCAAGCCCCCATGCAGGAGCAGAAGCGGTGGTCCCTGTCCGTGCACTTCGTAGTACATCTTGAGGCCGTGGATGGAGGCGTACCGCCCGGTGGCCGGCTTCGCGGCATCCGCCGCTGCGACTGCCTGCGGCACCATCAGACCCAGGACCACGATGCTGACGAGCATCCGCGGAGCGTCGCGCACCCAACTCCGTCCGTCAACCAGCTCCGGAGAGATCAACAGCGGGTGGGGCAAAAGCCACCCAGCACGGAGCGGAGCCGTTCGGGTCTCCGCGCCACTCTAGACTCAGTGCCGTGCGCGCTCCAGAATCGTCGGAATTGGTGCCCAGGGGCGGATTCGAACCACCGACACAGGGATTTTCAGGCTCCCGTATCAGCTGGCCAAGGCCCGATTTCTCCAAGGAGCGCGCCGCGCCGGACTTTCACATCGACGTGAAGGAGCGGCAGCTCTTCAATGCGGAATTGGGGCGCGCGAGGACGCAGGGGGCGGTGATGGCGGCGCTGGTGCGGCTGTACGGGGCGCTGGGGGCGGGTGGGAGAGAGACGTGAGATAAAGGGCTGAGTCAGAGCGTCGGCCACCAGCGGCGGATCCGGCGGCAGTACGCCGCGTACGCTTCACCGAACGTCCGCCGCAGGGTGGGCTCCTCGTACGCGACGACGAACAGATGCATGCAGAGCAAGAACAGCGCCGCATATAAGCGCCTTTGCAGTTGGGGGAGACATGGAAACCGCCGCAGCGCGTCGCTTGCAGCAGGTCGAAGAGCATGTTCGCCTGGAGAACGCGCACGATCTCGACGGCCTGATGTCCACCTTCGGCGCAACCGGGTTCTATGACGACGAACCGTGGGCCGAGCACCACCAAGGCCTCGACGGAGTGAGAGGCTATTACCAGGCGCTCTTGCGCGCCGCGCCGGACTTTCACATCGACGTGAAGCGCCGCCACGCAACGGACGACTGCGTCGTGCTGGAGGTCCAGCTCTCCGGCACGCACTCGGGCGCCTGGCGTGGGCTGCCGGCTACCGGACGCCACTTCGACTTCCCACTCTGCGCTGTCTTCAGCTTCGATTCCGATGACCGGCTCGCCGGCGAGCGCATCTACTACGATCGTGCCACTGTGCTGAGGCAGATGGGCGTCCTCTCCGAACCGACCAGCGTCAAGGGACGGCTCGGAGCACTCCTCCTGCACCCGATTACAGTGATCCGAGCATTCCTCGGCCTTCGACGCGGCCGATGAGGGACGCACAGGGCCGCGACCTGGATTGCAAGTCCGCGTAAATTGGTGCCCAGGGGCGGAATCGAACCACCGACACGGGGATTTTCAGTCCGCTGGTCGAAATTCGCCCTGGCGCTATGACACTGCTCCGATCATTGCAGGGTCGGCAGGTCGGAGATCGCGCTCTTGTACTCGCTCGAGCTCAGGTAGCCGTACACCAACTCTGTCATTCTGGCGGTCAGCAGCGCCCTGCACGTGGAATGCTGAACCTGCCTATGGGAACTACTGGGCAGGAACATTCCTGACGAGACGAGAGGAGGGGACGGCTACAGCCGCCACGGCCTCGCCTGTCTGCGTTCGCGGAAGCAGCCTGGTCGAGTTGAGGATGAACGCCAACTCCGACGACACGTGGATGAAGGCTGCGAGCAGCGGATTCAGTACGCCGCACGCTGCGAGGAGCACGCCGATCCCGTCTACGACCAGGGTGCCGACGAAGTTCTGGTTGATGACGGCACGGCAGCGGCGCGCCAGCCGGACCGTCTCAACGAGCTTGCCGAGGTCGCTGCCGAGCAGGACGACGTCGGCGCTCTCCATTGCCACGTCCGTGCCCGATCCCATCGCGATACCGACAGTTGCGCGCGCAAGTGCCGGGGCGTCGTTCACGCCGTCACCGACCATCGCGACCGTTCGTCCCTGCTTGAGGAGTGCCTCGATGTGCGCGAGCTTTTGCTCCGGCAGTAATTCCGCGCGCACTTCGTTGATGCCGAGCTTCTGGGCAACCGCATTCGCGACAGGGGCAGCGTCGCCGGTGAGCAACACAAGGCGCAATCCCATGCGCTGGAGGTCGCGTGCGACGCGCTGCGCCTCTGGCCTCAGCATGTCGCTGACACGGAGCGCACCGAGAAGGCGTCCGCCAGCGGCAACGACGACGTCCGACTGCCCCGCAGGCGGTAATTCGACGCTGCCATCGATCCCGCGCTGCGCGAGGAGGGCGCGGCTACCGACAACGATCTCGCGTCCGGAATCCGCCGCGATGATGCCCATACCCGGCTTGTACTCGAACCGCTCCGGCTCGCCGGGGTTGATGCGTGCGTCTGCAGCCCTGCGCAGGATCGCTTTCGCCAGCGGATGCTCGGACCGTCGCTCCGCAGCGGCTGCGACCTCAAGCACCTCGCTGGTAGTGACCCCGGCGGCAGGCACTACTTCGGTGACTTCGGGATTCCCTAGCGTCACCGTGCCCGTCTTGTCCAACACGACGGTGTCCACACGCGAGAGCGCTTCCAGGTACAGGCCACCCTTGACGATGGAACCCATGCGGGCCGCGCGGCCGATGCCACCGAGGATGGCAAGGGGTGTCCCGGCCGCGATGCCGCAGGCTCCCGCGACGATGATGACAGAGATGGTGGCGCGCGCGTCCCGCGTCAGGATGAACGTGAACGCGGCGCAGGCAAGCGCGAAGTAGACGAGGTAGCCCGCGAGCCGGTCGGCAGTTTTCTCGATGGGTGCGCGTGAGCGCTCGGCGCGCTCGACCGCCTCGATGATCCGCCCGAACACGGTATCGCGGCCGACGCCCGTGACGCGAACGTCTAGCGCGCCGGACTGGTTGATGGTCCCCGCGAAGACACGTGCGCCGGGGAGCTTCTCGACCGGCATCGACTCGCCGGTGATCGACGCCTCGTCCACGAACGAGTGGCCGCCAACGATCTCACCATCGGTCGGGACGCGGCTTCCCGGCTTCACCACGATGACTTCACCCGTCCGCAACGACTCGGCGGCGACTTCCCGCTCGATGCCGTCCCGACTCACGACCGCGCTGCGTGGCAACATCTCGACGAGCCGCTTGATCGCCGCGCGCCCGCGTCCCACGGTCATCTCTTCGAGAATCTCGGCAACGAGCACGAAGAGAACGATCACCAGCGCGGTGAAGAACTCCCCGATAGCCGCTGCTGCCGCGATGGCGATGGTCATCGACAGTTCCATCGTCATCCGCCGGTGAA
>JBGQLA010000274.1:0-7258 GCA_041499865.1 Deltaproteobacteria bacterium
ACCAGCGCCCTGCTCTCCGGGTTGTCCTCGATGTAGAGGATGCGCGGAGGAGACGGAGGAGCCTGTTCGGCCATCGAGGAACGTCCGGGTTGCGGTGGGGCCTGCAAGGCGCGCGGCGCGGACTGTACCACCCGGTCGGATGCCCGGAAAGGTATCCGGCCACCGCCTTCTGGCTTGACGCTGTGCATACGAAGGCCGCGCGCGCCCTCGCGAGTCCACATCCTGTCCACAGGGTCATTCCTCCCGCGGCCGCAATCTTGCCATCGCCACGAACGAGCGCACCCACGCGGCCCCTGACGCCGAGACCGCGTCTTATCACACTGGACTTAGGACCCTTTCCGGCGGCCACGGATTCCACCCTACATGTCGTATCACGCCGTTATGGCGCGAAGCGCAACAGACTGAAAAGATCACTGTGGATTTCCTGTGGACGGTTTCTGGCGCACCTCCGCCAGAAGTCGGAGCAGGCTTTCGCGGGTGTTCAGATCCGGGTCATCCATCACCCGCTCGAGCAGCCAGGCGAGCAGGTCGCCGACCTCGCGGCCGGGCCCGATCCCGAGCTCGCGCATGACGTCCTCGCCGGAGATGGCCAGGTCGGAGATCTTCAGCGCCGCTGCGCGATCGCTCTCCCGCTGGAAGCGCGCCTCCGCCTCCGCCTGGTTCGACAGCCCCTCTTCCACCAGGCGGCCGCGGGCATTCAGGTCTGCTCGCCGGAGCGCCCACAGCGCGGGAAGCTCGGCCGGACCGATGCGCGCCAGCACGCGGCGGACGGTCGCGTCGTTCCACTCCGGGCGGTAGTACCAGTTGTGCTCGGCGACGAGCAGCGCCGCCCGCTCGATCTCGCGCCGTGGAAACTTCAGGCGCTGGAGGATCTCGACGGTCAGCGCGGCGCCGACCTTCTCGTGGTCGTAGAAGGTGTGCTCCCCGGGCGCTCCTTCCCTTGGCGCCGCGCAGCGGGGCTTCGCCACGTCGTGCAGCAGGGCGGCGAGGCGGACGGCCAGGTCGGGCGGCGCGAAGTCCACACAGCGAAGGGTGTGCCGCCAGACGTCCCAGCGGTGGAACCGGTTCTGGGCGAAGTCCACAGACTCCAGCAGCTCGGGGACGATGCGGGCGAGCAGCCCCGTCCTCAGCAGCAGCCGGAGCCCGCGGCTGGGCGGCGCGCCGCGCAGAAGAAGCTTGATCAGCTCCTCGCGGACGCGCTCCATCGCCACCCGGGCGAAGACGTCGAGGGTCTCGGGGATCGCGCGGCGGGTGCGCGGCTCGAGCGCGAGGGGCAGCGTGCAGGCGAGCCGGACTGCCCGCAGCGGGCGCAGCCCGTCCTCGTCGAACCGCGCCAGCGGATCGCCCACGGCGCGCAAGAGGCAGCGGCGCAGGTCCTCGACGCCGGAGAAGGGATCGCGCAGCGCGCCAGCGATCGGGTCCCAGGCGATGGCGTTGACCGTGAAATCGCGCCGCGCGAGATCGCCGTCGATGTCCGGGAGGAAGGTCACCGCGCTCGGGCGGCGGCCATCCAGGTACGCTCCTTCGCCGCGGAAGGTGGTGACCTCCACCTTGTGGTCGCCGGAGAGGACCATCACCGTGCCGTGCTGGATGCCGGTGGGAATGACGCGGGGAAACAGCTTCATCACCTGGTCGGGCAGCGCGTCGGTCGCCACGTCGAAGTCTTCCGCGCCCTTGCCGCGCAGGAGGTCGCGCACCGCGCCGCCTGCGAGCCAGGCCTGCTTGCCCGCGCCGCGCAGCGTGCGCAGTACGGCCATCACGGCCTCGGGAACGGCGGCAGGATCGGGCAGCACGGCCGTCAGCTATCATGCCCGCCGGCGCGGCGCGCGACGGATCACGAGGTCTGCCCAAATCGACGGAGGGGCGATGCGTCGCTTCGTCAGATCTTGAATTGAGCGATGATTCGCGGGCGGGAGCAGCGCTGGAGTCCCCCTCGGGGCTCAGTCGAAGTGCGCGTTCGCGATGGGGAGGATCTTCAGCCCCGAAGGATTGTTGTCCGCCCAGTTCACCAGCCCGATCTGCACGCCGTGAAGGATCGCGGCATAATTCACCAGGCCGATGGCGAGGCCGCGCTGCTCGCCGCGGATGCGGTTGAACGCGCTCACCGAGACGCCGGTCACCTGGCCGTCGGGCAGGATCTCGAAGTAGCCGGGCGCGATCACCATCCCCTGCACGTCCTGCCCGCCGGCTGCGAGCGCCGCGACAGCTCCGCGGATGCGCGGCGCTCCTACGCCGAGCCCGCCTACGGCGACGCCCAGGATCGTCCCGCCCGCGCCGACGCCCAGGCCGCCGATCGCAAGGCCGCGCAGGTCTCCGCCAGTGCCCACGCCGAGCCCGCCGACCGCGATGCCATCGATGCCACCGCCCGACCCCGCGCCGAGGCCGCCCAGGACGATGCCCCTGATGCGCCCGCCGGCGCCGACTCCCAGGCCTCCAGCCGCGATGCCGGTGATGTTTCCACCGCAGCCCGCGCCGAGGCCCCCGAAGAGGATCCCGCGGACGTTTCCGCCGCAGCCCACCCCGAGCCCGCCCGCCGCCAGGCCGTCGAGATCGCCGCCGCTGCCGACGCCGAGGCCGCCGACGAAGATCCCGCGCAGCGCGCCGCCCGAGCCGACGCCGAGGATCCCCAGGCCAACTCCGCCGGCTTCACGGGTGATGCCGAGGCCGAAACCCACGCCGAGCCCGCGGAGCGTGCCCGCCCCGGTGACCGGCAGGCCGATGGCGAGCCCATCCACCTCGCCGTCCGCGGTGTTCGCCGGCATCCAGATGGTGACGTTGATGCCGTGCACGGTGAACGGCGCGACGTCGCGGAAGTTCAGCCGCAGCCCGTCGACGTGCTTCGAGTTCCCGATCCCGATCCCGAAGTCATGGACCGTCAGGTCCAGGCTCCACGGCTCTTGTTCGGGCGCAGGCGGCGGCGGCAGCCGCGGTGGCGTCTCCTCCGCGCGCGCCGCCATCGCGAACGCCAGCGCCAGTGTGAAGATCGCAAGCCGCATCGGTGGAATGATGCTCACCCAACGCCGCGAGCTTCGGTTTATTTCACCTGTGTCGGCACCGCAGAGGTTGCTGCCGTGCCGATGCTGCCCGCAGGATGCCGAATACTCGCATCCGTTGCATTTCGACAGCAAGCTCATGGGGACAGCGCCGCCCGCGCACGGAGGACCTGATGGAAGCAGCGGAGAGTCTGCCGTCGCGGTCATACGCCGAGAGCTGGCGCGACTATCGACGCCGCGTTCGGCTTTGGTGGTGGAGCGGGCTCGGTGGTTTCGCGTTCATGGTCCTGTTCATGTTGCTTGCTGCGTTGCTCATCCAAGGCCTGGGCATCTCCGGATTCCGACCGGTCATCGACGTGCTGTTCCCCGTGTTCGGTTTCGCCTGGCTGGCCGTATTCGCGGTCAGCACGGTAAGGCTGCAGAGTTGGCGATGCCCTCGATGCGGCAATTCGTTCTTCGCACGCGGATTCGGCCGCAACCCACTCGCGCGGCGATGCCTCCACTGCGGTTTGCCGAAGTTGGCGTCCGGTTCGCAATCCAAATCCGCGGGTAACGCATGATCGGACGGCAGCCTGGTTGGGCCCGGCGCGACGGTCAGTTGGTTGGCGGAATGGTGCGCCCAACAGGACTCGAACCCGTGCGCCGAACATACGTCCACGGCACGGCCGTCCAGCGCGATCCGGGATCGTCCGCCCGTCGATTCGGATGCTTGCGCCGATGCGCTTCTGAACCCGTCCCAACTGACGCGGGACGAAACGGGCGCATTCCGCACCAACCGCACCAATAAGCTGCCTCGCTGGTGATTTCTCCCCCGAGCCACAAGAACAGATCGGCACGCCGGCCACACGCCGGTACTACGTCGATCTTCCGCCACGCTGGATCGTCATGGGGCAGAATGAGGTGCCGACCAGGAAAGCCGCACCGGCGACACGGCCAGTTCGGAGGAAAGCGGGCGAGTCATGGACATGAGGAAGTTGTCCCGAGCGGATCGTCTGCGCCTGCTCCGGGATCTGGACGCGAATAGCGGCAACGTTCATGCGCAACAAATCCGGCAATGGATCCGTAGCGCGCATGAATACACGGCGAAGGTAGCGAATGAGGGTCAGAGCGCGTCCGCGGAAGCACGGGCTGTATTTTGGATCCGTGTTTCAGCCGTGTTCGGCGAGGTTCACGCGAACCAGGAGAGGTTGCTCGCCATGATCGACGAATCGATCGCGCACGCTGAACTAACCAACGATCACCTCCTGCATAGAATGCGGACGGCGCTGGCGGAGTTGGTGAACGCCATCGACGCCGCCAAAGCATCGCTCTCCGATGATGAACTTCTGTACTTGCTCTATCGGCGCGACGTGGAATGTCACCCGTGGCAGGACAGCTACCGCCTCCGCGTGGCAAAGAACGGGCTGACGCTAGCCGACAAGCGGACGGTCTTCGGCAAGGAATGGACGGTAGAGGAGATGGACAGCGCCCTGGGCGCCCTGCTCCTGAAGCACGGCATGAACGAGCCGGCGATCGCCGTCGCGTTTGCGAGCAAGCTCAACCCGCACATGCAGGCGATCCTAAGGGCGTCGGAGGCGTGGTTCACGCTGCCGCCGGATCCGGGAGAAAGCGCGCGCTAGTGCACCGCCGTCGAGATGCGATCAAGCATCCGCCGGTGTGACTGGATGATGGCCTTTGCCGGCTTCGTCCACTCGAACGGCGTCGGGTTCTTATTCCACGCTTTCATATAGGCCTTGATGTGATCCGCGAGCGCCTTCCGAGAGCGGAAGTCGTTGAGGAATAGCGATTGCTTGCCGAGGATCCCGAAGAAGCCCTCGACTTGGTTCAGCCACGACGCGCTCGTCGGCGTGAAATGGAATTTGACGAGTGGGTTCTCCTCGAGCCAGCGGCGGATCTCCGGCGTCCCGTGCGTTGACGAGTTATCGAGGATCACGTGAAGCTCGCGCTCCGGATAGGAGCGGACGACTTTCTTCATGAACGAGAGAAAGTCCGTCGCCGTATGGCTGGCGGATACCTCGTGCGTAACTTTGCCCGTCGCGACGTTGAGTGCCGCGTAGAGGTCGACGACGCCGTGTCGCTCGTAGTCGTGCGTGTGGCGCGTCGCACGCCCGGAACGCAGCGGCAGCGGCGGCTGCGTTCGCTCCAGGGCTTGAATCGAAGTCTTCTCGTCGACGCTCAAGACGACCGCGTGCTCCGGTGGATTCAAATAGAGCCCGACGACATCAGTCACTTTCGCGGCGAATTCCGGATCCCGGCTGACCTTGTACGTGCGCACCAGATGCGGCTTCACATCGCGTTTGCGAAGCCAGTCCGACACGGCACCGCTCGTGATACCGAATTCCTTGGCGAGGAGTCGCGTTGTCCAGCGCGACCGGCCTGCGGGTGGTGGCGACATCGCCAGATTCACGATCCGGTCAATCAACTCCGGCGCCAGCGCATGGTCCTTACGGCCAGCTTTGGGCTGGTCGGCCAGTCCCTTGACTCCGGTCTGCAAGAACCGGCGACGAATGCGGGAGACCCCCTCGCGGCTCAAGCTCAGCCGCGTCGCGATCTCGCTCGGCGCGACACCATCGTCGCCGAGCAATACGACGCGCACGCGCCGAACAAACCCCGCCGCTTCTGATGGCTTCCCGACGAGCTTTTCGAGCGCGCGCCGTTGCCTGGGCTTCAAAGAGATGATCTCGTTCACTCGTCGCATCATGCCACGGACGAAGATCACATGATTGAGCCTATGTCAACGGCGGTGCACTAGTAGATCGCCACTGGGTTCCCCGGCGAGCCGGTCGCACCGACGATCTTGAGTGGCGCCCAGACGAAGAGAAACTCGGTGACGTTGTCCTTGAGCAATTCACCGAAGTCCAGGTTTTCCAGGTTCCAAATTCCGCGCCGGGTCTGCATTTCCGTGTGGCACGGAACGATGTAACCTTCTTGCTCGCCCACCGGCTGCGCGTCGTTGGCGGAGGTATCGCCACCCATCAGGGCGATCTTCCGTTGCGCCAGGTACTCGCACGCGCTGAGGCCAAATCCGGGCTCCCCCGAGGTAAACTCCTTGCGGACCTGCGCCTTCTGATCGGCCGACAGCGTCTTCCAGATCGCGTTCGACCAGAGGTCGCCGTGGCCCGTGTAGAGGAAGACGCAGTCCCCCTGGCCGATGTCCGCCAAGCCTTGCCGCTTGAGCATGCCCTGGACGTCGGCGGCGGTGACGATGCCGGGGCTCTTGGCGTCCTTGGGGATCGGCAGACGCTGCATCCCCCGGTACGCCGGCGCATTGAGCACGATTCCGCGGCAGACGAACGCGTGCTCCGCGACATGCTCGACACCGCTATCGCCGAGACCCGTGACCCGGCCGCCGGCTCCGCGCTTGTAGACCTTGTCGGTCCGCCGGCCGTTGTACATGAAGTTGCCTTTGGAGGTGTGGACGCCGATGTGGCCGGGGCCATCGAATTGGGTGCCGACTTGCCCGATTTCGGTGCTGACGAACTCGTCGTGGTAGATGAGCGCGTTCTTGCCAGCGGGACCGCCCGTCGGCGTGCCCGGGATCAACATCGTCCACGTGCGCGCACCGAAGAGCGGAATGTCGGACGCGTAGTACTTGCCCAGCGTTGCAGTCTTCCCCCGCTTGACGAGCTTGAGCGCCTTCATGACGACGTCGGGCGTGATCCGATTGATCGAGCCGGCCTTGTCATCCGGACCAAACTCACTGGGCCACCATTGCTCCTCGAACGGCTTGTCGTTGACGGGAACACCGTCCTGGCCCTTGACGACCTTCGCGCTGAAGACGGCGATGCCCCCGAACAGCGCGATCGCAAGCCGCTTGCGGGCTGTGTGCATGTTGTCCTCCACGGGCTGGGGGAGACAGGTTCACGCGGATGATTGCGGTTGGCGCGCCGGGCAGCCGGTCACCCCCGCCCTCCAGCGAGTGTAGACCATCGACTTGTCCCCCGGGAAGCGCATCCTAAGGGCGCAAGTTGATCGTCGGCCAGCGCCGTCATGTTGCGGCGGGAGGCGGTGTCGGGTCCAGAGACGACTCGCGCCCAGGAGCGTCATCTAGCTGCTGTACTGAATGGAATGTTGGAGGGGCCGGGCAAGATGCCGCCATGGCGTCGGACGAAGAGAAGGTCCGACCGGCCTTCGAGCGCACGGTGTGGGAATGGCAGTTCGCGAAACTACAGCCGCTCACCCGGCGCTGCCGCTGCCGCCATCCGTGGCGCCCACGGCGGCGTGCTGAACCTGTACCTCCGCCCGCAGCGCCCGCAGTGGAAGTG
>JBGQLA010000275.1:0-7234 GCA_041499865.1 Deltaproteobacteria bacterium
GACCAACCGCTCGCGTTCACTCCGTACAGGGCGTCGTCCTTCGCCGCGTGCACGATGGCGAAAAGGTCCCCGCCGAGGCCGTTCGAAGGGGGTTCCACCAGGCCCTGCACCGCGTTGGCCGCGATGGCCGCGTCCACCGCGGTGCCCCCACGCTCCAGGATCTGCGCCGCCGCCTGGGCGGCGAGGGGCTGGCTGGATGCCGCGACGCCCTGCCGCGACGCGGCGACCGAGCGGCCCGCGACAGGGAGCGCGGCGGCCGGGGCGACGGGGGCGCTCATGGGCGTCTTCTACCACCGGCTTCTTTGGTACTCTACCGGGCGATGCCCAAGGGGAAGCCGCGTGAACAGGGCGACACCGCGGTCGTCACGGAGAAGAAGACCAGGACCCGGAAGCCGAAACCCTGGAAGGTGCTGCTCCACAACGACGACTACACCACCATGGAGTTCGTCATCCACGTGCTGGAAACCGTGTTCAACAAGGAGCCTGCGGTGGCCCACGAGCTGATGCTCCAGGTACATACGCGTGGCATGTGCGTCGCCGGCGTTTACACTTACGAGATCGCGGAAACGAAGGTGCAGGCAGTGGAGAACATGGCGAGGGCGGCGGAGTATCCTTTTCTCTGTACGATGGAACCGGAATGAGCTTGTCGATCACCAAGGAGCTGGAATCGTCGCTGCGGCTGGCCTTCGCGGAAGCGAAGGCGCGGCGGCACGAGCACGTCACCCTGGAGCACCTGCTGTACGCGCTGCTCCGGGATCCGGTGGCCACCCGGATCCTCCGCGCCTGCGGGGCGCGGCTGCCGGAGCTGAAGCGGGACCTGGAGCAGCACTTGCTCGAGAGCCAGCCCAAGCTTCCGGAGGGGTTCGACCGCGATCCGGAGCAGACCCGCGCCTTCCAGCGGGTGCTGGAGCGCGCGGCCATGCAGGTGCAGTCGAGCGGCAAGGACACCATCGACGCCGGGTCGGTGCTGGTGGCCCTGTTCCGCGAGCGCGACTCGCACGCTCTCTACCTGCTGGAGAAGCAGGGCGTCACCCGGCTCGACCTGCTGCGTTTCATCTCCCACGGCGCGCTCAAGGTCCGGGACGAGAGCGGCCTCGCCCCGCACACCGGGAGCGACGACGAGCTGCACGCGCAGCCCCAGGGGGACGAGGAGGACGGCGGCCTGGCCGACGACCCGCTCGCCGCCTACTGCGTCGATCTGATCCAGCGCGCCGCCGAAGGGCGCATCGATCCCCTGGTCGGGCGCAAGAGCGAGCTCGAGCGCACCATGCAGGTGCTCTGCCGGCGCCGGAAGAACAATCCCATCTACGTAGGCGAGGCGGGGGTGGGCAAGACGGCGCTGGCCGAGGGCCTCGCCGTCGCCATCCACGAGCAGAAGGTCCCCGACATCCTCAAGGCCGCGCCGCTGTACGCGCTGGATCTCGGCGCCTTGCTCGCCGGCACCAAGTTCCGCGGCCAGTTCGAGGAGCGCCTGAAGGCGGTGGTGAAGGCGCTGGCGGAGAAGCCGGGATCCATCCTCTTCATCGACGAGATCCACATGCTGGTGGGGGCCGGCGCGACCAGCGGCGGCTCGATGGACGCCTCGAATCTGTTGAAGCCGGCCCTCGCCAACGGCGAGCTGCGCTGCATCGGCAGCACCACCTTCTCCGACTTCAAGGCCAGCTTCGACCGCGACAAGGCGCTCGCGCGCCGCTTCCAGAAGATCGAGGTGCTGGAGCCCAGCCGCGACGAGACCGTGCAGATCCTCCAGGGGCTGAAGAGCCGCTACGAGGAGCACCACGGGGTCACGTACAGCGAGCCGGCGCTGGAGGCGGCGGTCGATCTCTCCTCCAAGCACCTGGTCGATCGACACCTTCCGGACAAGGCCATCGACGTGATCGACGAGGCCGGCTCGCTGCAGCGGATGAAGCCGGAGAGCGAGCGCGTGCCGGTGATCGGGGTGCCGGAGATCGAGCAGGTGGTGGCGAAGATCGCCCGCATCCCGCCGCGCAGCGTCTCCAGCGACGACAAGTCCGCGCTCAAGAGCATGGCGCCGGATCTGAAGAAGGTGGTGTACGGCCAGGACGCGGCCATCGAGGCGCTGGCCAGCGCCATCCTGCTCTCGCGCTCCGGCCTGGGTTCGCCCGACAAGCCGATCGGCAGCTTCCTCTTCTCCGGCCCCACCGGCGTGGGCAAGACGGAGCTGGCGAAGCAGCTGGCCCGGATCATGGGCGTCCCGCTGATCCGCTTCGACATGTCGGAGTACATGGAGAAGCACACCGTCAGCCGGCTGATCGGCGCTCCTCCGGGATACGTGGGCTTCGATCAGGGAGGGCTGCTCACCGACGCGATCCGCAAGCAACCGCACGCGGTGCTGCTCCTCGACGAGGTCGAGAAGGCCCACCCCGACGTCTTCGACATCCTCCTCCAGGTGATGGACCACGCCACGCTCACCGACAACAACGGGCGGCAGAGCGACTTCCGGCACGTGGTGCTGATCTTCACCACCAACGCCGGGGCGCGGGACATGACGGCCGTGCGGATGGGCTTCGGCGCCGGCGCGCGCACCCTCATGGTCGGGGGGACGAAGATCGGGGAGAAGGTCGCCTCGTTCGATCTCGACTCCAATGCGGGCGGCGACGCGAAGAAGGCCATCGAGCGCACCTTCAGCCCGGAGTTCCGCAACCGGCTCGACGGGTGGATCGCCTTCTCCAGCCTCCCGATGGAAGTGGTGGAGCGGATCGTCGACAAGCAGATCGACGAGCTCCGCGTGCAGCTGAAGGAGAAGAACGTCGAGCTGGAGCTGACCGCCGAGGCGCGCCGGTGGCTTGCAGACCGCGGCTTCTCGCCGCAGTTCGGGGCCCGGCCGATGGCGCGGCTGATCCAGACCGCGCTGAAGAAGCCGCTCGCCGAGCGGATCCTCTTCGGCGACCTCGACAAGGGCGGAAAGGTGGTCCTGGGTGTGCAGGAGGACCGCCTGGATCTCCGCAAGGAATGAGACAGGCGGGCGGCGGCCGGTAGAATGGCCGCATGCGCCTCGTCGCCCTCATCCTGCTGCTCGCGCAGGAGGGTCTCCCGCCCGTTCCGCCCCGGATGCCGGTGGACGAGGAGCCGTCGGCCGCCGCGTGCACGTTCGAGAGCGCGCTGCGCGGCGTCGCCTGCACGTTCGAGGCGGCGAGCGGGCCCGCCGATCCCCGTGACAGCAGCGGCGCGGCGCTGGAAGCCGGCCGGGGAGCGTGCGGCCCCGCGGCTCATGGCGACGCCGGGTTGCGCAAGGAGTGCGAGCGCGCGGTCGCCGAGGTGAGCGCCACGGACAAATGCGCCAGCCGCTCGCGCCTCGCCGACGCCGGCGGCCGGCTCACCCCGCAGGCCCACGACTGCGCCGAGCTGCTCCGCCAGGAGATCGCCCGCACCTCGCGGGCGGCGACCCTCTCGCCCGGGTGCTGCGCCTGCCTCGCCGAGGCGCGGTGCGCGGTCCCGGCGACGCAGTGCAAGCGCGAGCTCGCCGACCTGATGCCCGGCGCCGCCTTGCGCTCCTGCCTTGTGAAGTCGTGCCCCGGCACCTGCTCTTTCGCGGCCCCGCCGGGCGCAGCGAAGGAGGAAGAGCCGGCAACGCTTCCCGAGGACCCGAAGAACCCACGCAAGATCTGAGGAGCTTCATGCGGACCCTGCTCGCCCTTCCCTGCGTCCTGATCGCCTGTGCCACCACGGAGCCCATCGCGGCCCCGACGCCGCAGGCCGCGCCGACCCGGCTGGAAGCGGTGCCCAGGCAGCCGGCGCCGTTCGATTCCCGGGGATTCGCGGCCACGCAGCTCACGCCCATCGAGTGCGAGAAGGCGGCGCGGCACCTGCGGGAGATGAACCCGGACCAGGGTTGGGCTGCGCTGGCCGCGTGCATCGAGCGGTCGCGCTGGCCGCGCGGCGAGTTCACCAATCTGGAGCTGCTCACCGCGGGGGCCTGGGACCAGGATCTGCAGACGCGTCCCGACGCGCCGCGGCTGATCGCCAAGGTGATGGCGCTGCGCGGCGGCGACGTCGAAGGAGACATCCCGCTGGTGCAGAAGAGCCGCTTGCCGGTGTTCACGCTCGCCGCGGCGCTGCGCCAGCCGGACGTCTACAAGGGGCGCTGGGTGCTGGTTCGCGCCGCCCTGAGCGACATCCGCCAGGAGGGGACGAAGGCGGCGGCGATGATGCGCGAGACCTCGCTGCGCGCCACCGCCCACGAGGTGCAGGAGGGGTCGGTCTCGCGGGTCGACCGCACCGGGAGCACCACCGCCCGCGCCGAGGTGCAGACCAGCCGCTACGGCAATGCCCGCGGCAGCGCGCAGATCAACTCCAGCGGCCGGACCGAGTACTCGAGGGTGAGCCAGAAGTTCGAGAACGAGCGGGTGGAGACGGGACGGCGCGCGGTGGGCAGGCTGGCGCAGGCCGACCCCTTCCTCGAGCCGGAGAAGGACTTCCTCTTCCTCGCCCGATTCGACGGCGTCAGCCCCGGGCGCGAGGAGCAGCCGGTCGCGATGCTCACCGTCGCCGGGTACTTCCAGCCCAACGCGCTCCTCATCCAGTGATCGAGCGCGTCCGCACCATCGAGCACGGGATCGTGCTGCTCGACTTCTCCTACGTCACCGATGCGGACGCGGAGAGGCACCGCGCCGAGGAGGCGCGCCGGCTCATCTCCGCCCAGCCTCTCGGGCAGGCGCTGGTGCTGACCGACGTCACCGGATCGACCTTCGACCAGAGGACCATCGAGGACCTGCGCAAGCTGGTGGAGGCGAACCGGCCGTACGTGAAGGCGAGCGCGCTGGTGGGGCTCTCCGCGATCACCCGGGTGGTCTTCCGGGCGCTGATGGCGCTGACCCGGCGAGACATCAAGACCTTCGAGACGCGGGCGCAGGCGATCGAGTACCTGGCCTCGAAGCGCGTCAGCGCCCCTGCCAGCGCGGCGGGCGCTTCTCCGCGAACGCCTTCAAGCCTTCGAGGCGGTCCTCGCTGAGCAGCACCTTCTCGTAGTGCTGCCGCTCGCGATCGAGTGCGGCGTCCATCGCCAGGTCCCAGGCTTCGTCGACCGCGGCCTTCGCCGCCGCCACCGCCACGGGCGCATTCGCGGCGATCTCGTGCGCCAGCGCCACGGCGGCGGACACGGAGTCTCCAGCGGCGGAGATCCGGTTGGCGAGCCCGAAGTGCAGCGCCTCCGCGGCCTCCACCCGGCGCGCGGTGAGGATCAGATCCTTCGCCCGCCCCAGGCCGATCAGGCGGGCCAGGCGCACCGTGCCTCCGCCGCCGGGGATCACGCCGATCTTCGTCTCCGTCAGGCCGATCTGCGCCGCGGGATCCATCACCCGCAGATCGCAGGCCAGCGCCAGCTCGCAGCCGCCGCCGAGGGCAAGCCCGTTGATCGCCGCGATCCAGGGCTTCGGACATCGCTCCACCTCGCGGAACCCGGCGTGCAGCTCGGCCAGCCAGAGCCGGATGTCGTCCTCGGTCCAGCCCTTGCGCTCCTTGAGGTTGGCGCCGGCGCAGAAGGCCCGCTTGCCGGCGCCGGTGACGACCACCGCCCGGACGGAGGTCTCTACCGCCGCCTGGCGCGCGCGCTGGGCAAGCTCGGCCACCAGCTCGCGCGAGAGCACGTTCATCCGCGCCTCGCCGTCGATGGTGAGCACGCGGACGGAACCGCGGTCTTCCTGGATCAGGTTCCCCATCCCTAGGTCGCCGCGGCGGGCCGCGCCTCTCCGGGATTGCGCCGCCCGAGCGCCGCTTGCAGGCGGCGGCCCGGGAGCTTGCGCCCGACCAGCTCCTGCGCCAGCGCGCCCGCCTGGATGAGCTTGTCGAGATTGATCCCGGTGGCGACCCCCATGTCCTCGAGCATCGAGGCGAGATCCTCGGTGGCGAGGTTGCCTGCCGCGCCCGGGGCGTACGGGCACCCGCCCATGCCGCCGATGCTGGTGTCGAAGGTGGTGATCCCCATCTCCAGGGCGGTCAGGCAGTTGGCGAGCGCGGTGCCGTGCGTGTCGTGCAGGTGGAGCGCGAGCACCGCCGCGGGAAACTCCCGCAGGAAGAGCTGGAGGATCTCGCGCGTCTGCCTGGGATTCCCCACTCCGATGGTGTCCCCGAGGGACAGCTCGTCGCAGCCGATGGCGCGCAGCTGCCGGCAGATCTCCAGCGAGCGCCGCGTCTCGACCTTTCCCTCGTAGGGGCAGCCCCAGACGGTGCTCAGGTAGGCGCGCACGAACAGGGCGTGCTTCTTGGCGACGGGAACCAGCTCCTCGAAGAGGGCGAGCGACTGCGCGATCGACTTGTTGGTGTTCTTGAGGTTGTGCGTCTCGCTGGTCGACATGAAGACCGCCACCTCGCCCATCCCCGCGGCGATCGCCCTCTCCAGCCCGGTCCGGTTGGGGACCAGCGCGGCGTAGCGGACGCCGGGCTTGCGCACGGCAAGGCGGGCCAGCTCGTCGGTGTCCGCCAGCTGCGGGATCCAGTCGGGCCGCACGAACGAGCCCAGCTCGATGCGCGAAAGGCCGCTCTCCACCAGCGCCGCGATCAGCCGCAGCTTCGCGTCCAGGGTCAGGTTCGCCGACTCGTTCTGCAGCCCGTCGCGGGGCCCGACCTCGTACAGGCTGACGCGGCTCGGCAGCATGCGCTCAGTTTCGCGGCCGCACGTTGTCGCGCACCCACTGCGCGATCGTCCGGGTGGTCGCTCCCGGGGTGAAGATTTCCTTCACCCCCAGCTTTTTCAACTCCGGGATGTCGGGATCGGGGATGATCCCGCCGCCGAAGACGATCACGTCGTTCGCGCCCTGCTCGCGGAGCAGGTCGATCACGGCCGGGAACAGGGTCATGTGGGCGCCGGACATGATCGACAGCCCGATCCCGTCCACGTCCTCCTGCACCGCGGCGGCGACGATCATCTCCGGCGTCTGGTGCAGCCCGGTGTAGATCACCTCGAAACCCTCGTCGCGGAGCGCCCGGGCGATGATCTTGGCGCCGCGGTCATGGCCGTCGAGGCCGGGTTTGGCGACGAGGATGCGGACCTTGCGCGTGGTGTCTGCCATCAGGGCACCTTCTCCAGCAGGGCAATGAGCTGCGGCGTCTCTTCCGTCAGGGGCGCATCCGGCTCGAGCCGGCGCAGGACGAGTCCCGTCACCCGGGCCAGCTCGGCCAGCGCGGGCGGCGCATAGTACCGGATGACATATGTGGCCGAAAGGCTCTCCCCGCGCGGCGCGCGCAAGGTCTTCGTCACCCGGTCGACGTTTTCCGC
>JBGQLA010000276.1:0-7230 GCA_041499865.1 Deltaproteobacteria bacterium
CCAGCCGCGCCGCGCCCGTGCTCGACACCATCTGCGTCGGCTATTTCATCGCCAACGGCATCTATCTCGCCGCGTTGCAGGACTGCGCGTCAGCCAGCTTCGGGCAGAGTTGCGTCAGCAGCAGCACGAAGACCGGCGGCGTGCTCCTCTCGACAGGGCTGGGGCTGCTGTGCGGCTTCTCCGCGGCCTCGGGATACGGCTATGCCGCGCGCTGCGAGGAGAAGAAGAATCTCAACGCGCTGTGCATCACGGGCGATCAGCAGAGTTGCCGCCAGCTCCGGCCGGGTTGGGCCCCGCCTCCCGCAGGCGCATCGGGTCCGAGCACGGGCTCCGACCCCGGCTACGGTTGCGCCAAGGACACGGACTGCAAGGGAGATCGCATCTGTGTGTCGGGGGCCTGCGTCTCTCCCGCGAACGCCGTCCCGCCTGCCGCACCCGTTCCACCCTCGAAACCGCCGGGGCCAGCCGTGCCCCAGCGGAAGGTTCCGCAGTGCGAGAGGGACGCCGATTGCGAGGAAGGAATCTGCTTCGACGGATTGTGCCGTAGATAGGGTGCACCGGCACCCGCAACCGGGGCGCCGGGATCGCGGCGGAATCAGCCGCCCTGGCGGACCTCGGGCGCGGGCGGCCTCTTCGAGAGAAACGGCGTCTCGAAGTTGTAGATGTTCTCGACGCTGACGTTGCGGAACCGCTCGTGCTGCAGGGACATCCGCTCCAGCTCCCAGACGAGGGCGCGCACGTCCACCGCGCCGGCGCGCTTGCGCCGCTTGATCTCGCGGCGGATGACGGGGGAGACCTCGCGCGGGTGGTACGTGAAGCTGGTGGAGAAGTGGTACGTGCGCTCCACCGGCACCAGGCGCGCTTCGAACAGATCGCCGATCTCCAGCCCGTGCATCTGGCGGCGCTCGGTGACGTCGAAGTCCTCGCCGGTGATGGCGTCGCGGACCCGCACCTGCCCCTTCCCGGGGCGGGAAAAGAAGCCGCGCGTCGCGCGGTACTCGTAGAGGCTGAGCCGCGACTGCGTGCACCCGAGCAGCACGTCCTTGGTCTGGCGGGGCAACTCCGCTCCCTTCTCCCGGAGGAACCGCTCGACGGCCGTGGAGCCGTCGGGCTGTTTCCGATCGAAGAGGAACCAGTTGAAGAAGGCCTGCATCCGCTGCTCGTAGCAGCGGTCGTCCTCGTGCACCTCGCCGCCGGTCCGCCCGAAGTACTCCTCGCGGGCGCGGACCAGGTCGGCCGGATCGCGCCCGAAGTGCTGCAGGAGCATGTCGACCTGGGGCTGGATCATGCGCCGCCTTCGATCATCCGCACGAACCGGCGGAAGAGGTAGCGGCTGTCGTGCGGGCCCGGGCTGTCCTCCGGGTGGTACTGCACGGCGAACATCTTCAGATCCGGGGCGGCGATCCCCTCCACCGTATTGTCGTAGAGGTTGATATGCGTCACCTGCACCTTGCCTTCCAGCGACTTCTGGTCCACGGCGAAGCCGTGGTTCTGCGAGGTGAGGTCGATCTTGTCCCCGATCACGTCGCGCACCGGGTGGTTGGCGCCGCGATGGCCGAACTTGAGCTTGTAGGTCTTGCCGCCCATCGCCAGGGCGAGGATCTGGTTGCCCAGGCAGATCCCCATCACCGGCACCTTGCCGAGGAGAGCGCGCGCCTGCACCTCGGCGCCGACGACCGCCGCCGGATCCCCCGGGCCGTTCGAGAGCACCACGCCGTCCGGCCTTCGGGCCAGGATCTCCGCCGCCGGGGTGCGCGAGGGAACCACGGTCACTCCACAGCCGACGTCGACCAGTTGGCGGAGGATTCCGCGCTTCACGCCGTAGTCGACCACCACCACCTCGTGCCGCCGCGGCTGCGGGTCCCGCCCGGCGACGCCCTGCTCCCAGCGGTACGGGGCCTTGGTCGAAACCTTGGTGGCGAGGTCCTGTCCTTCCATGCCCGGGGCCCTGCGGGCCCGCTCCACCAGCGCCTTTTCCGAGGCGCCGCTGGAGTCGATGATCCCCTGCTGCGCGCCTGCGCTTCGCAGGACGCGCACCAGCCTGCGCGTATCCACGCCCTCGATCCCGACCACGCCGTTGCGCTCGAGGAACTGGGGGAGCGACTGCTGCGAGCGCCAGTTCGAGGGCTCCTTGCACACGCGCCGGGCGATCAGCCCCGCCACCTGCGCCGTCTCCGCCTGCTCGTCGCCGGAGTGGATGCCGTAGTTGCCCACCTCGCTGACCGTGAAGGTGACGAGCTGGCCCGCGTACGAGGGATCGGTGAGGATCTCCTGGTACCCGGTGTGGCTGGTGTTGAAGACCACCTCGCCCACGGTCTCGCCTTCCGCCCCCACCGCGAGGCCTTCGAAGACCTCGCCGCAGGCAAGCGCCAGCCTCGCCTTCTTCGCGGTCACTTGCCCTCCTCGTGTACCAGCTTGCCCGCCACGAATGTCTTCACGACCTTTCCCCGCAATGTCCAGCCCGTGAACGGAGTATTGCGGGATTTGGACCAGGAACGTAGCGGATCCACCTTCCATTCACGTTCCGCGTCGACGACGATCACGTCGGCCGGAACGCCCGCCCCGAGGGTTCCGTACGGCAGCTCGAAGCAGCGGGCGGGGCCCACCGTCAGCCGCTCCAGCGCGCGCGTGAGCGACAGTTCGCCCGACCGGACCAGCGCGAGGGTGAGCGCCAGCGAAGTCTCGAGGCCGATGATCCCGTTGGCGGCCTGGACGAACTCCACCTGCTTGTCGAGCGCGCCGTGCGGCGCGTGATCGGTGGCGATCGCGTCGATGATCCCTTCCTCGAGCGCAGCCGCCACCGCCTGCCGGTCGCTCTCGGCGCGCAGCGGAGGGTTCATCTTGGCGTGCGTGTCGTACGGCTCGGCGGCCGGCTGGCCGGCCTGCGTGCGGGGGAGCGCGCCAGCGACCGCATCCTCGGTGAGCGTGAAGTGGTGCGGGGCTGCCTCCGCGGTGACGCGAACCCCGCGCGCCTTCGCGTCGCGGATGGCCCGCACGCTCCCTTGCGCGCTGACGTGTGCGACGTGCAGGCGGGCGCCGGTCATCTCGGCGAGGAGGAGATCGCGCTGCACCATCACCACCTCGGCCGCCGCGGGAACGCCGGTGAGCCCCAGCCGGGTGGCGATCGCCCCTTCGTTCATCGCCCCGCCGGCGCTCAGCGTCAGGTCCTCGGCGTGGACCATGACGGGAATCCCGATGTCGCCGGCGTACTCGAGCGCGCGCCGCATCACCCCGGCGGACATCACCGGACGCCCGTCGTCGGTGACGCAGACGCAACCCGCTTCCTTCAGCTCGGCCATGTCGGCGAGCTGCTCGCCGAGCGACCCGCGGGTGATCGCGCCCGCCGGGAGCACGCGGGCGAATCCCGCCTCGCGCCCACGCGCCGCGACGAACCGCGCCAGGGCGGCGGAGTCGCAGACCGGCTTGGTGTTCGGCATCGCCACGAGCGTTGTCACGCCCCCGGCGGCGGCTGCCCGGGCGCCGGTGGCGATGGTCTCCTTCCCCTCCTCGCCCGGCTCGCGGAGGTGGACGTGCAGGTCGACGAGACCCGGCAGCACCCAGCGGCCGCGGCAATCGAGGACTTGATGGACCAGCTTCTCCGCCGGCGTGGCGGGCTGCTCGCGCACCTCGCGGACGTGGTCTCCGTCGAGCAGCACCGTCCGGGTGCCGTCGATCCCGTTCGCCGGATCGATCACCCTGCCCGAGTCGAGGATGATCATTTCGGCACCTCCGCGCGCAGGCAGAGCGCCAGCGCGGCCATCCGCACCGCCACCCCGGAATCGACCTGGTCCATCACCAGGCTGCGCGGGGAATCCAGCACGTCGCTGGACAGCTCGACGCCGCGGTTCACCGGCCCGGGATGCAGGACCAGCGCTTCCTTCGGCAGCATCTCCAGCGTGCGCGCATTCAGCCCCCAGGTGCGCGCGTAGTCGCGGGCGCCGGGAAGCCGCGCGTCGGCGATGCGCTCGTTCTGGATGCGCAGCGCCATCACCGCGTCGGCGCCGCTGAGCGCCTCGCGCAGCGATCGGGCCACCGTGCAGCCGAGCTGCTCGATCCCGGCCGGGATCAAGGTCGTGGGACCCCCGACGCGCACCCGCGCGCCGAGCTTGCTCAGGCAATGGATGTTGGAGCGCGCCACCCGGCTGTGCGCGATGTCGCCCACGATGGCCACGGTCTTCCCCTCCACCGTCCCCCAGCGCTCGCGCAGGCTGAGCGCATCCAGCAGCCCTTGCGTCGGGTGCTCGTGTGCGCCGTCGCCGGCGTTGATCACGCTCGCCCGCACCACCCGCGCCACCAGCCGCGGAGCGCCCGCCGCGGGATGGCGCACCACCAGCGCGTCGGCCCCGATGGCGTCGAGGTTGCGCACGGTGTCCTCGAGCGACTCTCCCTTCACCACGCTGGAGACGTCCTTCTGGAAGCTGAGCACGTCCGCTCCCAGCATCTTCGAGGCCACCTCGAACGAGCTGCGAGTGCGCGTGCTGTTCTCGAAGAACAGGGTGATCACGGTCTTTCCGCGCAGCAGCCCGCGGCGGTCGGCGGCGCTCTCGCCGGCGCGCGCCTTGGCGCGCTCCCGCTTGAACCGGGCCGCGAGCGTGAGCAGCGCCTCGATCTGGCCGCGGGTCAGCGCCTCCAGCTCGAGCAGGTGCCTGGGAAACTCCAGCGGCATCTCAGACCCCATGCAGGAGCCGCCGCGCGAAGTGCGGCGAGAGCCCCGCCTCGAGGATCTTCCTCGCCGTCTTCTCGGCGTTGTACGGCACGCGGTGGAACTCGACGACCTTCGCCTGGTCGTCCCAGATGCCGTAGCCCGCGCGCGGATCGTAGTCGCGCGGCTGTCCGCAGCTGCCGATGGAGACGAGATACCGCTTCGCCTCGTCGATGCGGAGGCGCTCCGTCCAGACGTCCTTCACCGGGTTGCCGAGCACGAACGCACGCTGCAGGTGCGAGTGGCCGATGAACGTCAATCGGGCGAGCTTGTCCGCCCGCAGCACCAGATCCTCCGCCTGCTCGAGCGCGAACACGTACTCGAACGCCTGGGGATCGCGCGGGGACGCGTGGCCGTAGAACACCTCGCCGTCCGGATGCTGGTACGGCAGTCTGCGCAGCCACTGCATGTTCTCGGGGGACAGGTGCAACGCCGTCCAGTCCAGCACCTCGCGCGCGGCCGCGTAGTAGTAGCTGTAGTCCATCCGGCCGGCGACGGCGGCGTCGTGATTGCCCAGGACCGTGAACTCGCACTTCGAGCGGACGAGGTCGCAGGCGGCGTTGGGATCCGCTCCGTAACCGACCGTATCTCCAAGACAAACGAACCGATCGACCCTCTGCCCTTCCGCGGCTGCGATACACGCCGTCAGCGCCTCCAGGTTGGCGTGGATGTCCGTCAGGATGGCGGTACGCATCGGCGCCGCCCTGAGTACACCGCAAGTCGGCGGACTTCAAGCGCGCCTGAACCGACGTTTTCGCCGCTCCGGACGCGGCTGGCAGACGCTCCGCGGCGTCGAGCAGCAGCGCCATCAGATCCGCGTCGAGGCTCACCCGACGTGGTCGGGAAGCTCGTCGAAGTGCACGAGCTGGCGGAAGGCGTCGAAACGAAGCCGGACCTCCGGCAGCGCGAGATCGCGGAGGCGATCGAGGCTGAAGCGCTCGACGGTGAAGGAGGCGATGGTGGAGCCCATCACCGTCGCCTGGCGCAGCGCTGCCGCATCGCTCCGGTCGAGCCGATCGAGCAGGCCGAGGAAACCGCCCGCGAACGTGTCGCCCGCGCCGGTGGGATCCCGGACGTCGGCAAGGGGAAACGCCGGCGAGTAGAACGAATGCTCCTGGGTGACCAGCAGGGCGCCGTACTCGCCCCGCTTGACCACCACCGACTTCGCGCCCATGCGCTGCGCCTCGTGCGCCGCCTTGACCACGTTGCTCTCGCCGGCGAGCTGGCGCACCTCGCCGTCGTTGACCATCAGCACGTCGATCCGCGGCAGAAGCGCGAGGAGCTGGGAGCGCCGGGAAGAGATCCAGTAGTTCATCGTGTCGGCGCACACGAGGCGCGGCCGCTCGACCTGGTCCAGCACCCGGATCTGCAGCTCAGGGTCGATGTTGCCGAGGAAGATCCGGTCCGCCTTGCGCGCCGCGGGCCCGAGGCGCGGCGAGAAATGCTCGAAGACGTTGAGCTGGGTGTCCAGCGTCTCCGGCGCGTTCAGATCGAACCCGTAGCGGCCCTTCCAGCGGAAGGTCTTCCCCTGGACCCTTTCCAGCCCGTCCAGCTCCACCCCGCGCCTGCGCAAGAACTCCAGCTCCGCGAGCGGGAAATCCTCGCCCACCACCCCGACGACAGAAACCTTGGTGAGCAGGCTGGCCGCCGCCGAGAAGTACGTCGCGCTCCCGCCGAGCACGTCGTCGCGTTTTCCAAACGGGGTCTCGACCGAGTCGAGGGCGACGCTGCCGACCACCAGGAGGCTCATGCCTTGAACCTGTCTCCGAGGAGCAGCGCGAGGCGTTCGCGCGCCGCAGGGGGGATCCGGGACGGCGCCGTCATCACTGCCCCGTCCAGGGCGTGGCCGCAGGCGCAGGTGCGCTCGCGGATGCGGCCGAGCGCGAGCGCGGCGTTGCGGATCACCTCGCGCGCCATGGCGACGTTGCGCTGGATGGTCTCGATCACCTGCCCCGCCGTGACCGCGTCGTGGCCGGAATGCCAGCAGTCGTAATCGGTGGCCAGGGCGAGGGTCGCGTAGCAGAGCTCCGCCTCGCGCGCGAGCCGGGCCTCGGGCAGCGCGGTCATGCCGATCACGTCGATCTTCCAGCTCAGGTACAGCTCGCTCTCGGCCCGGGTGGAGAACTGCGGGCCCTCGATGCAGAGGTAGGTCCCCTCGGCGTGCACCGTCGCGCCGGCGGCGAAGCAGGCGGCGTTCAAGTGCCCGTGGAGCTGGGGGCAGACCGGATCGGCGAAGGCCACGTGCGCCACCACGCCCTCTCCGAAAAACGTCCTCGGCCGCGCCACCGTCCGATCGATGTATTGCGTGGGCAGGACCAGGTGCCCCGGCGCGATCTCCTCCTTCATCGATCCCACGGCGGAGACGCTGATCACCCGCGTCGCGCCCAGTTGCTTGAGGGCGTGCAGGTTCGCGCGATACGGGACCTCGCTGGGGCTGAAGCGGTGGCCCGCGCCGTGGCGGGAGACGAAGGCGATCTCCTGCTCCCCGAGGCGGCCGAGCAGGATCGGGTCGCTCGGGTCTCCGAACG
>JBGQLA010000277.1:0-7194 GCA_041499865.1 Deltaproteobacteria bacterium
ACAGCGCCTGGTTGAGCAGCGCGTCGCGGTCGCTCCCCATCTCCTCCGCCATGGTGGAGAAGGCCTCCCAGAGATGGTCGGCGATCAGCAGCGTGCGGGGCGTCTTGGCGCGATCATCGCTCATGGTGGACTGCCGGCAGTGTACCGGACCCGACGCGGTGGAGAATAGCCCGAAGGGACCACTACCGATACGCGACGAGCCCGGTGACCAGGTTCGAGGAGAGCACGGAAGGATCGGCCTGCAGGACCTCGTTGCCTCCGGTGATCGATGTGAAAACGAGGCTTTGCACGCGCGGAGAGCTGTAGGCGGTGACCGACGTCGCTAGGCCTCCGACCGCCACGGCGATGCTGTCGTTGAAGCCGACCGGAACCTGGCCGCTGGAGACCGTAAAGGCGAATCCGGAGCGGGGGATGGTGTTCGTTCCGACGATGTTGAACTTGAACGCGACGTCGTTGCTGGCGGCCGCCTGCGGCGGGGTGCCGGCTCCCGCATCGCCGGGGGCGTAGGTCGAGCGCGGATAGTCGAATCGGCGCTGGTGCGCGACGAACGTATTGTCGGGCTGGACGCGTCCCTGCGCGGTGGATCCGTCGAACACCAGCCAGGGCTGCGCGCCGCCGGTACGCACCTCGGCAACCGCGCCGAACGCGGTGCATGCGTCCGGGTGGAATCCGATCGCCGAACCGTTGTCGGGGAGCTCGCCCAGCTCCAGCGTACCCGCGGTGGCGTCGATGGCGAGGATGGGCAGCTCGAACCGGTAGGCGCTCTCGTTGGTGACCACGTTCTGGCACGCCGCCGAGCCATCTCCGGCGAGCGAATACGCGCCGAACGAGACCACGTCGCCCACGGCGAGCGCGATCGCGGGGTCGCCCTGCCAGACAGCGAGATCGGTCAACGCCGGCTTGAAGAGCAGCGTGCCGTGGCCGGTAGTCGTGACCAGGCCTCCCCGGCGATCGAGGCCCGGGATCGGCGAATGCCAGATCACGCGCCAGCTGGTGTTGCGCGTCACCCCGGGCTCGCCAGAGGCCGGATCAATCAACATCGCCGGCGCCGCCGCGTTCGGCGCGCTGAAGACCGGAGTTCCGAAGATGGGGACGAGCGAGGCGTCGCCTTCTGCCGCGTACAGGTTCGCGTTCACGAATCGCCGCTTGAGGACCTCGAAGAAGTAGGTCCCGCCGTCGCTGGCGGTGGCGACGGCGAGCAGGCTGAAGTTTTGCGTGGGGGCGGTGGTCGGAGTTCCGACGTAGAGCGGCGTGCAGGGTGCGGCGGTGCAAGCTTTGAGGTCGGGGGGCAGCGGGGAAGGCCTCGGCTTCACCGAGCGCAGGAACGCCCCTTCCAGCATCAGGCCCGCTCCGGGCAGGGAAAGGGGCTGCATGCGCTCGTTGGTGGTGTCCGAGAGAACAAAGGGAGGAATGGGAAGCAGGCCCTCTGGGCCTTCCGTTCCAGTCGCCGCGAACAGCACCCCGCCCGGGTCGAGATCCCGGCCGGGCTGGGCGGTGGCGAGCGGCTCCACGACCATCGTCAGCAGATCGCCGGGCCCGTGCGCTCCGTTCTCGTCGTACCAGCGGGGGCTGACCGAGACCGAACGCACGCTGCGGCCGCCGGCGCTGATCCGGTGCATGGTGCAGGGCCCACCGGCGATGCTGCTGGTGGCGATGGAGACCACTCCATCGCCCACGCCGTCGGCCACATACACCACCTGCGCGTCGCCGCCCGGAACCACGGCGATGCGGGTAGGCACGACTGGCGCGAGATCGCAGCGCGCGCGGATGGTCGGGACCTGGGCGTTTCCGGAAGTATCGAGGCTGACGTCGAGGACCAGAAGTTGCGAGGTGGTGGCCACGAACGCCGGAACCGTGGCGCCTGGCAGCGCGGCGACTTCGACGTCGAGCTCCGGATCCACCGGATTCGCCGCCACCACGTCAATGGTCCGGTTGTCCACGCCGAGATACAGGATCGGCTTCGGCACGGCGCCGGGGGTGAACTGCGTCTCGACCAGGCTGCGAGCGTCGACCACGGCCACGGTGGAATCGGAGCCGGCGGCGAGCGCCACGCCGGCGGCGCTGTTGTCCGCGCGCTTCAGCCGCACTCCCGCGACCCGGATCGGGCGATGGCCCGTCTCGATGGTCGCCGCAAAGACGCGGATGGGCGCAGGGATGAACTGGCCGTTCACATTCGTCGGACAGGTGTCGGCGGGGCTGACGGCTCCGTTGGCGAGGAGCGGAGCATTGCAGAGCTGCAGCGCGCGGAGGCCATCGCGTCCGGAGTTGGCGATGAAGAGCACGTCGCGATCGCCGGCGCCGGTGGCGCTGGCCCCGGCGGGCGCGCTGAACTCGCCGAGGGCCGAATTGGGCACGGTCGAATTGCACGCCAGGACGGCAGGGAGCGCCAGGAGGAGGATCGAGCGGTCGATCACGGGCAGGTCCCCAGGAGCGCTCGCACCACGGTCCCGGACGGCTGGTTCTTCGGCACCTCGATGAGGGCGATCCGGCAGGCGCCGAAGACGCTCACCGCCAGGCAGGCGGAGTTGGTGTAATCGGAGTTCGCGGCGGGACAGGAAATCTCCCGGATGGTGAACGGGTCGTCCCCGAGGCGCCCGACCTGCGCGACCACCTCGCCGTTCGCGGTATCGACGATCGCCACCGCGTTGGCGTCCTCCGCCGGCACCGCGAGCAGGGCGGAGGCGCTGCCCCGATCGATGCGGGCCATGTCCGCTGGCGCGATCGGCAGCGGGATGGCCTGGCGGACGCGGGGAGCGACCGACGGTTGCGAGGGCAGCTCGATCCGGACGAGCGAGTCGGGATTGCGCATCGTCGCCCAGAGCGTGGACGGCGCGCCGGTGACCGGATCCGGATCCGCGAGCAGGAGCTGGGTGGTGAAGGTGCTGAGCACGTCGGAGCGGAGGTCGATGAACACTGGGGAGGCGGCATCCTCGGAATCGACGTTCAGGATGCGCAGCAGGTTGGTGGTGTTCCCGATGCACAGCCCGGTGCCGGGCTCCCCGGCGCCGAAGCTCGCCGCGCGCTGGTAGCAGCCGGAGAGGTACAGCTGGCGGCGGACGCTGTCGAAGACCATCGGCCCGACGGCGGTACCGTTGGACACGTCGAAGGGCTGGGCGACCCGCAGCCTGAACAGGACCTGCGCGGGATCCTGCAAGGGATCCTGCAGGTTCAACACGGCCACCGAGGAGCTGGACTGGATCACTCCCGAGCTGATGTCCTCGATGTGCGGGATCAGGGTGGAGACGAACAGCGCCGGCTGCGGCGTGGAGCTCCCCGGGAGCACGGTGTCGCCGGCGACGATGGCGTACGGGCCATCCACGCCGAACGGCTGCAGATTGATCACGCCTTTGCGGCAGTCCTTCGCGGCGTCGTCGCCCGCGCCTGGGAGGCAATGTAGCGCCCCGCCGGGATCGACGCGCACGCCGTTGAGGATCCCGCTGTCGCGCGAGCCGGTGTAGGCGGCCGTTCCGGCCGGATCGAGCACGAGGGGGCCGGCATAGTTGCCGATCATCACGGCGCCGGTGAACTGGTCCTGGGGAATCTGCGGATTGCATTGGTCGCTGTCCGCTTTCGGGAGATTCGCCACCCCGCAGTCGATGCGCAGGTTGAACAGGGTGTCGAGGTAGAAGCGGGAGATCCCGACCACCGTTCCGGCGTCGAAGGCGTGATTGAAATTGCCGTTGGCCACCAGCAGGCCGCCGTCATTGGTCTTCGCCAGGCCGGTGGGGAAGAAGAGCCGCGTGGGCGAGGGTCCCTCGGGCCCGAACGGCGGGGGCAGGAACTGGGGCGGCGTCGTGCTGCAGGCCGCGACCAGCCCTGCGAGAAGGACAAGGCTCTTCTTCATGCGAGCGGCCTTCCTAGGGCCGCTCGCTCCCGGGGTCAAGACGATTTCTCCACCTGGAGGCGGGAGAAGTCGGCGAGGGGGGAGAACAGCTCGTGCAGGGACCGGAGCAGGGCGAGCCGATTGTCCCGCAGCTGCGGGTCGGGGTCCATCACCATCACTTCGTCGAAGAAGCGGTCCACCACCGGGCGCAGCTCCGCGAGGGCGGCGTAGGCGGCGAGGTAGTCCTCGTTCTCGTCCAGCGCGCCGGAGACCCGGGAGCGGCTCTCCTCCAGCGCGGCGGCGAGCGACTGTTCCGAGCCCGTCTTGCAGCGCTGCGCCTGGAACCCGACCGGCGAAAATCCCTTCTGCTGCGCCTGGGCGAGGATGTTGCCGATGCGCTTGAACGCCGCCGCGGTGGCCTCGAACTGCGCGCGGCTCTTCTCGCGCACGGTCTGCAGCGCCACCAGCCGCTTCTCCAGCGCGATCAGATCGCGGTCGCCCGTGTGCAGCACGGCCTGGATCGAGTCCGGCTGCGCCTTGTCCCGGAGGAGCACCTCCAGCCGTGCGAGGAGGAACTGCCATACCCGCTCGCGGATCCCGGCGTCGTCCTTGCCGTGCAGCTTCTGCGCGGCGCGCAGCGCCTCGTCCACGTCGAAGCGGTAGCCGCGGGCGAGGGTGACCCGGAGGATGCCCAGGGCGGCGCGGCGGAGCCCGTAGGGATCGGCGGTGCCGCTGGGCTCCTTCCCCAGCCCGAAGAGGCCGACGATCAGATCGAGCCGGTCGGCGATCCCCAGGAGCGCGCCGGTGTCCTCGGAGGGCAGGCGATCCTCGGCGCCGCGCGGCAGGTAGTGCTCGAAGATGGCGTCGGCGATCTTCGGCTCGACGCCGTCGTTCAGGGCATAGACGCGGCCCATCGCGCCCTGCAGCTCGGGGAACTCGCCCACCATTCCGGTGGTGAGATCCGCCTTGCACAGTTCGGCGGCCTCCGCGAGCTGGCGCGGTTCGCCCTTGCCGGTCGCGCCGTGAAGCCAGAGCGACAGCTCCCGGAGCCGCTGCACCCGCTCCAGCTCGGTGCCCAGCCCCTGGAGGAAGGTGCGGCGCCCGAGCTTCTCGATGCGCGAGCGCAGCGGCACCTTGCGGTCCTCGTCGAAGAAGAACTTCCCGTCGGAGAGGCGGGCGCGCAGGACGCGCTCGTAGCCCCTGCGGCTCACCGCGGGATCGCGCACCTTGGTGTTCGAGACGGCGACGAACGCCGGGAGCAGCTCGCCCTTGACGTCCTGCACGGCGAAATACTTCTGGTGCCCGCGCATCTCGCTGATCAGCACCTCGGGCGGGAGCTGGAGGAAGTCCTTCTCGAAGAAGCCGGCGACGGCGAACGGCTCCTCCACCAGGCCGGTCACGGTCTCCAGCAGCTCGGGATCGGGCCGGGGCACGCCGCCCGCTTCCGCCGCGGCGCGGGTCACCTCCTCGGAGATCCGCTTGCTGCGCTCCGCCCAATCCGCGAGCACGTGCGCCTTGCGCAGCGCCGCCACGTAGTCCTTGGCCGCGGGGAGCGGGAACTCCTGCGGCGCGGCGAAGCGGTGTCCACGCGTCTTCGGTGCGCTAACGACGTCCGCGAACTTCACCGGCACCGGCTTGCCGTCCAGGGTGGCGGCGATCCAGTGCACCGGGCGGGCGAAGGCGTCGGTCTCCAGTGCGTCCCAGCGCATCGACTTGCGGAAGGGGATCCCGCGGATGATCTGCTCGAGCATCGCGGGCAGCGCCTCGGCGGCGGACTGGCCGCGGACGTGCTGCTCCACCACCACCCGATCGCCTTCGATCCTTAGGTTTTCGACAGCTACGCCGGCCTTGCGCGCGAATCCCTCCGCCGCCTTCGTCCACTTGCCGTCCTGCTTCGCCTGCTTGACCGGCGGACCCGACAGCTTCTTGCGGAGGTCGGGCGCGCTCGCGGCGATGGCGGTGACGATCAGCGCCAGCCGGCGCGGCGTGGCGTAGGTGGCGATGCTCGCCCGCTGCCCTTCGCCTTCGCCGTTGAGGCGGTTGTCGTCGAGCAGCTTGTTGATCTCCGCCGCCATCCACTCCAGCGCGGGCCTCTGGAAGCTGGCCGGCAGCTCTTCGGTGCCGATCTCGAAGACCAGATCCATCTCAGCGCTGCTCCGCCCTGCGGGGCCGCGGCTCGTCCGCCTCCAGCAGCCCGGCGTACCGGGCCAGCTCCTTCTCCGCCAGCGCCCTGTCGCGGAGGGAGGGGAACTTCATCTGCACGCGGGTCGCGAGGTAGAGCTTCGCGCAGTCGTGCGCGAGCCTGCGCACTCTCAGGATGTAGCCCTGCCGCTCGGTGACGCTGATGGCGCCGCGCGCGTCGAGCAGGTTGAAGGCGTGCGAGCACTTCAGGCAGTAGTCGTAGGCGGGAAGGGGGAGCTTCTTCTCGATCAGCCGGCGGCACTCCTTCTCGTACTCGTCGAAGAAGAGGAGGAGCCGGGCGGGGTCGCTGGCGTGGAAGCTGTACTCGCTCTGCTCGCGCTCGTTCTGCCAGAACACGTCGCGGTACGTGAGCCGGGTGCCGTCGGGATACGTGCAGAAGACCAGGTCGTAGATGTCGTCGACGCGCTGCAAATACATGGCGATGCGCTCGAGCCCGTAGGTCAGCTCCGCGGCGATGGGGCGGCACTCGAAGCCACCGGCCTGCTGGAAGTAGGTGAACTGCGTCACCTCCATGCCGTCGCACCACACTTCCCAGCCCAGGCCCCAGGCGCCGAGGGTCGGCGACTCCCAGTCGTCCTCGACGAAGCGGAGGTCGTGATCGTCGGAGGTGATGCCGATCGCCCGCAGCGAGCCCAGGTACTGCTCCTGCACGTCCTTGGGGCTCGGCTTGAGGATCACCTGGTACTGGTGGTGCTGGTGCAGGCGGTTCGGGTTCTCGCCGAACCGTCCGTCCGCGGGCCGGCGGGAAGGCTCGATGTACGCGACGTTCCAGGGCTCGGGGCCGAGCACGCGCAGGAAGGTGGCCGGGTTCATGGTCCCCGCGCCCACCTCCAGATCGTAACCCTGCATCAGCGCGCAGCCGCGATCGGCCCAGTAGGTCTGCAGGGCGAGCAGCAGGCTCTGGAAATCCTTGGGGCCGCTCATCGGGCGCCGGAACGTAGACGCACCGCGGCGATTGCGCAAGCAGGATGGGGCGGTCAGCCGCCTTCGGTCCGCCCGTGCAGAAGCCCGATCCCGCCCAGCTCGTTCAGCTTGGGCACGCTGAGGAACGCGCGGTCGAACCCGTGGACGAGATCGCAGAGGGCGCGGCGCCAGGGGGCGGCGGTCTCGTAGCGGTAGCCGAGGAGGACGAAGCGCGTGAGCCGGGCGAGGAAGTTGAAGTGTCGGCG
>JBGQLA010000278.1:0-7076 GCA_041499865.1 Deltaproteobacteria bacterium
GAACACGTTCATCGACATGGGGCCCTTGTACGGAACCCGCCCCTCGATGCCCTCGGGCACCAGCTTGAGGTCCTCCGCCTCCTCCTGGAAGTAGCGGTCCTTGGACCCCTTCTTCATCGCGCCCATCGATCCCATCCCGCGATACGACTTGTACGAGCGGCCCTGGAAGAGGATCACCTCGCCCGGCGCCTCCTCGGTGCCGGCGAAGAGCGAGCCGATCATCACCGTGTGCGCGCCCGCCGCCAGCGCCTTGACGATGTCGCCCGAGTACTTGATCCCGCCGTCCGAGATGCAGGGAATCCCGTGACGGGCCGCCGCGCGCACGCAGTTGTCGATGGCGGAGATCTGCGGGACGCCCACGCCAGCCACCACGCGGGTGGTGCAGATGGAGCCAGGCCCGATGCCGATCTTCACCGCATCGGCGCCGGCGTGACAGAGCGCCGCCGCGGCCTCTCCGATGGCGACGTTGCCGGCGACGATCTCGATGCCCTTGAAGTTCCGTTTCAGGTCGCGCACCGCGTCCAGCACGCTGTGCGAGTGGCCATGCGCCGTATCCACCGCGATCACGTCCGCGCCCGCCTGCAGCAGCGCGTGCACCCGCTCGTCGCGGTCGGGCCCCACGCCGACCGCCGCGCCCACCAGCAGGCTCCCCTTGTCGTCCTTCGCCGCGTTGGGATGGGCCCGCGTCTTCTCGATGTCCTTGATGGTGATCAGGCCCCGCAGCTCGTACTTGTCGTCCACCACCAGCAGCTTCTCGATGCGGTTCCGGTGGAGCAGCTCCTTGGCCTCGTCCTGCGAGATCCCCTCGCGGCAGGTGATCAGGTCGCGGGTCATCATCGCCTCGACCTTCTGCTCCAGGTTCTTCTCGAAGCGCAGGTCGCGGTTGGTGAGGATGCCCACCAGGCGGCCGTTCTTCGTCACCGGGATGCCGCTGATCTCGTGCTGGCGCATCAGCGCCACCGCCTTGTGCACCGGCGCGTCGGGCTCGATGGTCACCGGATCGACCACCATCCCGCTCTCGTATTTCTTCACCTTGGTCACCTCCAGCGCCTGCTGCTGGATGGTCAGGTTCTTGTGGATGAACCCGAGCCCGCCCTCCTGCGCCATGGCGATGGCGGTGCGCGCCTCGGTGACCGTGTCCATGGCTGCGCTGACGATCGGGATGCGCAGCCGGATGTTGCGTGTGAGTTGCGCGCTTACATCCACCTGCCGCGGCAGGACGTCGCTCTCTGCGGGGAGCAGGAGGATATCGTCAAAAGTCAGGGCCAGCGGCACGTTTGCTTCGATCATCGAGGCTCCGGTAAGCCGCCCAGTGTAGTCGCCACACACCTGCTCGGCAACGACAAGAGGACCGCCCGCAGCGTGACGGCGACGTTCTCGAACGCGGGATACGCCGGAAGAAGTGCGCGCGGGGCTCGGGCAATCGAACGGGGCGGAGCACCCGGCGGATGCGCGCAGCCCCGGCGTGTTCGGCTGGTTCAAGCGGTCTCTTCGGCGGGAGAGAACAGCGCGCGGAAGCGCTGCGCTCGCACGCGCCGTCAGGACCTGCGGATGGTGGCCGGGCGGTCGAGCCCGCCTTCGAGGGGCTTGAGCGGAGTGGGCGGCGTGCTCAGAGGCAACCCGCGCCGCAGCCGCGACTGCCGGCGGATCTTGCGGTAGACGACGTACAGGACCGTCAGCCCGGCGATCGCGGCGAAGGCCCCGAGCTGCGCCTGCGCGGACCACTCCCACACCTTGTTCAGCATCCGGTGCTTGCGCGCCCACCATCCGAGATAGACCCAGGCCGGCGCCGAGACGCAGGCCGCGATCCCGTCGAAGGTGATGAACTTCCAGTACGGAACGCCGGTGAGGCCGGCGACGAAGTACGTCACCGCGCGCAGCCCGGGCACGAACCGCGCCGCCATGATGAACTTCGGGCCGTGGCGGTCGAAGGCGGCGATCGTCCACTGCACGCGCTCGCCCGGGATGTGGCGCCCGAGGCGCGTGTCGAGCAGCCTCTCGCCGTACGTCTGGCCGGCGCGGAAGATGATGCTGTCGCCGATGAGGATGCCTGCGAGGCCCGTGACCATCATCAGCGGGAGGGAGCCGCCGCGCGCGGCGAGCCAGCCGCCGGTGATCAGGGGAACGTCCTCGGGGAGCGGGACCCCGAGCCCACAGGTGATGAGCACGAACAGCACGCCGATGTAGCTGGCCGGCCCGTGGAAGTAGGTGAGGAAGTGGAAAAGCCAGTCCTTCAGGCCGCACCCCGATTGTGGGACGTTCGTCCGAGCCTAATCGGTCCTGCGCACCAGCCGCAAGTTCAGCGGCTTTCCGACTGCCGCTTGCTGATCTGCCAGACCAGGAACTCGCGGAGCGGTCCCTTCGCCTCCCGCAGCCGCTCGGCGAGGTCCTGGGCGAGCGCCAGCGTCAGCTTCAGCGCCGTGCGGGGATGCGTCCGCTTCATCTCCTCGAATGCAGCGCGCGAGATCTGCAGCAGCTCGACGTCGGTGGCGGCGAGCGCGGAGAGCAGGTGCTCGCCCTCGACGAGCAGCGACATCCCGCCGAGGCTGTCTCCGGAAGCGACCTCGGCGAGCGCGGCTCCTCCCTCGTGCGGCATGAGATGGAGCGTCCCTTGCGCGACGAAGGCGAGCGCGTCGGAAGGATCGCCGGCCTTGAAGGCGAAGGTCCCTTCGCCGACGCTGCGCTGCTCGGCGATCTCCGCCAGGATCTTCACGCCGACGTCGGTGAAATCGCGCAGCAGGAGCGCGCCGCGCAGGGAAACGGCCTTGTCGATCGGCGGCAGGCCCTGAGGCATCAGCGGTGCTCCCGGCCGAGCTGGACGTAGTTTTCGACGCCCAGCCGCACGTGGCGCCGCTCCTCGTCGGTGACCGGGCGCTTCACCCTCGCCGGAGAGCCGAGCGCCAGCATGCCTGCAGGGATCTTCGTTCCCGGGGTGACCACGCTCCCGGCGCCGATCATCGCGCCGTCGCCGACCTCGGCGCCGTTGAGGACGATGCTGCCGATGCCGATCAGCGCGTCGTCGCCGATCCGGCATCCGTGCAGCACCACGCTGTGGCCCACCGTCACCCGGTCGCCGACGATGGTCGAGAACCCGCTCGAGTCGACGTGGATGACGGTGTTGTCCTGGATGCTGGTTTCGCTGCCGATCCGGATGCTCTCCACGTCGCCGCGCAGGACCGCGCCGTACCAGATGCTGCTGCGCGGCCCGATCGCCACGTCGCCGACCACGTCCGCGCTGTGGGCCACGAACGCGTCCTGCGCAACTCGAGGCGCCTTTTCGCGGAAGGGCCGGATCATGCCTTCTCCCTCTTCCCGGGCGCCCCGGGGCCTGCGCCGGCCTCTTCCGGCGCAGGGGCCGAGGCCACCTTGCGCATGCGCTCGGCCTCGCCGCTGTTCACCCGCTCCAGCGCGTCGGCGAGCGCGTTCACCTCGCGGGAGAGCATGTCCAGGCTGCGCCGGAGCCCGGCCCCACTGACGTCGACGCTGGAGCTGTCGGCGGAGCGCATCCGCACCACCTGCGTGTAGAGGCTCTCCAGGGTGTACGAGATGCGGGTGTGCTCGGCGTCGAAGCGCGCCGCGGCCCGCGCCAGCTCCACGCGCTGGTCGCGCTGCGCGTCGAGCGCCGCCAGCGCGGAGGCGAGGCGCATCTTGGTCACATCGTCGCTTTCCCCCTCGATGCGCTTCTGCAGCGCCTCGCGCTCGCGCATCAGGCGCTCATCGTCCTGCGGCGAGAGGAACTTGCGCAGGTCGCGCTCGCGCCGGGTGAGATTGCGGCAGGTGGTGCGCAGCGCGGCGATGGTCTCTTCCGGCTTGACGAAGATGTCCTTCACCGCCTCGGGAGAGGTGCGCAGCTCGGCGAGGATCTTGTCGCAGATCGCGTCCACCCGGACGTCGCGAGGATCCTGCTGCACGGCTGCTCCGCGCGGCGTGGCTGCCGGCGCCGGGACCGCGGCGCCGTCGAACACCCTGCCATTGCCGCCGAGCGAGCCGAAGCGCTGCGCGCGCTGCTGCTCCGCCGAAGGCATGCCGGTCCTCGCCGGGTGCGCGGGGATGGGTTCGGTCACCTTCGGCCGGGTGACGCCGGTGTGGCGCGCGATCACGCGGGTCCCGCGCGAGCCCAGCCCGGCGGCGGGAAAGATCAGCCACCAGAGGAACGGCAGGGACGAGAGCGCGATGATGAACAACACGATCGCGCCCAGCAGCCAGAGGTACCCCTCGAACAAGCTTGCGTTGGCGATCTTCGCCTCGCGCTCCGCCCTGCGGCGCAGCTTGCGCTCGAGCCTTCGCTGCCAGCGCTCGCGACCCCAGTCCGGATAGGCGGTGCGGAGGTTCTCCGTCCATTCCCGGACAATCTGCTCCTGCTGCGTGCTTCCGCGCGCGATCGCTTCCTGCGCGCGCCGCAGCGACGCCTGGAGTTGTTCCTGCCAGTCGTTGGGGTCCTGATAGCCCATGGAAGCCCGCGGATTCGTAGCATGACTGCGACCCAGCCGCACTGCAGCTTCCGCCTATTTGCCCGCCGCGGCCGGCGGAGGCCTGAAGGTGACCGCGCCCTTCTCCACCCACCAGGCGAGAACCTCGACCTCGAGGCGGCCCGCGCGGACCATCGGGTCTTCTTCCGCGAGCTTGCGCGCTTCTTCCAGGGTGCCGACGCGGTAGAGGCAAAGGCCGCGCAAGGTGGGGTCCTTCTGCTCGTCGAACGGTCCCGCCACCACCAGCTTGCCGACGAGGTGCATCTCGCGGAAGTGGTTCAGGTGCGCGCGCTGCAAGTCCTCCAGCGCCTTTGCCTCCAGCGGCGGAGGTTTGGCGGGGCGCTTGAGCAACACCAGGTAGTACTTCTCCATGTTCGGGGCGGGCTCGGCGGCGCGCGCGGCGCCGGAGAGCAGGATCGCGATCAGCAGCAGGCGCATCGGGACTCCTCAGGGCATCAGCTCCGCGGCGGCGCGGGCGAGATCGTCCAATGAACGCACGCTCTCCACCCGGTCGCAATGGCGCGCGTAGAGGGGCATCTCGCTGTCTCCGAAGCCCCAGGAGTGCTGCTCCTCCGGGCAGAGCCAGATCAGGCGCCGGCACTTGCGCTTCAGGTCCGCCAGCGCCCAGGCGTTGGGAGGGTTGTAGTTGCTGCGGCCGTCGCCGATCACGATCACCGTGGTGCGCCGGGTGATCGATCCCAGCCAGGTGTCGCGGAACAGTTTGAGCGCGTGCCCGTAGTTGGAGTTGGCGGAGAGGTTGATCACCCGGCTCGCGGTGGCGAGGTCCACCGCCGTGCTCACGTCGGTCTTCTTGAACAGCTGCGTCACTTCCCCGATGTCGCTGACGAAGACGAAGCTGCGCACGCGCGCGTAGAGCTCCTGCAGGGTGTAGACGAACTGCAGCATCAGGCGCGAGACGTTGCGCACCGAATCGCTCACGTCGCAGAGCACCACGATCTCCGGGCGCTCCGGGCGGCGGGCGCGAAAGACCAGCTTGTACGGCTCGCCTCCGGTGGAGAGGTTCTTGCGCAGCGTCCGGCGGACGTGCAGCTGCCCCCGCCGGCGGACCTTGCGGCGACGGGAGAGGCGCGTCTTGAGCCGCTCGGCGAGCCGCCGCACCACCGCGTGCATCCGGCGGACCTCGTCGGGGCTGAGCGAGGCGAGGCTGCGGTGGAGCAGCGACTTGTCCCCGCGGGACTCCGGGTCGCGCGCCTTCTGCTCGCGATCGGCCACCCGGCGCGCGGCTTCCTCCAGCGCCTGCAGCGTGCGCGACACCTTGCGGCTGGCCAGCTCCACCTGCGCCGGATCGAGCCCGCGCTGCTGCAGCGCCTGCAAGAGCTGCTGCAGCTCCTTCTCCGCCTGCGTTCCTCCCGCCGCCTGGAGCAGGCGGCGCGCGTAGAACCCGCGCTGCAGCGGGCTCTGCAGGCTGCGGAAATCGACGTTCAGCGTCGCCTGGCGGAGGATGCGCGCGAGCTGATCGCTGCGCCCCGCGGCCAGCGCCTGCGCAAGCGGCGACATCCGCGCCAGCATCCGGGCGATCTCCTCCAGGTCCAGATCGGTCAGCTTCTCCTGCTCCAGCGCTTCCAGCAGCGAGCCGGTGAGGCCCTCGACCAGGTCCCGGGCGCCGGTGAAGTACAGCTCGAACACCCGATCGAAGATCGGCGCGTCCTGCCCGCGCTTCACCAGCGTCGAACGCAGCGCGCCGCGGAAGGTGTCCCGATCCTCCATTCCCACCAGCAGCGCCGCGCGCGCCGCGTCCGCCACCTCGGAAGGCGAGATGCGCAGCCCGTTCTGCCGCAAGAGACCGGCGAAGTCCTCGAGGCGCTCGTCCATCGCGCGCATGGTAGCGTGGCCCGCATGTGGATGCTCGCCCTGCTCGCGGGAGCGCTGCTCGAGCGCGGCCGGCCGGCCCTCGATGCGGTGCGGCCGCAGGCGATCTCCGCCACGGTGCGCTTCCTCGCCGACGATCTGCTGGAGGGGCGGGGCACCGGCACCCGCGGGCACGCCATCGCCGAGCGGTATGTCGCCGCGCGGATGCAGTCGCTCGGCCTGCAGCCTGCGGGAGAAGACGGGTACGGGCAGCGGGTCCAGCTCTGCGAGTCTCGCGCGGAGGGAACGCTGGCGGTCTCTGGCGTGGAGGTCCCCGGAGTCCTGGTGGCGGGCGACTGCGGCGCCCCCTCGCGCGACCTGGAGGGAGAGCTGGCCTTCGCCACCAGCCAACCGACGAGTGGCTCCCGAGCTACGACTGGGAAGCGGCCGCGCAGATCGCCCGCGCCGAGCTGCTGGTGGGCATCTCGCTGTTCACCGGGCCGCGGCCGCGCTGGAAGCCGGACAGCCCGTTCCGGTGATCAGCGGCGGACCAGCAGGCGGTAGGTCCCGGGAACGAGATCGATGAACATCGCCCGGGCGCGCCCGGTGACGCGGATGCGGCCGCCGATCACGCTCACGTCGCGGATCTCCTCGGGCTCGCCGAGATCGGGCGCCTTCAGCACGCCGCGGGTGGAGATCACCGCGTAATGGAAGCTCCTGCCGCCGCCGATCCCGATCAGCACCGCGTCCGCGAAGTGCTGGAAGGCGGTCAGGTTCTCCCCTTCCGGCACCTTGAAC
>JBGQLA010000279.1:0-7068 GCA_041499865.1 Deltaproteobacteria bacterium
CTGCTGATCTTCCGGCTCGCCCGCCCCGACGTGCTCCCCGCGACCGACTACGGCGTGCGCAAGGGTTTCGCCCGCATCCGCGGCGCGAAGGAGCTTTCCTCTGCGAAAGAGCTGCTGGCCTACGGAGAGCGCTGGCGTCCGTACCGGAGGGTGGCGTGCTGGTCCCTCGGGCGGGTGCTCGATCTCTACGGCCGTTGCCTTTTCGGCAACGGCCTCCTAAGAAGGGCGCGATGCAGCGCCAGGCGGACGTGGTGGTGGTCGGCGCAGGCCACAACGGCCTCGTCGCGGCGCTCCTGCTCGCGAGGCGCGAACTCGACGTGCTGGTGGTCGAGGAGAAGGAGGTGGTGGGCGGCGCCGCGCGCACCGAGCGGCCCTTCCGCCGCGTGCCGGACCTCGCCACCTCGACGGGCGCTTACCTGCTCGGCCTGATGCCGCCGGAGCTTCTCGGGAAGCTCGGCATCGAGCTGCCCCTGCTCCGGCGGGATCCTCATTACTTCCTTCCCACCACCGGCAAGCGCTACCTGCTCTTCGGCTCCGACGCCGCGGCGATGAAGGAGCAGTTCGTCCGTTTCTTCAGCGAGCAGGACTTCCGCGCCAACCAGGAGCTGCAGGCGGAGATCGGGCAGATCCGCGACGATGTGGCGCCGACCTGGCTGGAAGAGCCGCTCTCGATCGAGGACACAGCGGCGAAGTACGTGCGCCCCGCGCTCCGGCAGGTGTTCGTGGACCTGTGCCGCAAGCCGGTGGGGAAGTACCTGGACCGCTTCGGCTTCCGCTCTGATCTGCTGAAGGCGATGTACGCGGTGACCGACGGCTTCTCCGGGCTGAGCGGCGACTGGGATACGCCCGGCACCGGCATGAACTTCCTCGTCCACAACATGTGCCGCCTCCCGGGCAGCGACGGCACCTGGATGATCGTCAAGGGCGGAATGGGTACGGTCACGCAGACACTGGCCGCCGCCGCGCGTTCCGCCGGCGCCCGGATCGAGACTGGCCAGGCGGTGCGAGGCATTGGCGCGCGCCCGCTCGCAGTCCGGCTGGCCGACGGCCGGGAGATCGGCGCGCGCGCGGTGGTGGTGAACGCGGATCCCTTCCGCCTCCGCGAGCTGATCGGCCGCGAGAAGCTGCCCGCCGCCTGGAACGCGCGCGTGGACGGCTATCGCCGCGACGGCACCACCTTCAAGGTCAACCTCGCCCTGGAGGGTCTCCCCCGCTTCACCTGCCTGCCGGAGGATCGCGGCCAGTTCGGGAGCACCATGCACCTCCTCCCCGACGAGCCGGAGGTGATGTCCGCGATGCGCGAGGCGTTCGCGGACGTGAAGGCGGGCCGGCTGCCGCGGTTCCCCACCATCGAGTGGTACGTGCACACGACGGTGGACCCGTCGCTTCGCGACGCGCAGGGGCACCACAACTCGGCGCTGTTCGTGCAGTGGGTGCCGTACGAGCTTTCGGGCACCAGCTGGGAAGCGGAGGAGGAGCAGTACGTGCGCCATCTGCTCGGCATCTGCGACCGCTTCGCGCCGGGCACCTCGGCGCTGGTCGCGGACGCGTTTCCGCTCACGCCGAAGAAGATCGAGCAGCACTTCGGGATCAGCCGTGGACACATCCACCACGTCGACAATTCGTTCGGCTTCGCCGACCGGCTTCCCTACGCCACGCCGGTCGCCGGCGTGTACTCGTGCAGCGCCGGATGCCATCCCGCAGGCTCGGTGATCGGGGCGGCAGGCCACAATGCAGCCGAGCGTGTGCTTCGCGATCTCGAGGTGGCCTAGGATTTCGTTTGCGAGCGGCGCGCGTGCTCTACCGATTGTTACGCACGCGACGCAGATTCTTCTCCATGCCCCCTGCCGATCCGCGCGATCCGTTCGCGCGATGGAGAGAAACGTCGCACAGCACCGCCCTGGCGCTGGTCGCCGGCGGTGAGATCGGCGAGGCAAACGCCCGGTACTCCGACCTGGATGCAGGCGGGGGCCCGTGGAGATGGGTGAACGGACCGCACGCCCGCGTGCAGTACGGGACCCTCGGCGAGCTCCTGAGAGGCGAAGCGGCGACGTTGGCGCCGGCCCCGTACCTCTCCCGCTTCGAGAGGCGCGCGCAGGTGATCGAGATCCGTCTCGAGCGGCTGGACGGCGGCGAGGCGATGGCGCTGATCCACGACGTCACCTCGGAGCTGCGGCGACAGCGCGAGACGCAGCAGCAGCGCGAGGCCCTGCTGCACGAGGAGCGGATGCACGCGATGGGGGTTCTCGCCTCCGGCCTCGCGCACGATCTGAACCACTCCTTGAACGTGATCGCGCTGCGGGTGGCGACGCTGCGCGCGGACCCGCACTTCACGGCCGCCCGCCGGACGCTCGACGTGCTCACGCGCGTGGTGGACGACGCCGCGCGCGTCGTCGCCCGGCTGCAGGATCTGGCGCGCCGGCGGCGAGACCGGCCCACCGATCCGCTCGATCTCGCCGCCGTGCTCACCGGCGCGGTGGAGATGGCCCGCACCGAGTCCGACGCCGCGCAGGTGCGCCTCGAGGCCGACGTGCCGCCGCTCCCCCTGGTGCGCGGCTCCGCCGCCGAGTTGGCGCTCGTGTTCGGCAGCCTGCTGCTGCACGCTCGCGAGCAGATGCCGGACGGCGGGGTGGTCTCGGTCAAGGCGCGCGAGGACCGGGGGCGCGTGCTGGTCAGCATCCGCGACAGCGGCGAGGGGATGCGGGAAGAAGACCTGTCCCGGCTCTTCGACCCCTTCTCGGGCGTCGGCGGGGAGTCCGCGCTCGGACTGTCGGTCGCCTGGGGCGTGATGTCGCGGCTGGGGGGATCGTTGCAGGCGCAGACCCGGCACGGCGAAGGGACCACCTTCACCCTCACCTTCCCGCTGGCGGCGCCGCCGCGGCTCGCGCCGCCCAGGGCGGCGGACAACCAGCGCCGCCGGCGCCGCATCCTGATCATCGACGACGAGCAGGACAACCTGGAGGTGCTGCGCGAGGTGCTCGAGCTGGAGGATCAGGAAGTGGAGGCGGTGGGCAGGGGGCCGGAGGCGCTGGCCCTCTTCGACCGCGGCGAGCGCTTCGACCTGGTCCTCTGCGACGTGGGCATGCCGGAGATGAGCGGCTGGCAGGTGGCGCGCGAGATCCAGCGGATCGCGCCGGGCACGCCGGTGTGGATGCTGACGGGGTGGGCGAACGAGATCGGCGAGTCCGATCCGCGGCGGCATTCGGTGCGCGGGATCCTGGCGAAGCCGCTCGATCTGGAGAAGCTCCGCTCGCTCCTCGATGCCGCGCCGGAGCCGACGGGGCCGGAGTCGAACGCTTCCACCGCGCCCTGACTTCCGCTCAATCCCTCAGAGTTTCGGGGACACAATACGTATTTCTAGAGTTTCGTATTGTGTCCCCGAAACTAGAGGCCTGCAGGGCATTGGGCTGAATTGCCCAGCAGGCAAGGCTTGAGGATGCCGCAGGCGGGAGTGAGGGCGAAGGGGTCGTCCACGAAAGTCAGGCACCCGCTGGCGTCCCAGCACTGCTTCACGTCCCCGAGGACGCCCAGGGCGCCGCACTTGGCGCGGAAGACGTCGCGGCCTGCGCCCTGGGCGTTGAAGAACGTCGTCACCTCGATGGTGCAGCCGCTCTTCGGGTCGGGGAAGGCATAGTCGAACTGGCCGTGGCCGTCCGTGTACTCGGTGAAGCCGTAGTCGAAGGAGATGAGGCCGAAGGCGTTCACGCCCGCGGTGAGATCGAGCGAGAGCGTGCGCGGATCCCCGCTCAGGTCGTAGAAGATCCGCATCGGCAGCGCGGGATCCCCGGGCTTGTTCATCCCGAGCGCGGTGGAGTTCTCGAAGTGCAGCGTCATCCGGCCGATGCCGTGGCTCGCCTGGGCGCCGAAGAACTCGCCCTCGAGGATGGGAAGGTACGCGCCCGGCAGCCGCGCGGCCGAGATGGTGTAGACCCAGCGCCAGGGCGTGCGCGTCGCGTCCAGCTCGCGGAACATCACCACCTGCATGGTCACGCCGGGATGGTCCTTGTCGGGGAACGGCCCCCAGGTGCGCGAGTCCTCGTCGCGGGTGGTGGGCGTCACGGTCCGGATGGTGTCGACCAGGGAGAGGATCGCGTCCACGCCCGCATTGATGGAGACGCCAGTGGTCTTCGCGCTGGCGTAGACGTCGGCCGCGCCGATGGCGCAGAGGCTCTGGGCTTGAGAGCCCTGCGGCACCGCGACGTGCAGCTGCTGCTTCTGCGGGATCGCCTCCATGAAGGCGACGTCCTCGTTGGAGAGGTTGCCGCAGGCGCAGAGGAGCGCGATCCCCGCGGCGCTAAAGGCCGAGCGCATAGTCCACTCCCAGGGCGAACTCGGCGAAGCCGAGGTTCTGCGCCTTGTCGACGTTGTAGAAGAGGTAGTTCACCCGCGCCCGCGCCACCGCCGACCAGCGGTCCGAGAACCGCCAGGCGAAGCCCGTCTGCAGGCCCGGGGTGAGGGTGAAGAAGCTCTGCCCCGCCAGCTCCGGATGGTTCTCGAACGTGCGCGCCAGGTAGAGGAACGCCACCCGGGCCCCCAGCGAGAGCGTGAAGGAATCGCCCAGCGCGAAGTCGCGCCAGAGCGAGACGCCCCCGGTGAGCTCGACGAACTTCTCCGGGATCGGCGTCACGCCGGGCAGGTTCAGCGTCGCCGCCCCGCCGCCCACCGAGAGATCGACGCCCCAGGCCAGGTCGTGGCCGAGGTCGTCCCGCACGCCCAGCTCCACGCCGGCCAGGCCCGCGGGAGGGAAGAGCCCGTTCCGCGCCGCCGCGTCGAAGAAGAACTGCCCGCCCCCGGTGCCGAGCAGGCTCCAGCGGGGGCCGGACGCGCCCTTCTGCGGGTCCTCGCTGAGCGGGCGCCGGGAGAGCCGCGCATCGGCGATCTCCACCGGCCCGTCCGCGAGGCTGAAGCTGCCGACCAGGAGCGAGTCGCCCTCGCGCTTCTTCACCAGATAGTCGCCGGGCGCGAGCGCGAGGCGGCGCTGGTCGCCGCGCGGCTTCGCCACCTCGGCGATCGCGCGCCGCGATCCGTCGAGGACCACGTAGACGCCTTCCGAGCCCGCCGGAAACACCAGCGCGCCGCGGGCCGGCGCGAGCTCGGTGAGCACCACGTCGCCGGCGCCGCCCAGGTCGTAGAGGTAGACGGGATGCTGCGCGCCGGCGCGCGTCTCCGCGGTCTCGCCGACGGTGCGCGCGTACGCGTAGGCATACGCTTCCGCCAGCGTCACCTTGCCGTCGCCGCTCGCGTCGGCGTCGCCGAGCAGTCCCGAGGCAAGATAGTGGGTGAAGAAGGAGGCGCCGATCTCGTCCGATTCCTGCGACTCCTCGTCGGCGCTGGAGCTGGCGATCAGCACCAGCCCGCGGGGCCGGGTGGACGCCGCCTGCGCCTGTTGCACGTCGAAAGCGGGCGCCGCGCGGACGCCCTTGGTGCGCATGATCGCCCCCGACTGGCAGGAATCGAGCAGGCCGATGCGCACGTCCGCGGGTGAGCTGCGCAGGGCCTCGCGCAGCTCGGTCAGCGGCATCCGGGAGTCGCCGAGGCGCAGATCGCCGTCCTTGGCGTGCCCCGAGTAGTAGACCAGCAGCACCGTCTCGTCGCCGCGCGCCTTGGCCTGCTCCGCGCGCGCCGAGAGGTCCGAAAGCGCGGCGCGCACCTCCGACGCCGAAGCGGAGGTGAGCAGCATCGCGTCCTCCGGGCGGACGCCGCCGAGCCGGGTGAGGATCGCGTGCATGCGTCGCGCGTCGCGCTCCGCGTAGCGCAGCGGGCGCGTTCCGACGCCGCCCTGGGCGTCGCCCACAACCAGGGCGAAGCGGCGCGCTTCCGCCAGGGCGGGCAGCGCGGCCAGGAGCGCCGCGGCGCAGAGGGCGCGGGCGCAGGTCATCGGCGCAGCGTCACGGTGAGGACGTCGGCGCCGCGGGGAACGTCCGCCGCGGAGCGGATCGCTTTGGCGTCCACCTTCGAATCGGACAACACGACCAGCAGGGTGGCCTCGCCCTGCCCCGTCCACTCGAACGCCCGCGGCAAGGTCCCGCTCACCGCCGGCCCCTCGTAGATCACGCTCGCCTCGCCGGGCTCGAGCAGGACGGCCGCGGCGCGCTTGTGGCCGCCGGGCTGCAGCGAGAGCAGCAGATGCGCTCCCGGCGCGATCCTCTCTCCTGGCGACACCTCGCGTACGCCGCCCTGGTCCTGGACGAACAGCTGCGCCGACCCGCCACCCTTGCTGCGCACGCCCTCCGTGTCCGCGGGCCTGAGCACGAGCGCGGTCCCCGCCACCAGCGAGAGCCCCGCCGCCGCCAGGAGCGGCGCCCAGCGCGCGACGAAGCTGCGCTGCGGCCGGCGGGCCAGCTTCTCCGCCACCGCCGCGGCGAACTGCGGAAAGGGAACGTCGCGCCGCAGCGCCTCGCGCTCGGCGGCGATCTCCTGCTGCACCGCCGCGCAGCGCTCGCAGCCGGCCACGTGCGCCTCCGTCCGCTCCTTCTCCACGCCGGACAGCTCGCCCGAGAGCAGCCTGCGCACGCGCATCGAGGAGCAACCCGCGCCGGGTCCGCCGAGGTCCAGGTTCACAGGTCGCCTCCTTCCAGCTCGACGCCGAGCGCCTCGCGGGCGCAGGCGAGGAACTCGCGCAACCGCTTGCGCACCGTGGGCAGGCTGCGCCCCAGCTCCTGCCCGATCTCCGCTTGCGTCAGCTCATCCACGAAATACAGCACCGCGACCTCCTGCGCTTCCTCCGGCGCCGCCGCGAGCAGGAGGCGAACCAGCTCGCGGCGATCCGGCGATTCCGTCTCCTGCCGCCTCTCGGCCTGCGCCATCCGCAGTTGCTCCCGCCAGAGCGCCTTCCGGGCGCGGAGCAGGTTCAGGCAGTGGTGGGTGGCGATCCGCAGGATCCAGGTGCTGGGCGACGCCGCAGCGCGGAACTCGGGCAGCGCGTGCAGCACCTTGACGAACACGTCCTGCAGCGCGTCCTTCGCCTCGGCGTCGTCCTTCAAGAGATAGCGGCAGCGGCCGTAGACCGCCGCCGCGTGCTTCTCGTACAGCTCGGCGAGGAGCCCCGCGGGCGCGGACGAGCCGGGC
>JBGQLA010000280.1:0-7001 GCA_041499865.1 Deltaproteobacteria bacterium
CCCTCGTGCTCCACCACCACCACCACTTCGCCCTGCGCGTCCTCGCCGGCGCTGACGCTGGCGATGTTGAAGTCGCGCAGCCGCGCCTTGATCCCGGTGATCCGCTCGATGCACTTGAAGACCGCGTCCACCGGGCCGTCGCCGGTGGCGGCCTCGTCGAGCTTGCGGCCGTCGCGCGAGAGGAGCGAGACGGCGGCGGTGGGCGGCGTCCCGGTGCCGCTCACCGCGTTGAGGCTGGCGAGCTCCCAGCGGCGGGAGGTGCCGCTGTGGAAGAGGCCGACCAGCAGGGCGTCGAGATCGCCGTCGTAGATCTCCTTCTTCTTGTCGGCGAGGCGCTTCAGTTCCTCGAAGACCTGGTCGATCTGCGCCTGCTCCAGCTGGTATCCGAGCGCCTTCAGCCGCACGGTGAGCGCGTGGCGCCCGCTGTGCTTGCCGAGGACCAGGTTGGTGCTCTTGAATCCCACGTCCTCCGGCTTCATCACCTCGTACGTCAGGGCGTGCGAGATCATCCCGTGCTGGTGGATTCCGGACTCGTGCGCGAAGGCGTTCTGCCCCACCACCGCCTTGTTGCGCGCCACGTGGAAGCCCGTCGCTCCTGCCACCACCCGCGAGGCCGAGCAGAGCTGCTGGGTGCGGATCCCGGTCTGCAGGCCGAAGAAGTCGTGGCGGGTGCGCAGCGCCATCACCACTTCCTCCAGCGAGCAGTTGCCGGCGCGCTCGCCGACGCCGTTGATCGTGCACTCCACCTGGCGGGCGCCGGCCTGCAGCGCCGACAGCGTGTTCGCCACCGCCATCCCCAGGTCGTCGTGGCAGTGCACGCTGAGCGTCACCTTCTCGATCCCCCGCACGTGGGCGCGCAGGTGCTGGATGATGGCGGCGAACTGCGCCGGCATCGCGTAGCCGACCGTGTCCGGGATGTTGATGGTGGTCGCCCCCGCCTCGATGGCCCGCTCCACCACCTCGGTGAGGAAGTCCATCTCTGTGCGCGCGGCGTCCTCGGCGGAGAACTCCACGTCCGCGCAGCGCTGGCGCGCGTACTCGATGGCCCCGGTCGCCACCCGGATCACCTCGGCGGGCGTCATCCGCAGCTTGTGCTCGCGGTGGATGGGGCTGGTGGCGAGGAAGACGTGCAGCCGGTGCCGCGGCGCCGGCGAAAGCGCCTTCAGCGCCGCGTCGATGTCCGGCCGGTTGGCCCGGGCCAAGGCGCAGATGATCGGGCCTTCCACCTGCCGGGAGATGGCCTCCACCGCCTGGAAGTCGCCCGGGGAGGCGACCGGGAAGCCCACCTCCATGATGTCCACGCCGAGCGAGGCGAGAGCGCGGGCGACCGTGAGCTTCTGCGCGAGGTTCATGCTGGCGCCGGGCGCCTGCTCGCCATCGCGCAGCGTGGTGTCGAACACGAAGACCCGGTCATTGCCTTGATTGACTTCCATCCGCGTCGCTCCTGGTTCGTGATTGTGGGTCATGCCGCCACTCCGTCTTCCGCTTCCGTTTCCTGCTCTTCGTCCGGCGCGCCGGTCCCCGGGCCGCGCAGCATCGCCACCGCGCCGGTCCGGACCAGCTCGAGGATCCCGAAGGGCCGCAGGACCTCGATCAGCCCGTCCAGCTTCTCCTGCGTGCCGGTGGTCTCCACGATGATCGACTCCGGCCCCAGATCCACCACCAGCGCGCGGAAGGTCTGCACCAGCTGCAGCAGCTCCGCCCGGCGGTCCTGCCCCGCCCGCACCTTGACGAACGCCATCTCCCGCGTCACCGAGGGGGCGTGGGTGAGGTCGTGCACGTTGAGGACGTTCACCAGCTTGTAGAGGTTCGCTTCCAGCCGCCGCGCGGTGTCGTCGTCGGCCCGCACCACCACGGTGATGCGGGAGATGCCGGGCCGCTCGGTGCGCCCGACGGTCAGCGAGTCGATGTTGAACCCGCGCCGGCGGAAGAGCGAGACGATGCGGTTCAGCGTGCCCGGCCGGTCCTCGACGTAGGCGATCAGCGTCTGCGCGATGAGCCGGCTCTTGGGAATGGAGAATGCGGAGTCGTGGCTCATTAGTCGGTCTCCTGGAACTCTTCTTCCTCGAACGCGGGCCGGCGGATCATGTCGCGGAGATCGGAGTTGGCGGGGACCATCGGATACACGGCCTCCTCCTGCTCGACGCGGAAATCCACCACCACCGTGCCGGGCTCCCTGCGGGCGCGGTCGACGGCCGCCGGGATCTCTTCCCGGCTGGTGACGCGGAAGCCGGTCAGCCCGTGCGCCTGCGCCAGGGTGACGAAGTCGGGGCTCTTCAGGGGCGTGGCGACGTACCGGCGGTTGTAGAAGAACTCCTGCCACTGGCGAACCATGCCCAGGTAGCCGTTGTTGATGATGGCGATGTTGACCTTGATGCCTTCCTGCGCGCAGGTGGTCAGCTCGCAGGAGGTCATCTGGAACCCGCCGTCGCCGGCGACCACCCAGATGTCCTCGTGCGGGCGGGCGAAGCGGGCGCCGATCGCGGCGGGCAGCGCGAAACCCATGGTGCCCAGGCCGCCGGAGGTGATCAGCGAGCGCGGCCGATCGTGCTTGTAGTACTGCGCCTCCCACATCTGGTGCTGGCCCACGTCGGTGACCACCAGCGCCTTGCCGTCCGTCAGCCGCCAGAGGTCGTGCAGCACGTGCGGCGCGCAGAGCTTGCCGCGCGACGGCTTCGACTGCACGTCGCGGCGCGCCACTTCCCCGCGCAGCGCGCCGATCCGATCCAGCCAGTTCCGCCGGGTGCGCTTCTGCACCGCCGGGAGCAGCGCTTCCAGCGTGCCGCGGAGGTCGCCCGGGAGGGCGACGTCGACCTTCACGTTCTTGTTGATCTCGCTGGGGTCGATCTCGGCGTGGATCTTCTTCGCGTGCACCGCGAACGTCTGCAGCTTGCCGGTCACCCGGTCGTCGAAGCGCATTCCCAGGGCGATCAGCAGATCCGCTTCCTGCATCGAGGTGTTCACCCACGCCTCGCCGTGCATGCCCATCATCCCCAGGCTGAGCGGGTGCGAGGCGGGAAACCCGCCCAGCCCCAGCAGCGTGGAGGCGACGGGGACGCCGGTCTTCTCGGCGAACTCGCGCAGCAGCTCGCCGGAGGCGGAGGCGATCACGCCTTGGCCCGCGAGGATCAGCGGCCGCTCGCTGCCGTCGATCAGCTCCGCCGCGCGCGCGATCGCGTCCGGCCGGGGAGTCGGGCGCGGGCGCCGCCGCATCGTCCTGGGGATCGGAGCCTTCGGATCGAACCGCGCCAGCGCCTGCTGCGCGTCCTTGGTGATGTCCACCAGCACGGGCCCGGGACGGCCGGAGCGCGCGATCTCGAAGGCCTCGAACAGCGCCGGCGCCACGTCTTCCGCGCGCGAGATCAGGTAGTTGTGCTTGGTGATCGGCAGGGTGATGCCGGTGATGTCGATCTCCTGGAAGGCGTCGCTGCCGAGGGCGGCCGACGGCACCTGGCCGGTGATGCAGACCACCGGCGACGAATCGAGCATCGCGGTGGCGATGCCGGTGACCAGGTTCGTGGCCCCCGGACCGGAAGTGGCGATCGCCACGCCCACCTTGCCGGAAGCGCGCGCGTAGCCGTCGGCCATGTGCGCCGCGCCCTGCTCGTGCCGCACCAGCACGTGCCGGATCGGGTACCCCGGCATCGCGTCGTAGGTCGGCATGATCGCGCCGCCCGGATACCCGAACACCACCTCGACGCCGAGACGGGTGAGGACCTCCCAGACGATCTGCGCACCGGTCTTCTGCGCCGGGTCTTTGGCGTGGGCTGCGAGGATCTGCTGTGCAACGGCCTGCTGCGACGACATGCGAACCTCGGGGGCTGAAAACGAAGGCCCCCGCACCGTTTCGGGTGCGGGGGCCAGATTCCTTCCGGAAAACGATCTCCGTCAGAGTGGCGGCCCGCACCCGCTGCTAATGAGCGGAAGCAGTCCAAGGACGCCGACGAGAAGAAGCGAGGAGCGAAGCTCCGGCGCGGGAGCGGAGAGAACGGTGGCGCGCGGGAGCGAGGAGTTCATCGGCGAACATCCTTGCCCTTGACCTCGTGCGTTGTCAAATGCAATCGCCCACCCGGCCGGTCGCCGGGGATGACGTTTCCGAGCGGTTACGGCCCTTTCCGACGAATGCGTCGCCCGGCAGCGCGGAAACGACGAAACCGTCGTTCGACGGCTGTCGTCCGGCCACGCCCACATCGCGGCACCTCCGGCGCCGCATGGGGCACCGCTCGCGACGATGCGACGTTTTTGTTGCGGACTACCTGGCTTCCAACGTTTTCGTCGGCCTCCCCGATCGGGGTCTGCGTGCCCTGCGCGAGTGAAAACGGGCGATCGCCGCGCTGCGCCGTGCTGGTCCCGCGGTTGCACTACAGGCCGGCAGGTCCACACACCACGGAGATCCCAAATCATGTCGAAGAGCCGCGCGTTCGCCGCAACCAGGTGGTTGCCGATCCTCTGTCTCGCGCTTGCCGGCGCCTCTCCCGCGCGGGCCGCCGAGACCATCAAGGTGGGAATCCTCCATTCGCTGTCCGGAACGATGGCGATCAGCGAGACCTCGCTGAAGGACGTCGCCCTGATGACCATCGAAGAGATCAACGCCAAGGGGGGCGTGCTGGGCAAGAAGCTGGAGCCGGTGATCGTCGATCCCGCCTCCAACTGGCCCTTGTTCGCGGAGAAAGCGCGCCAGCTCCTCACCAACGACAAGGTGGCGGTGGTGTTCGGCTGCTGGACCTCCGTCTCGCGCAAGTCCGTGCTGCCGGTGTTCGAGGAGCTGAACGGGCTGCTCTTCTATCCCGTGCAGTACGAAGGCGAGGAGCTCTCGCAGAACGTCTTCTACACCGGCGCCGCGCCGAACCAGCAGGCGATCCCGGCGGTCGAATACCTCATGTCCAAGGAGGGCGGCGGCGCGACGCGCTTCTTCCTCCTCGGCACCGACTACGTCTATCCGCGGACCACCAACAAGATCCTCCGCGCGTTCCTCAAGTCGAAGGGCGTCGCGGAGAGCGACATCCAGGAGACGTACACGCCGTTCGGGCACAGCGACTACCAGACCATCGTCGCGCAGATCAAGACGTTCGGCGCCGGCGGCCACACCGCGGTGATCTCCACCATCAACGGCGACTCCAACGTGCCCTTCTATAAGGAGTTGGGAAACCAGGGGCTGAAGGCCACCGAGATCCCGGTGGTTGCGTTCTCCGTCGGCGAGGAGGAGCTGCGCGGCATCGACACCAAGCCGCTGGTCGGCCACCTCGCCGCCTGGAACTACTTCATGTCGATGAAGAACAAGACCAATGCGGCCTTCATCGAGGAGTGGAAGGCGTACGTGAAGAAGCACAACCTTCCCGGCGGCGACTCGCGCGTCACCAACGACCCGATGGAGGCCACCTACGTCGGCATGCACATGTGGGCGCAGGCGGCAAAGAAGGCCGGCAGCGTCAAGGTCGACGACGTGCGCAAGGCGATGGCGGGCCAGACCTTCGCGGCGCCCTCCGGCTTCACCCTGAAGATGGACGAGACCAACCACCATCTCTGGAAGCCCGTGCTGATCGGCGAAGTGCAGGCGAACGGGCAGTTCGACGTGGTGTGGAAGACGGACAAGCCCATCCGCGCGCAGCCCTGGAGCCCGTTCATCCCCGGCAACGAAAAGCGGTCGGATCGCTAATGAAGATCGCTCCTTTGCTTCTCGCCGCGGTGGCCGCTTCCGCCGCCTCCGCCGCGGAGTTGACCCTCGGGCCGAAGTCGCTCTCCTACGGAGTCGGAGTCCGCGTCGGCGCCGGCTACGTGACGCAGGGCACGACCGAAGGCGTCGGCCTGCCCACGCTGGACGTGCGACCCTACATCGGCGGGCAGGTCGCGCCCTGGCTGAAGTTCTCCGGCAACCTGGACCTGAACACCGGGGACCAAAGCCGCATCCGCGTGCTCGACGCGGTGGCGCAATTCGAGCCCACCGAGCTGTTCAACGTCTGGATGGGGCGCTTCCTGCCGCCTTCCGATCGAGCCAACCTGAGCGGGCCCTACTACCAGAACGCCTGGAACTATCCGGGCACCGTCAACGGGTATCCCTCCATCTACGCGGGCCGCGCGGACGGCGCCGCGATCTGGGGGCAGATCAACCACGGCCAGATGAAGTACCAGGCCGGCGTATTCACCCTGGACCCCGCGGTGCCGATCGGGCAGGCGATCTACGCGGCGCGGCTGGTCTACAATTTCCTCGATCCGGAGCCCGGCTACTACAACTCCAGCACGTACTACGGGAGCAAGGACGTCCTCGCGCTCGGCGGCACGCTCCAGTACAAGAAGACCGACGACGTTGCGGGCGAGAAGAAGTTCCTCGGCTTCAACCTGGACCTCCTCTTCGAGAAGAAGCTTGCGGCCGACGTGCTCACGCTCGAAGGCGCCTACTACAACTTCGATCAGGGCAACGCCCTCGGGAGCCAGGGCTGGAGCGCTTTCGGGCTGGCGAGTTGGCTGTTCGGGTCGAAGCTGGGGCCCGGCCGGGTGCAGCCGATGGTCCGCTACCAGCACGCGGTCGCGGCGGGGGGCGGCGACCCGACGCGCACCATCGACGGCGGTCTGAACTACATCCTCGACGGGCACAATGCGCGCGCGGGCCTCGTCGTGCAGAACACCAATCCGCCCGTCGGGTCGAGTTTCACCGGCGTGCAGCTCGGGATCCAGATCCAGGAATGACCGCCCTGCTCACCGCCGTGGTGCTCGCGCTCGCCCTCGACGCGAGCACGCTGGACAAGATTGCCCGCGGCAGCCAGGCGGAGCGCGCCGGGACCGTCTCCGCGCTGGCTGCCGCGGGCGATGCAGCTGCCGCGCCGCTCCTGAGGGCGCTGGTGGAGGGCCGCCTGTATGCGGGGCCGGAAGGACCGGTCCTCATCGAGGAGGGCGGGACGCTGCGGGACGCCCTCACGGGCGCTCCCGCAGCGCCGCGCGATGACCTGGAGAAGGTGGTCATCAACAACCGCATGCGCCGGTCGCTGGATCGGGCGCTGGCGGCG
>JBGQLA010000281.1:0-6998 GCA_041499865.1 Deltaproteobacteria bacterium
CAGTGGCCCTACGGCTCGGGCGTGTGGGGAAAGAAGGAGTGGATCCTCCCCGAACTCGACAACCACAACATCGTCTCGCTCTACGAGGGCGGCACGAACCTCTTCTGGGCGGAGCGGCTCGGCAAGCAGCTCGGCCTCGACGAGCTGTGGGTGAAGATGTGCGGCAACTCGCACAGCGGGTCGTTCAAGGACCTCGGCATGACCGTGCTGGTCTCGATGGTCCGGCAGATGATCGCCGAGGGAGCGCCCATCCAGGCGGTGGCGTGCGCCTCGACCGGCGACACCTCGGCGGCGCTCGCGATCTACTGCGCCGCCGCCGGGATCCAGTCGATCGTCATCCTCCCCAGGGGCAAGATCTCCACGGCACAGCTTGTCCAGCCGCTCGCGAACGGCGCCCTGGTGCTTTCGCTCGACACGGATTTCGACGGCTGCATGCGGGTGGTGCAGGAGATCACCGAGGACCAGACCATCTATCTCGCCAACTCGATGAACTCGCTCCGCATCGAGGGACAGAAGACGGTCGGCATCGAGATCGTGCAGCAGTTCGACTGGCAGGTGCCCGACGTGATCGTCATCCCGGGCGGCAACCTGGGGAACGTCTCCGCGCTGGGCAGCGGTCTTCTGATGATGCGCGACCTGGGGCTGATCCAGAAGCTCCCGCGCATCGTCGTCGCGCAGGCGCAGCGGGCGAATCCGCTCTATCGCGCGTATCTGACGGGCTTCGAGACGATCGAGCCGATCCAGGCGGAGAAGACGCTCGCGAGCGCGATCCAGATCGGCAATCCGGTCAGCATCGCGAAGGCGATCCGCACGCTGAAGCAGTTCAACGGGATCGTCCTCGACGCCAGCGAGCAGGAACTGGCCGATGCCGCCGCGGTCGCCGACTTGAGCGGCATGTTCACCGATCCGCACACCGGCGTCGCGCTGGCGGTCCTGCAGAAGCTGGTGCAGGCGAAGAGGATCGATCGCTCCGAGCGCGTGGTGGTCATCTCGACGGCCAACGGCCTGAAGTTCTCGGACTTCAAGGTCGGCTACCACGAGGGCACGCTCGGGTTCCCGAGCGCGCACGCCAACCGGCCGATCGAGCTGCCCCCGGCTGTGGGCGCCGTGAAGGACGCGCTGCGGCGAGCCTTGGAGAGAGGACGCGCGTGAGCCAGGCCACCCACTGTGAGAACTCCGAGGGCTGGCTCGGCCGCATCCTGGCGCGGCACGAGGCGTAGACGAACGTCCGGTCGACGCGTAACATGTCTGGCCAAAGCGTGTGCCGGAGCAATGGTCATGACGAGCGATCGCGCTCTGCCGGCTGTGCTGCTCACGCTCACGATGGTGACCGGCGTGGTCGACGCCGCGAGCTTTCTCGGCCTTGGACACATCTTCACGGCGAACATGACGGGGAACGTGGTGTTTCTCGGGTTCGCGGCCGTGGGCGCGGCGGGATTGTCGATCGCGCGGTCCGGGGCTGCGCTCGCGGCCTTCGCAGCCGGCGCCATTCTGGCCGGGGGGATGGAGGCCAGGATGAGCGCCGACCCGCGACGCCGCTGGGCGAGCGGAGCCTTTGCCATCGAGGCTACGTTGCTGCTCGCGGCGGCGGCGGTCGCGGCCGGCTCGGGAAGCGATCTGACCGAGCGCGGGACGGTCCTCTATGCGGTCATCATCCTCACCGGCCTGGCCATGGGCATCCGGAACGCGACCGTCCGCAAGCTCGGCGTCGCGGACCTCACCACCACCGTCCTCACGCTCGGCATCGCCGGGCTCGCCGCGGACTCGTCCCTCGCCGGTGGTACGAACCCAGGATGGAGCAGACGCGCAGGATCGGTTGCGACGATGTTCGCCGGCGCAGCGCTGGGCGCGTGGCTGCTCCGAACCTCGCTGGCGTGGGCGCTCGGGATCGCCGGCGTGATCACGGGAGCCTGCGCGCTTGCTGCAGCGTCCGGCGCCGTGGCGAAACTCGATGGCGAGAGCCGTTAGGCCAGGACGTCGCGGAACGCGGGTTCCTTGTCGAAGACCGCTGTCGCGACCGGACAGACGGGTACCAGCTTGATTTTCCGTTCCGCGCCCAGACGACCGCAGCCTCCACCAACCTTCGTGCGATCCCTTGGCCGCGTTGAGCGGCAGATGGCGAATCGCGCCGGCGCGACCGTCGTCCAACCCCGGTAGCCATGCCGTCTACGTGTCGCGGCCCGAGGCCGTGGACGACCTCATCGAACGGGCGGCGGACGAGGACAGGGGGTGATGGGCACTACGAAGGCGATTCTTGGCCGAGGCGGACAGGAACTGACCGCCGCGCGCCCCTTTGGAGCAAGGCGTCGTGAATGGTTGCGGAAGGAGAGCACGTCATGAGCTCGATCAGGACCAAGGACGGAGCGGAGATTTACTACAAGGATTGGGGCAGCGGGCAGCCCGTGGTTTTCAGCCATGGCTGGCCGCTGAGCGCGGATGCCTTCGAAGACCAGATGTTCTTCCTGGCTTCGCGCGGATATCGATGCATCGCCCATGATCGCCGCGGTCACGGCCGCTCGAGCCAGCCGTGGACCGGAAACGATCTGGATACCTACGCCGACGATCTCGCGACGTTGGTCGACAAGCTCGAGCTGAAGAACGCGATCCATGTCGGCCATTCCACGGGCGGCGGCGAAGTCGCACGCTATATCGGCCGCCACGGAACGAAGCGTGTCGCCAAAGCCGTCCTGATCGGCGCCATCCCGCCGCTGATGCTGAAGACGGCCGCCAATCCAGGCGGCTTGCCGATCGAAGCGTTCGATCAGCTCCGCGCCGCCGTCGTCGCTGACCGCTCGCGGTTCTGGAAGGATCTCAGCATGGCTTTCTACGGCTACAACAGGCCCGGCGCGAAGGCTTCGGAAGGCGTGCGCGAGTCATTCTGGCTCCAAGGGATGATGGCCAGCTTTCCTGCGGCCTACTTTTGCATCAAGGCGTTTTCCGAGACGGATCTGACCGAGGATTTGAAAAAATTCGACGTGCCGACGCTCATCCTTCACGGCGACGACGACCAGATCGTCCCGATCGGAGCATCCGCGATGCTTTCCTCCAAGCTGGTCAAGAACTCGATTCTCAAGGTGTACAAGGGCGCCCCGCACGGCATGTGCACGACCCTGAAGGATCGGGTCAACTCGGAGCTGCTCGAGTTCTTCAAGTCCTAGCGTCGATCTTCAGCGAGACGGTCGCAGGGCGCCACCGCGCGCCCTCGACCGCGAACGGCATCTTGGCGAAACAGGTCGGTCAGACCTGCACCGGCAATTTGCCTCGTGCGTGGCGCAGGCGTCGAATCCGATCCACCCGTCTCGGGCAAGATCGGGCCGATCTGGACAACCTGCGTCCAAACCGTACTCCCTCTAGAACCTGAGTCTTCCCAACAAGAAGAGTGAAGGCACCGCCCGGATTCGAACCGGGGAATGAGGGATTTGCAGTCCCTTGCCTTACCAACTTGGCGACGGTGCCGTCGAAGGGTCCGAGCGAGTAGCGCGAGTTTCCGGCGCGGTCAAGGCGACTTGTGCGGAGGCCGGGTCCCGCGCGGAATCACCAGCCCGCGGGAGAGGCGGCGGAGCACACGGCGCAGCTGGCGCTTCTTGTAGCGGGAGTGGGCGTTCTGTCCGCTCTCGTTGGCCAGCGCGGTCTCGCGGTCCACCAGCTGCAGCTCGACCATGCAGAAGACGATGCGGCCGTCGCCGGCGTCGACGGAGCGCTCCGGCAGGCGCACGGGGATCTCGGCGACGAAGTTCAGCACCTTGTACGAGTTGCCGGAGAACTCGTTCTGCTGCATCTCCTCCTCCTCGTCGTGCAGCGCCAGCTCCAGCTGGGGCGCGAGATCGCCGAGCGAGGGCCAGTCCTTCACCAGCTTGCGCAGGCAGATGAGCGAATTCTGCGTCTGGCCGGGGACCACGAAGTTGAAGGGGATCAAGAGGTCGCAGAGCCGGACCAGGACCGGCAGCACGTGATCCGCGTCCGCCGTCTCCACCCGGTACCGCACCCGATCGTAGATCTGCGCCGCCAAGGTCTCCTTCTTCGCCAGCAGCTTGGTGATCAGGCTGTGGCGCGTCTTCACGCTGCCGGCGGCGGCGACCACGGGAAATCCCTCGCGCCGGAGCTGCGCGATGCAGTTGTCCACGCGCTGGGTGATGATCTGCGAGAGCTCGTCCTCGCTGACGCGGGCGCGGTGCAGGAGCCCCCGCGCTTCCACGTGATGCACCACGTGCATCACCTTCAGCACCAGGCAGGCGATGCGGCGCAGCTTGGGATTGCCCACGCCCGAGGCGAGGAGGAAGAGATCCTGCACCTGCGCAGGCTGCGCCACCTCTTCGGCGACCGCATACCGGAACGTGGTCCGCAGGTAATCGACCGCCTCGTCGAGGATGCGCTGCAGCCGCGCGCGGTCGAAGGGATCGTCCGGCTCGAACAGGCAGAGCCGCAGATACTGGTCGATCTCGTCGCGGGTCTGGAAGTGCAGCCGGCGCCAATCGATCACCGATCCGCCGCGCAGGATCAGGCGCATGCGCTCCAGATCGCCCAGCGTCCAGCGATCGGGCAAGGGGATGGGCGGCTGCGCGAGCATCGGGCGGAAGCATGCTGCAACCACAGGTAGCCTACAAGCAACCGTCCGTTACGCCGCGCTGCATTAAATTAGAACGAGCAGCGCAGCGTCGGCAGGACTGCCAGGCCGATGGTCCGGCGCCACGCGACGGCATCGGCCTCGAGGCCGATGGTGAAGCGCTTCACGAACGGCTGGAAGGTGAGCAACGCTCCGCCGAAACCCGTCGGCCCATGGCTACCGTCACCGGCGACCGGGGCTCCCCATCCGGCGCCGCCGTGAAGCCAGAATCCGACGCTGTCCTCGGATCCGGCGCGCGCCAGGAGCAATCGGCCGCCCAGCCCCGCGCCGACCAGTGCGCGATCTCCCGGCGCGCCCGCGGGCCCGCTCGCCATCGCGCCCGTCAGCCAGATCTCGGCCGCGAAGCGATCCGCCACCGGGTATCCAACTTCCAGCCGGACCATCGGCCCGTTCCCGGTCCCGGGCCGTCCGCTCTCGTGAAGGAGCACCGGTCCCGCGGAAATCCCGAGGTAAGGCTGGGGCTGGGTGGCGGCCGCGAGCACCATGGCGAGCATCAACATCGCGTCACCCTCCAGGGGTGAAGATGAAGGGATAGGTGACGAACACCTCGCCGCCGCCCTTCGGGATGGGGAACCGCCAGCTCTTGATCCTCGCCGCCACGCAGCTCTCGACGGTGCGATCGCGCAGCGTGGTCTCCTGCGTGTGCGCCTCGGTCACCGAGCCCTGGGGATCGATGCTCCAGGCCGAGACCAGCTTGCCCGCCAGGTTCGGCCTGGAGGTGAGCTGCGTCTCGTAGCAGGTGCGGATCTGGGCCCGGTGCTCGTGGACGACCTTGCGGATCAGCTCGGGGTCGATGGAGCCGACCACCTCCGGCTTGCCCGGTCCGAGGCCGATCTCACCGTCATCCTTCCCGCGCAAGCCGCCCTTGCCATCGCCGTAAGTGGCGAGACCGCCGCCGATCCCGTTGGTGCCGATCCGCGCGAGCCCGAGGCCCGACCCGTCGCCGCCGCCGCCGCGTCCGCCCAGCGACTTGAGGCCCATGCCCGCGTCGCCGCGCGCATCGCCAGCCTTGGGCCCCGTGAGGTGGCCCATCGCATCCCGGGTTCCCTTCTCCAGGGCGATGCCGAAGACGTCGCTCTGGCCGTTTCCTCCGCCGAGCGCCTTGAGCAGGCCCGTCTGCGCCACCAGCGCCCTGTCGTCCATGCTGCGCTCGGCGCGCGCGTTGCGCCGGGGAGCGGTCTTGCTGCCCGCGGTCCCTTCCTGGTCCATGTGCCGGGCCACCGCCTTGCCGGGATCGCGGCGCGCCTGGCTAGCTCTTGGCCCGTCCAGCACGGGGGCGTGGTCCGGCTTCGGCGGCGCGGCGCGCACCACCAGCGGGCGCGGCTTGATCAGCTCGGCCTCGCCGGAAGCGACCTTCGGCGGCGGAACGGCGGCGCTCCAGAACTTCAGCCCGGTGATCATCAAGAGGGCGGCGATGCTGGCGACCAGCACGCCCTTCCAATCGGTCTGCTCGCCTCCCACGCGCGCCGCGCCGGGGACCCGGCGGATGCGCAGCGCGAGGTTGCCGTTGGAGAGCACGGCCACCGAGCGCTGGGGAAGCGGAACCACCAGCCCGTGCGCGTCGGCCTGGCTGCGGCCGCGGACCAGGAGCTCGGGACCGCGGAGCACGCGGCCTTCCTCCTCGAGCACGAGCTGCAGCGGGCGCGGCGCCGCAACCGTCCAGCCGTTCAGATCGCTCCTCAGCACCGAAGCGCGGTCGATGCCCTGCAGCAACGCCTGACAGCCCGGGGCGGTGCCCGCCTGGAAGTGCTCGCCGGGCTGGAGCTGCCAGACGCTCACCCGCGTGTCGCCCCAGAATAGCTCCACTTCCGCGCACTCGCCGCCGAGCGGCGTGCTGACCGGAGGCAATGCGCTCGTCCCGGGCAGCGGCGTGGGCGTCGTGGACAGCACGGCGACGGCGGCTTTCTCGCTGACCGGCGCGACGGAAGCCGGCAGCGGCTCCGGCTCCGGCTCGGGCTCCGGCTCGGGCTCGGGCTCGAGCGAGACCTCCTCCTCGAAGTCCTCGTGCAGGCCCTGATCCGTCGCCGCATCCAGCAGCACCAGGCCCTCCTCGCGCACGACCTGCAGCGCGGGAGCGTGCTGGTGGGGCCGGTCGATCGGCGGCTCCTCCTCGCCGTGGATGAGCTGAAGCCGCGGCCTCGCCTTCTGCGCGCCCGCCCCGAGCGTGGTGCGGGCGTGCAGCTCCACCATGATGCGCAGCTCGCCGATGGAGATCAGGTCGCCGTGGCGCAGGGGCGCGGCGAGGATCGGCTGTCCGTTCAGGTACACGGGCGCCGAGGTGGTGGCACGGAGCACGGCCCCCATCGCGCCGGTCTCGATCACCGCGTGGGTCGGCGCCACGCTGGCGGACTCGAGCACCAGATCGGCGGCGGCG
>JBGQLA010000282.1:0-6995 GCA_041499865.1 Deltaproteobacteria bacterium
ATGCCCCACAGCGACCGCCGGGCATCGCTGAAGTTCTTCGCGATCCGCGGCGAGGTCTCCGGCGGCACTTCCGCCCAGGGCCGGATGGCGAGGGCGCGCTTGAACTGATCGGTCCCTTCGCTCAGCTTGCCGGTCTCGGAGAAGATCAGCCCGCGATAGATGAGCACCTGGACCATGTCGTCCTGGTTCTCCTTGGCGCCGCTCTCGGCGAGCTGCAGCTCCGCCAGCGCGGCGTCCAGGTCGAGCTTCTGGTACAGCCGCATCGCCGCGGCGAGGTGCGCGTTGCCGGTGGCCGCAACCTGCGCGGCGGGAGCAGGAAACTGTTCAGCGGCGGAGGCCGCGGAGGCGGCGAGGAGGATTGCGGCGAGGAGGAGGCGCATGCCCGCAAGGCTACCAGAGCCCGGCGCTCTCCAAAGAAAACGGAAGTAGCCGGGCGGCAGGCGCCGCTGTAAGGTCGAGTGATGCTTGCCAGAGCCTGCGGCGGGTCGCTCGCGCTGCTGCTCGCCCTCTCGGGGTGCGACAAGCTGCGCGCTTTCCCCGGATTCGACCCCGAACGCGCGGTCCCGCCTCCGGCTCCGCCCGCGGTGGCGATGGGGCCCTGGCTGATCGAGCCACGGGCCGGACAACTCACCGTCGCCTGGACCACGCTGGAGCCGTCGGTGGGACGCGTCTGGTACGGCACGCGCGAGCCCGACCGCCTGGCCACGGAGGGGGGCGCCGAGGTCACGGACCACCGCGTCGTGCTCCCTTCGCTGCAGCCGTCGACGCAGTACCGCTACCGGATCGAGGGCGCCACCGAGACGGCCTGGTTCAACAGCGCCCCGGTTCAGGGCGCCGAGGGGCCCATCCACGTGGTGGTGTACGGCGAGAGCCACACCAACAACGGCGACCACGCCCTGGTGGTGCGGGCAGCGGCGGCGGAGCGCCCGCAGCTCGCGCTGCACACCGGAAATCTGGTGTCCAGCGCCCGCGAGGAGCCGCTCTGGCGGGTCTGGTTCCAGGAGGAGCGCGATCTCCTCGCGCACACCCCCATCCTCGCCGCGGTGGGCAACCAGGAGATCACCGATCTGGGCGCGGCGTACACCCGCTTCTTCCAGCGCCGGGGCATGCCGGCGTACGGGTCGCTCGACTACGGCCCCGTCCACATCGTGGTCCTCGATTCCTGGGAGATCGCCGCCGGGGCGACTGCGCAGAAGGGCGCGTTCTCCGAGGCGGAGAAGGCCTGGCTCGAAGAGGACCTCCGCCGCGTCCCCGAGGAGCGCCACGTCTGGGTGGTGGTGCACGAGGGCCCCTGGGCGCACGTCAAGGACGAGCGGATGGGCGGCAGCGAGAGCGTGCGCGCCGCGATCCTCTCCGCGCACCGCGTGCACCCCATCGAGGCGGTGTTCTCCGGGCGGCAGCGCTTCTACGAGCGCGGCGATATCTACGGCATCCGCTACCTGATCGTCGGCGGCGGCGGCGCGCCCCTCGAGGAGCCCGACTCCGCGGGGGCCGGCGTGCAGGCCGCGGCGGCGGCGCTCTCCTTCGCCACCGTGGACGTCTGCGGCTGCCACGCGACCGGCCGGGTGAAGGACATCACCGGCAAGGTGATCGACGCCTTCACCCTGGCCGACTGTCCCACCCCCTGCAGCGTCCCGGACGCGCTGGTCGCCGTGGCGACCCCCGTCGCTCCCCCCGCGCAGGACGCGGCGCCCGGACGTAAGAAGTCGCGCAAGCGGCGGGGCGGGACCCTCGACGGGAAGAAGCCCGCAGCGGAGAATCGGAGCCGATGAGGATCACCGACATGTTCCGCTTCGCGGCGGAGCGCGGCGAGCCGGTCTTCTCCTTCGAGTTCTTCCCCCCGAAGAACGACGCGGGCGTCGCCGCCCTCTTCGACTCCCTGCGCGCGCTGCGGCCGCTCGGGCCGGCGTTCGTCAGCGTGACCTGGGGCGCCGGTGGCTCGTCGCGCGGTCGGACCCTGGAGATGGTGACGCGCATCAAGCGCGAGACCGAGATCGAGGCGATGGCCCACGTCACCTGCGTCGGGGTCTCGCGCAAGGAGCTGGAGGAGCAGCTCGCGGTCATCTGCGATGCCGGGATCAGCAACGTCCTGGCGCTCCGGGGAGACCCGCCGCGCGGGCAGCGCGAGTTCATCGCCCATCCCGACGGGCTCGCGCACGCGAGCGATCTGGTGGAGCTCGCGCGGGAGGTGGCCGACAAGCGGGGAGTCCATCTCTGCATCGGCGGCGCCTGCTATCCCGAAGGCCATCCCGAGACGCGCGATCCGGGTCTCGACCTGCGCCATTGCAAGGCCAAGGTGGACGTGGGCGCCGACTTCCTCATCACCCAGCTCTTCTTCGACAACCGCCGCTACTTCGATTTCCTGGGACGGGCGCGGGCCGCCGGGATCTCCGTGCCCATTCTTCCGGGGATCATGCCCATCACCAACGTGGACCAGATCGAGCGGTTCACCGCCATGTGCGGCGCCCACCTGTCCGCGGGGCTCTCGGCGGCGCTGCGGGCGCGCCGGGAGGATCCCGACGCCGCGCTCCAGCTCGGCGTGGCCTACGCGGCGTTGCAGTGCGCGGACCTCCTCAAGGGCGGCGCGCCGGGCGTCCATTTCTACACGCTGAACCGCAGGACCGCGACGCGCGCCATCCTGGCCGCGCTGCGGGCGCAAGAACCCTGGCGCGAGGCCTGAAATCCATGTTCCTCCCCGCACTGTTGATCGCGGCGCAGGCCGTGAACGTTCCCGAGCTGCCCAAGGAGGTCCCTGCCAGCGCCGCGAAGTACACGGTGACGATGATGGGTCAGCCCGCCGGGCAGCAGGCGATCTGGACCGAAGGCGCCAAGCTGCGCGCGTTCTTCCAGTACAACGACCGCGGTCGCGGGCCGAAGACGGACTCCACCTTCGTGCTGCAGGACGGCGTCCCGGTCAGCGCGCAGATCGCCGGCAACGACTACATGAAGGACGCCGTGAGCGAGACCTTCTCGGTGAAGGACGGCACCGCCTCCTGGAAGAGCAAGGCGGAGGAGGGCTCGCGCAAGCTTTCCGGGCCCGCGTTTTACGCTTCGATGTACGGCCCGCCCATCGAGTTCGCGCTGGTGGCGCGCGCCGCCCTGGACCGCGGCGGGCGCATCCCGCTCTTGCCGGACGGCGAGGCGCGGATCGTGAAGGTGCGCGAGGTCGCGGCGCAGGCGGGGGAGAAGTCGCAGCCGGTGACCCTCTACGCGGTGACCGGGTTCGACTTCTCGCCCTCGTACATCTGGCTGGACGCGAAGCGCGAGTACTTCGGCTCCGGCAGCACCTGGCAGGCAGTGGTGCGCGAGGGCTGGGAAGCCGCCATGCCGGAGCTGATCAAGGCGCAGGAAGAGGCCTCGCAGCAGCGGGCGCGAGAGCAGGCGCAGCGCCTGGCCCGACGCCCGCGCGGAAAGCTCGTCTTCCATGACGCCTCGCTGTTCGACGCCGACAGCGCCCGGGTCGTGCGCCACCAGGACGTGGCGATCGACGGCAATCACATCGTCGCGGTCGGTCCGACCGGCGCGCCCCCCGCGGGCGCGGAAGTGATCGAGGCGGCGGGAAAGATGTTGATCCCGGGCCTCTGGGACATGCACGCCCACGTCAGCCCCAATGACGGGCTGCTGAACCTCGCCGCCGGCGTCACCACGGTCCGCGACCTGGCCAACGACATCGACGAGCTGCTCGCGCGCAAGAAGCGCATCGAAGAAGGGACCGAGCTCGGCACCCGGATCGTGATGGCGGGCTTCATGGACGGGCCGGGACCGTACCAGGGGCCCACCAAGGTGCTGGTGGCGGACGAGAAGTCGGGGCGCGAGTGGATCGACAAGTACGCCGCTCTGGGGATGGTGCAGCTCAAGCTGTACAGCTCGCTCAAGCCGGAGCTGGTGGCTCCCCTCGCCGAGGCGGCGCACAAGAAGGGCCTGCGCGTGTCCGGGCACATCCCGGCCGGACTGACCGCGAGCGAGGCGGTGAAGCTCGGCTACGACGAGATCCAGCACGCCAACTTCCTGGTCCTGAACTTCATGCCCGACGTGAAGGAGACGCGCACCCCCGCGCGCTTCACCGAGCCCGCCAAACGAACCGCGGACCTCGACCTGGACTCGCCGCCGGTCCGCGAGTTCATCCAGCTGCTGCTCGACCGCCACGTGACGCTCGATCCCACCCTCAGCGTCTTCGAGGCCATGTTCCTCGACCGCCCCGGCGTGATGGCGGTGGGGTTCCGCACCGTGGCGGATCGGCTGCCGGTGCAGATCCGCCGGAGCTTCCTGGCCGGGGACCTGCCGATCCCGCCCGGGATGGACGAGAAGTACCGGGATTCGTGGAAGAAGATGCTGGCCTTCATCGGACAGCTCTACCGGGCGGGGGTCCCCATCGAGGCGGGGACGGATTCGATGGCCGGATTCGCCCTGCATCGAGAGCTGGAGATCGACGCCGAGGCGGGGATTCCCCCGCCGGAAGTGCTGCGGCTGGCCACGCTCGGCGCGGCGCGGATCATGGGATTCGAGCACCAGCTCGGGTCGGTGCGGCCGGGCAAGCTCGCCGACCTGGTCCTGATCGACGGGGATCCCGCTGCCCGGATCTCGGACGTGCGCAAGGCGGTGCTGACCGTCAAGGACGGGGTGGTGTACCGGCCGGCGGAGCTGTACGGCGAGCTGGGCGTCCGGCCCTGAGTTGCATCAGAAATGAACTGGCGTTATCCTTTCAAGTGAAAGGAGGCGGCCGGTGCAGCCCGCCACCCGCAAGCAGCCGCAAGCGCCCGCTGTGCTGGCCAAGGGGCTGGTGCGCGCGGCGGAGGCGCTCGGGCTCTCCCAGGCGGAGGTCGCCGGCATCGTCGGGTCCAGCCCCGCGAGCATCTCGCGCACGTTCGCCCGCGGCAGGGCCATCGATCCCGGCTCCGCCGAGGGCCGCCACGCGCTCCTCCTCCTGCGCGTCTTCCGCAGCCTCGACACGCTGGTGGGAGGCGACGGGGAGAAGGCCCGCCTCTGGCTGCGGGCGAAGAACCATCACCTGGGCGCCGCGCCGCTCGGGCTGCTCGCCACCACCCAGGGGCTGGTGCATGTCGCCGAGTATCTGGACGCGATGCGCGGGACCCTCTAGGGCCCGCCGCCTCTCGGGGCGCTTCCGCCGGCTGGTCGAGGCGCAGTTCCGCAACTCCACCCGCAAGCTGGTGGACTCGGACGAGGAGCAGCGCGTCCTCGAGGAGCTGATCGACGCGCGGGCGAAGCTGCCGGTGCCGGAGGGGTTCGAGGGCCTGCACTACCTGCTGTACACGCCGTTCCGCCATCCGCCGCTGCGCAACGGATCGCGCTTCGGCACCCGGCGCGAGCGCGGGATTCTCTACGCGGCGCGCGAGCTCCCCACGGCGTTCGCGGAGGTGGCTTACTACCGGCTGCTCTTCCTGGAAGGGACGGCGGCCCCGCTCGCGCCCGTCGCCGTCGAGTTGACCGCATTCTCCTTCCGCATCTACGCGGCACGCGGGGTGGACCTGACCGAGGCGCCGTTCCGCGAGTTCGAGGCCCGGATCTCCTCGCCGGTCTCGTACGCCGACTCGCAGCGGCTGGGAGCGGAGATGCGGGCGTCCGCCGTGCAGGCATGCCTGTACGTGTCGGCGCGGGCGCGGGGGAGGGGCGTCAGCCTGGCCGTGTTCGACAACGTGTTCCGGCCGCGCCGGCCGCTCGACGAGCAGCGCTGGTCCTGCACCGCGACCCGGGAGAGGGTGGAGTTCCGCGCGCAGCGGCTGGTCGGGGACGACGAGAGCCACGCGTACGAGCGCGGGCAGTTCCTGGTCGAAGGGAAGCTGCCCGCGCCGGCGCCCTGATCAGCGCGGGAGGCCGGGCTACACCGTCTCGGTGCACGTCGCCGTTGGAGGCGATTGCGCTGCTGCCGCGCATGCACGCCTCCACGGATGCGCTGCGCTCGCTCGCCGCGAGCGCACGGCCGTATCCGGACCAACCGGAAAAGATGTGTCCGTTTGTCGACGCGAGCACCGGTCGGGCGCCCGCCCGGCGTCCCCACCTCGACGGCGCCGGTTTCACGCTGCGTGCGAGTGTCGCAAACTGCGCTGAATCCAATTTGATCTCGGTTGCGCTGGTGCATTCCGCCCGTATCGTTGCTGCGCGCGAGGCGCTTCGCGCGGGAGAGCGATGTGAGCGAGTTGCAGCGCGTGACCTTGGCGGACGCCGACCAGGCAGCCGATTCGACTCTTTTGCGTCCCGATCCCGCGGACCATCTCGTCCAGTTCTACGAGAGCGACAAATTCCTTGCCGAGGCTGCCTCCCGCTTCCTCGCCGAGGGCCTGGTCGCGGGCGAAGCCCTGCTGGTGGTCGCCACGCCGGAGCACGGCGCCTCGATCGTCGAGGGGCTCGCGGCCAAGGGGTTCGACGTCAAACGCGCACGCGCGGGTGGGCAACTCACTTTGCTCGACGCGCGGGACTGCATCGATCACTACATCGTCGGCGGCAAGGCGGACTGGGAGCTCTTCCAGACCGCGATCGGCGGGGCGCTCGCGCGCGGCATCGGAGCCTCCCGAGCCTCGCGGGTGCGCGCGTACGGGGAGATGGTCGACCTGCTCTGGCGCGACGGCCGCCAGCACCTGGCCATCGAGGTGGAGGAGTTCTGGGGCAAGCTGCGCTCGCGCTATCCCTTCTCGCTCCTCTGCGCGTACGTGATGGGGAACTTCTTCAAGGAGTCCGACTCCGGCGCGTTCCGGCACGTCTGCGATCTGCACGACCGCGTGCTGCCGTCGGAGGCGTTCACGGACGACGACGGTTCCCGCGGCCGCGACGTCTCCGTGCTGCAGCAGCGCGCGCTGGCGCTGGAGACCGAGCTCCTGCACCGCAAGGAGCTGGAGGAGGCGCTCCGCTGCGCCCGCGAGCAGGCCGAGGCGGCGAGCCGGGCCAAGGACGAGTTCCTCGCCATGCTCGGGCACGAGCTGCGCAACCCGCTCGCGCCCATCGTCACCGCGCTGGAGCTGATGAAGCTGCGCAGCGACGGA
>JBGQLA010000283.1:0-6993 GCA_041499865.1 Deltaproteobacteria bacterium
CCCGCTCACCGGCGTCACCCCCGACGAGGTGTTCGCGGTCCCGATCGGCGAGATCGCGCGCAAGGCCGCCGGCACCGACAAGGCGAAGAACACGGTGGTGCTCGGGCTGCTCTCCGGATGGTTCGGCATCGTCCGCGAAGGCGTGATGAAGGGCCTGCGCAAGAAGCTGGCGAAGAAAGGGCCCGAGCTGCTCGCCGCCAACGAGCGCGCGTTCCAGGCCGGCATCGACTATGCGGCCGAGCACCCGCTGCGCACCTCGCGGCTGATGCAGAAGCCGGAGAAGCCCGGCGTGAAGCTGCTCACCGACGGCAACGACATCTGCGCGGCCGCCGCGGTGTTCTCCGGCTGCCAGTTCTTCGCCGGCTATCCGATCACGCCGTCCACCGAAGTGATGCAGTTCCTCACCCGGGAGATCTGGAAGTACGGCGGCGCGGTCCTGCAGGCCGAGGACGAGATCGCCGGCGTCGGCGCCGCGCTGGGCGCGTCGTTCGCTGGCAAGAAATCGATGACCGCCACCTCCGGGCCGGGCATGTCGCTGAAGACGGAGATCATCGGCCTCGCCAGCATCGCCGAGCTTCCGCTGGTGATCGTCAACGTGCAGCGCGGCGGCCCGTCCACCGGGATGCCGACCAAGTCGGAGCAGTCCGATCTCTTCCAGGCGGTGTACTCGGCGCACGGAGACGTGGTGCGCCCGGTGCTCGCGCCCACGTCCGTCAGCGACACCTTCGACGTCACCGTGGAGGCGTTCAATCTCGCCGAACGGTACCAGACGCCGGTGATCATCCTTTCCGACCAGGAGATCGCCCAGCGCAAGGAAGTGATCGATCCGATCGACACCTCACGCTTCCAGGTCATCGACCGCCTCCGCCCCACTCCGGCGGAGCTGGAGGGCGGGTACGACCGCTTCAAGCTCACCGACAGCGGCATCAGCCCGCTCAGCCACCCGGGAATGAAGGGCGGCAACTACCTGGGCGCGGGCATCGAGCACAACGAGCACGGCGAGCCGACCGCGAGCGGCGCCATGCACGCGAAGATGACCGAGAAGCGGTTCCGCAAGTTCGATCCCTTGCTCGAGCGACAGGATCTCTTCCGTATCGAGGGCGACGCCGACGCGCCGCTGGCCCTGATCAGCTGGGGATCCACCGCCGGCGTGTGCCGCGAAGCCCTGGCGCTGGCCCGGGCCGAGCGCCTCCGGGTCAAGCTGCTGGTCCCGTATCTGCTGTACCCGATCGCCGAACGCGTCTACCGGCGCTTCTTCGAATCGGTCAAGGCGGGCCTGGTGGTCGAGCAGTCGCAGCAGGGACAGCTCTACCGGATCCTCCGCACCCAGCTCGATCTCCCCAAGGGCCTCCGTTCGTTCTGCCGCACAGGCGCGAATCCGTTCCGCCCCAGCGAAGTGGTCGCCACCTTGCGCGAGGCGGTGCTCGAGATGCAGCGCCGCGTCGAAGATACCCAGCAACCCCAGGAGTAATGAGGATGACTTCTCTTCCCACGTTCACCGCCAAGGACTTCAAGAGCGACTTGAAGCCCATCTGGTGCCCCGGCTGCGGCGACTTCGGAGTGCTGCAGGCGATGTACCGCGCGCTGGCGGCCATCGGCCGTCCGTCGCACGAGATCGCCTTCATCTCCGGGATCGGATGCTCCTCGCGCATCCCCGGCTACACCACGGCGTACGGGTTCAACAGCGTGCACGGCCGGGCGCTGCCCATCGCGCAGGGGATCAAGCTCGCCCGCCCGGAGTTGCTGGTGCTGGCGGCCGGCGGCGACGGCGACGGCTTCTCCATCGGCGGCGGCCACGTGCCGCACGCCATCCGGCGCAACGTCGACATCACGTACATCGTGATGGACAACCAGATCTACGGCCTGACCAAGGGGCAGCTCTCGCCGACCAGCGCCAAGGGAAGGAAGACCGTCACTTCCTCGTACGGCAGCCTGGAGAGCCCGGTGAACCCGCTCCTCTACGTGCTGGCGTACGGTGCTCCGTTCGTCGCCCAGGGAACGCCGGCCGACATGGCGGGGCTCGCCGCGATCATCGAGGAGGCGATCCGCTATCCGGGGTTCGCCTTCGTGAACGTGCAGTCGCCCTGCGTCACCTACGGCGAGGAAGAGCAGCAGGTGAAGGCGCAGAAGGCGAAGATGAAGTCCCTGGCGAGCCTGAAGCACGATCCCACGAACCTGCTCTCCGCCCTGGACCTTGCCCGCGCCTACGGCACCGAGCTGTACACGGGCGTGTTCTACAAGAACCCGCAGCCACCCTCGACGATGGACTCGCTGGTGCGCGAGCGGCAGAACCAGCTCGCCCTGAATGCGCTGCCGCGCGAGAAGATCCTCGACCTGTTCGTGCAGAAGTGACGGAGGAAGTGTGACCATCAAAGGGATCGACTTCGCAACCCTCTCGCTCAAGGACGCGCTGGACCTCGCCGTCCTCATCGAGGAGGAGGCGAAAGAGCGGTACGAGGAGTTCGCCGACCAGATGGAGGCGCACCGCACGCCGGAAGCGGCGCGGTTCTTCCTCTTCATGGCCGGGAACGAGGAGAAGCATCGCGTCCAGCTGGCCGGGCAGAGGCGGGAGCTGTTCAGCGACGCCCCGTCCGCCGTCACCCGGGAGATGATCTTCGACGTGGAGGCGCCGGAGTACGACGAGGCGCGGGCGTTCATGACCGCGCGCGAGGCGCTGCAGGCGGCGTTCCGCGCCGAGAAGAAGGCCTATGCCTTCTTCAACGAGGCGCTGCCGCTGGTGCGGGAGCCCGGCGTCAAGGCGCTGTTCGAGGAGCTTCGCGCCGAGGAGATCCAGCACCAGCGCCTGGTGCTCGCCGAGCTGGAGAAGACGCCGCCGGACTCCGCGCTCAATGCGGACGACTTCGCGGACGAGCCCGTCGCCCAGTGAGTTGCCGGGCGTTCACGGTCGCGTTTTCGGCTGCGTACCGTTGAATCGGCTTGGCGAGAGCAAGGGCAGGTGGTACGTGGCCGCGCCATGACGTTCGCAGAGCTGGGTCTCTCGAAGAAAACTCTCGCGGAGCTGGAGAGGGCGGGGTTCGAGGCCCCGACCCCCATCCAGGCGCAGGCCATCCCGCCCGCCTTGCAAGGCAAGGACGTGATCGGGTCCGCGGCGACCGGCACCGGCAAGACGCTGGCGTTCGTGCTCCCCATCCTCGAGCGGCTGGAGGGAAAGCACGGCACCCGCGCGTTGGTGCTGGCGCCCACCCGCGAGCTGGCCGTGCAGATCCACGAGCAGCTGGAGCGCTTTCGCCACGGGCACCACCTGCGCAGCGCGGTGGTGATCGGGGGGGTGGGGATGAGCCCGCAGATCCAGGCCTTCCAGAAGGGCGTGGAGATCGTGGTCGCCACGCCGGGGCGGCTCAACGATCACCTCGATTCGGGGAGCGCGCGGCTCAACCAGATCGAGATCCTGGTCCTCGACGAGGCGGACCGGATGCTCGACATGGGCTTCCTTCCGCAGCTTCGCCGCATCCTCAAGCACGTGCCCAAGGTGCGCCAGTCGCTGCTCTTCTCCGCCACGATGGCCGGCGAGGTGGCCGACTTCGCGCGCGAGCACCTGCGCGATCCCGTGCGCGTCGAGGTGGCGCGCAGCGGAGTCACCTCGGAGCGGGCCCAGCAGCAGGTCTTCCTGGTGGGACAGGAAGAGAAGACCGCGCTTCTCCTCGCCCTCCTCGAGCAGGACGATCTCTCCACCCTGGTCTTTACCCGGACCAAGAGGCGCGCCGACCGCGTCGCCAAGGCGCTGCTGCGGGCCGGGCACAAGGTGGCTGTGATCCACGCCGACCGTTCCCAGGGACAGCGGCGGGCCGCGCTGGAAGGCTTCCGTTCCGGCGAGCACCGGGTGCTGGTCGCGACCGACATCGCGGCGAGGGGCATCGACGTGGCGGAGATCGGCCACGTGGTGAACTTCGATCTGCCGCACGTGCCCGAGGACTACGTGCACCGCATCGGCCGCACCGCCCGCATGGAGGCCAGCGGTCGCGCCTCGAGCTTTGCTTCGCCGGAGGAGCACGAGCTGCTGCGCGGGATCGAGAAGTTCACCCGCAAGGCGGTGGAGCGCGCGGCCGTGCCGCGGGAGCACGACGCCTTCCGGAGCGAGGTGAAGCGGGTCGCGGATCTCCCGCCGGCGGCGCGTCACCCGCACCAGCAGCACCGCCGCCAATCACAGCGGCACGGGCAAGCGCAGCCGCACGCCGGACGGCAGCATCCCGCGCAGGCTCAGCAGGCAAAGCAGCCCGGGACCAAGGTGGGGACCTGGAGGCCGCGGCGCCGCCGGTAGCTTCAGCCGAGCCCCTTGGCCTTCAGCCACCCCAGGCTGTATTCGGCCAGCTCGCGCCAGCCGCTGTCGATGGTCAGGGAGTGCCCGCGCCCGGAGAACTCCTTCAGCTCGGTGATCGCCGGCGACTTTCGGTAGACCCGCAACGCGCTCTTCACCATCACCGGCGGGACGGTATTGTCCTTCCCGCCGGAGACGAGCAGGAGCGGGCCGCGGCTCGCGTTCGCCACGTTGACCTTGGTGGCCGAGTGCGGGTTGAAGGTCGCGGTGGCGGCCTGGAAGAGCGGGCGCCCGGGCGCCGGCATCGCGTACTTCGCGTAGAGCTCCTTCGCCTCCTTTTCCTGCAGCGCGTTCGTGAACCCGAAGCGGAACTGGTGCTCGGTCAGGGAGACGGCGCGCTTGAAGTTGAGCGGGTTCCCCAGAACGGGGAATGAGGATCGGAGCGCGGAGAGCGGCAGCTCGGGCACGCCCTTGATGGGAGCGGGGTCGATGGCGATCCCTGCGCTGGCGAGGTCGCGGCCGAGCAGATTCTGAACGAGCAGTCCGCCGAAGGAATGGCCGATGAGGATGGGCTTCCTGTCGAACGCCCTGAGCTGCGCTGCGATGTGATCCGCGATCTCGGTCACGCCATAGCCGGCAACGGCGCCGGCGTTCCTGCGGGTGGCTTCGGTGCTTTCCGAGTCGCCGGGCCAGCTCGCGGCAGTGGCCTGGTAGCCGTTCTCGCGGAAGAACCGCAACCAGTTGTTCCAGGAGTCGCCGTGGAGCCAGAGCCCGTGAACGAAGACGATCGGAGGCCTGCCGCTTTTTTCGGGTGCCATGGTTCTTCCCATTCTGCCGGCGCAGGGGCGAAGCGCGTCCATATTACATGCCCGCCGGAGGATTGGGTTGCGCGGCAGGCCGCGGTCAGGGCTGGGTGACGGCGCCGGCGGGGGCGAGGCGGGGCGCGGGGCGCCCGATCCGGAGGACGATCACCGCGGCCAGCAGGCAGATCGCGCCTGCTGCCACCCAGGCCGGCGTATACGTCGTCATCGTCGAGCGGATCACCCCCGCCCCGAGTGCGCCGATGCCTGCGCCGATCTGGTGCGAGGCGACGATCCAGCCGAACGCGATGGGCGCGTCGCGGACCCCCACCGCCTCGGTGGTCAGGCGGACGGTGGGAGGCACGGTCGCTATCCAGTCGAGGCCATAGAAGACGGCAAAGATAGGGAGACCGAACACCTGCGCGTCGAACGCCTGCGGCAGCCAGAGGAGCGCGAGGCCGCGCAGGCCGTAGTACCAGAAGAGCAGCTTTCGCGAGTCGTAGCGATCGGAGAGCCAACCGCTGCCGGTGGTGCCGATCAGATCGAAGATGCCCATCACCGCGAGCAGGCCCGCGGCGCGCACCTCGGGGATGCCGTGATCCATGCAGGCCGGCACGAGGTGCGTCCCGACCAGGCCGTTGGTGGTGGCGCCGCAGACGAAGAAGCTGCCGGCGAGGAGCCAGAAATCCGGCTTGTGAGAGCTCTCGCGCAGGACGCGGAGCGCGTTCGCCAGCGGGTTCTGCCGCGAGTGTTCGAGCACCGGGGTCTCCGGCGACGCGCCGTAGGGAAGCACGCCGACGTCCGCGGGGCGATCGCGCACCAAGAGCGCCACCAGCGGCAGCAGCAGCGCGATCACCGCCGCCACCATCAGCGTCACCGCGCGCCAGCCGTGGTGTTCGACCACGTGCGCCTCGAGCGGCAGGAAGAGCATCTGCCCGGTGGCGGTGCTGGCGGTGAGCACCCCCATCACCGCGCCACGGCGGCTGAAGAACCAGCGGTTCACCACCGTGGCGCCGAGGACCATCGCGGTGGTGCCGGTGCCCAGGCCGACCAGGATTCCCCAGCTGAGGACGAGCTGCCAGCTGGAGCGCATCTGGGCGGTGAGGGCGACGCCGGCGCAGATCAGGGCGAGCGAGACGAGCACGGTGCGCCGGATCCCGAACCGCTCCATCAGCGCGGCGGCGAACGGTCCGACCAGGCCGTAGAGGACCAGGTTCACCGACACCGCCGAGGAGAGGAGGGCGCGGCTCCAGCCGAACTCGCGCTCCAGCGGCACGATCAGGATCGAAGGCGTCGCCCGCACCGCCGCCGCGCAGAGCAGCACGATGAACGTCGCTCCGGCGACCACGAAGGCGGGGTGGATCTTCGGCTTCTTCATGACGCGATCGCCTCGCGCGCGGCGAAGCGCGCCCGATAGGCGGAAGGGGTCACGTGGAGCGCGCGGAGGAAGACGCGGCGCAACACTTCGGCGCTGCCGAATCCGCAGCGCGCGGCCACCTCATCGAGGCTTCCGGCCGACTGCTGCAGCGCGCGGCGGGCCGCCTCCAGGCGAAGCTGCTCGACGGCCTCGGCCGGTGCGATCCCCAGCTCCCTTCGGAAGACGCGGGTCAGGTGCCGGGGGCTCTTGCCGACCCGCTGCGCGAGCGCCGGTACTGACAGATCGCCCGCCGGGTGTTCGGTGGCCCAGGCGACGAGCGCGCGGAGCGAAGGCGTTTCGGCGGCCTGCAGTCGCAGCGGCGCGCTGTACTGGCTCTGATCGCCCGGCCGGCGCAGATACATGACCATCGCCCGAGCCACCGCCAGCGCGACTTCCGCCCCCAGGTCCTCCTCGATCAACGCGAGCGCCAGGTCCATGCCCGCCGTCACGCCCGCCGAGGTGTAGAGGTTGCCATCGCGCACCCAGATCCGATCCTCCTC
>JBGQLA010000284.1:0-6982 GCA_041499865.1 Deltaproteobacteria bacterium
ACCAACCGCGACCTGGAGGCGAGCATCACCGAGAAGCAGTTCCGCGAGGACCTCTACTACCGCCTGAACGTGTTCTCGATCTTCGTGCCGCCGCTGCGCGACCGCAAGCCCGACATCATGCTGCTGGCGGACCACTTCCTCGCCAAGTACGCGCGCCAGCACAAGCGGCAGATCCGCCGGATCTCCACCCCCGCCATCGACATGCTGGTCAGCTACCACTGGCCGGGAAACGTCCGCGAGTTGGAGAACACCATCGAGCGCGCGGTGGTCACCTGCGACGGGCAGGTGATCCACGGCCATCATCTGCCGCCCACGCTGCAGACCGCCGAAGCTTCCGGCACCATGGTGCAGACTTCGCTCGCGGACGCCGTGGAGCAGTACGAGAAGGACATGATCGTCGACGCGCTGAAGAGCGCGCGCGGCAACTGCGCCAAGGCGGCCCGTCTGCTCGGAACCACCGAACGGATCGTCGGGTACAAAGTGCGGAAGTACGGGATCGACCCAGGGCGCTTCCGCGCCGGGCAGACCCCGGCGCCGGTCACGCGCTGGCGGTCGGTCGGCCGGTAGCCCGATCTCTTTGCCGCGCCGGGAGGAGTTCGCCTATCCTGCCGGGATGCTCCTCCTCGACCACCTGCGCGCAGAGCACGAGCTGATCGAGCGCGCGGTCGGCTCGCTGCAGACCTTCGCCGCGGCTCCGGGGCGCAGCGCCGCGGACGGCGAGGGGTACCTGCGCTTCTTCCGCCTGTACGCGGGCCGCTATCACCACGCCCGCGAGGAGGACTCGCTCTTCCCCGCGCTGGTGCGCGACACCGCCGCGCCGGCGGATCGCGGTCCCTTGAAGATGCTCTTGCAGGCGCACCACTCGATGGCGCACATCCTCGAGCGGATGGCGCTGGCGCAAGGGGCCGAGTTGGCGACCCTCGCGGCGCGGTACGGAAGCGCGCTGCTCCACCACATCGACGCGGAGAACTCGGTGCTCTTTCCCGAGGCGGAGACGCGCCTCGGCCGCGCCGGCGTCCGGGAGCTGCCGGACCGCGCGCCGGACGCCGAGGAGGCCGCCGCGCGCGACGCGATGGAGGCGCTGGTCGCGAAGTATCCACCGCGCGAGATCCCCGACTTGATCCGGGGCGACGGCTGCGTCTCCTGCGAGGCCTACGGCGAAGGCTGCGACGGCGTCGAGCGCGAGTGGTGGACCGAGCTGGAGTGGGAGGACGTCTTCCACCGGATCGGCTGACCGCTGGACCCGTTCATGCCGACCTGTCCCATTTGCGGGCACGAGGTCCGTCAGGATCTCTTCCCCTGGTTGTTTCGCTGCGACGGATGCGGATTCGAGCGATCGAATCTCGCAGAGCGGATCGCGACCCCCGAGGCGCATGAAGCGATCGACGAGCGCGCCCGGGCGGATGCGCTCGGCGGCCTTCGCCAGCGCAACATCCGCGCGATCCTGGACGCTCTCGGCCGCCTTCGAGGGCAGCGCGGCCGCTTGCTGGACGTGGGGTGCGCGCACGGCTGGTTCTTGCGCGCTGCCGCGGCCGACGGATGGAGCGCGCTGGGGATCGAGCCCGATCACAGGATGGCGCAGACCGCCCGCGAGGCGGGAAACGAGGTGCGCACGGGGATGTTCCCTGCTGCGCTGCGCGAAGGCGAAACCTTCGACGCGATCACGTTCAACGACGTCTTCGAGCACCTTCCCGACGTCGATGACGCGCTGCGATCGTGCAGAAGGGCGCTGGTCCCCGGCGGGCTCCTCGCGATCAACCTTCCCGACGCGCGAGGACCGTTCTACCGCGCGGCCCGCGCTCTCGCGCGGGTCGGCGTGCGCTCGCCTCTGGAGCGCCTCTGGCAGAGGGAATTTCCTTCCCCGCACCTGAGCTACTTCACGGCGCCTCTCCTGAGGAAGCTCGCGCTGAAACATGGATTTTCTTCCCTGCATGGCTCGCGGCTGGCGAGCGTCGCGCTGCGCGGGCTGTGGTCGCGCCTCCGCTACGATCGCACCTCGGGCATCGTGGGATCCGCGGCCGTCTTCGCCGGCACCTGCGCATTGCTCCCGGTCGTGCGGATCCTTCCCCCGGACATTTCACTCGAGGTCTTCCAGCGTTCAGCCTAGGCCCGTGGCGCGATTCCAGGCGCGGACGAGGTGAGCGGCGATCTGCTCGACGCCCGTCCCGTTGGTCACTTGCGCGAACACCGTCGGCCCGTCGCCGCGCATCCGCCGCGCGTCGCGGTCCATCACGGCCAGGTCGGCACCGACGTGCGGGGCCAGATCCGTCTTGTTGATCACCAGCAGGTCCGACTGCGTGATCCCCGGGCCGCCCTTGCGCGGCACCTTGTCGCCGCCCGCGACGTCGATCACGTAGATGGTGTAGTCGGCCAGCTCGCGGCTGTACTGGGCGGCGAGGTTGTCGCCGCCGCTCTCCACGAAGAGGAGCTCCGGGTGGACCTCCTCCATCAGCTGCTCCAGGGCGAGCAGGTTGTGGCTGATGTCCTCGCGGATGGCGGCGTGCGGGCACCCGCCGGTCTCCACGGCGCGGATGCGCTCCCGGGGCAGGGCCTCGTTCCGCACCAGGAACTCCGCATCCTCGCGGGTGAAGATGTCGTTGGTCACCACGCCGAGGCTCACCTTGTCGCGCAGGGAACGGCAGAGCCCCAGCACCAGCGCCGTCTTCCCGCTGCCCACCGGGCCGCCCACTCCGACCGTGAATGCGCGCGCGCGGAAGTCGCGCCGGCGCGCGGCCTCGCGCTCGTGGAAGTGTCCGGGATGGTCGGCGTGCTCGTGATCGCCTTCGTGGGCCATGGCAGATCTCCGGGAATCAGGACTGGAAGAGCCGCGAATAGAGCCGGTCGTGCGTGCCTTGCAGCAGATCCGCGATCGGCGCGGGCTGGGCGAGCGCGTCCAGGCCCAGCTCGCCGCAGCTGGCGTGCACCTCGTCAAGGAGCGGCCCGAGGCCGGCGAGCAACGCCTGCGCTTCGTGGGTCCCCAGGAGCCCCAGGCGCACGGCAGCGGAGAGGACGTTGCGCGCGGTGCTCCAGAGAAATACGCGCTGCGCATCGGCGAGCGCGATCTCCAGCGCGGACATCGCGGCGCCCCAGATCGGCGCCAGATGCAGCTTGAGTCCCGCTGCCCCGGCCTGCAGCGGCACGATGCGCTCGGGAAAGACCCGCGCCGCGGTGGCGAGGAACGCGCGCCCCTGCGTGCGGCTGGCGCGGTTCGCGACGTGGTTCGCGAGGAACGAGTCCGCGCGCGCATCGAGGAGCGGCAGCGCCGCGGCGTCGCGGTGGGCGGCGCTCAGCAGGGGCAGCGCGCCCCAGCCCGCCTGCCAGATCGCATCGCGCGCGAAGCGCCGCACGCCGCCCGCTCCCTGCACCTCGCCGGCCTGCGCCGCCGCTTCCAGCCCCGCGGAATGCGCGAAGCTCCCGGTGGGGAAGGCAGAGTCGGCCAGCTGGAACAGCGTCCACATCTGCGCCTCTCAGAACAGCGAGTACCGCTGCGCCAGCGGGAGCCGCTCGGCCGGGTCGCAGCGCAGGATGACGCCGTCCGCCCGCACTTCGTACGTCTCCGGATCGACCTCCAGCTTCGGCAGCGCATCGTTCAGCTTCATGTCCCGCTTCCCCAGCCCCCGGCACCCGCGCACCGCGTGCAGCTTCTTGCGCAGCCCGAGCGGCGCCACCGTTCCCTCCGCCAGCGCACGCCGGGAAACGAAGGCCAGGCTGATCGCTCCCGGCGCGTGCGCCCCGAACATCGGCCGCATGATCAAGGGCTGCGGCGTGGGGATCGACGCGGCGGCGTCGCCCATCTGCGCCCAGGCGATGAAGCCGCCCTTGATCACGATCTCCGGCTTGATCCCGAAGAACCCCGGCCTCCAGAGCACCAGGTCCGCGAGCTTTCCGCTCTCCACCGATCCGACCGCATCGGCGAACCCGTGCGCGATGGCCGGGTTGATCGTGTACTTCGCCACGTACCGGCGGATGCGCAGGTTGTCGTTGTCCCCGCGCTCGCCTGCAAGGCGCCCGCGCTGCTCCCGCATCTTGTGCGCGGTCTGCCAGGTGCGCGTGATCACCTCGCCCACCCGGCCCATCGCCTGGCTGTCGCTCGACATCATGCTGATCGCGCCCAGGTCGTGGAGGATGTCCTCCGCGGCGATGGTCTCGCCGCGGATCCGGCTCTCGGCGAACGCCACGTCCTCGACGATCTCGCGGTCGAGGTGGTGGCAGACCATCAGCATGTCCAGGTGCTCGTCCAGCGTGTTCACCGTGAACGGCCGGGTCGGGTTGGTGGACGAGGGCAGCACCCGCGCCTCGCCGCACACGCGCAGGATGTCCGGCGCGTGCCCGCCGCCGGCGCCCTCCGAGTGGTAGGTGTGGATGGTCCGGCCCTTGAACGCGGCGATCGAGTCGTCCACGAACCCCGACTCGTTCAAGGTGTCCGTATGGATGGTGACCTGCACGTCCTCGCCTTCCGCGACCGAGAGGCAGCAGTCGATGGCGGCCGGCGTCGTTCCCCAGTCCTCGTGCAGCTTGAGCCCGAGGGCGCCGGCGCGGATCTGATCGAGCAGCCCTTCCGGCCGGGAGGTGTTCCCCTTGCCGGTGAAGCCGACGTTGAGCGGCAGGTCGTCCACCGCCTGCAGCATGCGCGCGAGGTTCCAGGCGCCCGGCGTGCAGGTGGTGGCGTTGGTGCCCGTCGCCGGCCCGGTGCCGCCGCCCACCCAGGAGGTGATCCCGCTCGCCAGCGCCTCCGGCGCCTGCTGCGGGCTGATGAAATGGATGTGCGAGTCGATCCCGCCGGCGGTGAGGATCAGGCCCTCGCAGGCGATCGCCTCGGTGGTGACGCCGACCACCAGCCCCGGCGTCACGCCCGCCATCGTGTCCGGATTTCCCGCCTTGCCGATGCCGGCGATGCGGCCGTCCTTGATCCCGACGTCCGCCTTGTAGATGCCCGTCCAGTCGAGGATCAGGGCGTTGGTGATCACGCAGTCCAGCGCCTCGGCGTCGGTCGCTCCCGCCTTCTGCCCCTGGCCGTCGCGCAGCACCTTGCCGCCGCCGAACTTGCACTCGTCCCCGTAAGAGGTGAGATCGCGCTCGACCTCGGCGATCAGCGCCGTGTCTCCCAGCCGCACCCGGTCGCCGGTCGTCGGCCCGTACAGGTCCGCGTAGTGTCGCCGATCGATCTGCCGGCTCATGGCTTCTCCTCCGCGTGCGCGAACCCGCGCGCCGCCACCGCCGCGAGCATCCGGGCCCGGTTCTCCGCGCTCACCGGCCCATCGCCGAGCGCGTTGCCGCCGCGCACCACCGCCGCCCCGGCGAAAGCGACGAGCTGCACGGTCCGGCGCTCGCCGGGCTCGAAGCGCACCGCGGTGCCCGCGGGAATGTCGAGGCGCTTGCCGTAGGCGCGCCCGCGATCGAACTCCAGCGCGCGATTCGTCTCCGCGAACGGATAGTGGCTTCCCACCTGGATGGGCCGGTCGCCGCGGTTCACCACTTTCAGCGAGACGCTCTCGCGTCCCGGGTTCAGCTCGATCTCTCCCTCCGCTGCGAGCACTTCGCCGGGCACCGGCTCCTCCGCCACCGGCGCGAACGCCTTCGCCTCGGGCAGCGGAAGGAAGCTGCCGTACAGGGCGAGCTTCAGGTCGCCTTGCTCGACCGCGACGGGATGGTGGACGGTGACCAGCTTGGTCCCGTCCGGGAACGTGCCCTCCACCTGCACCTCCAGGATCAGCTCGGCCACTCCGGGCAGGACCTGCGCGCGCCCGAGCATCCGCCGCCCCAGGTCCATCAGCTCCGCGACGCTGCGGCCATCGCGGATCAGCTCCAGGAGCTGGGTGGAGATCAGCGCCACCGCCTCAGGGTAGTTGAGGCGCAGCCCGCGCGCGAGGCGCTTCTGCGCCACAACGCCGGCCCCGTGCAGCACCAGCTTGTCCAGTTCACGCGGCGTGAGGTGCATCCGGGCACTCCTTTCAGGCGCATCGCGCCCAGGGATCGTCTCCGAGCAGGGCGGTGACTCCGAGGAACCGTGCGCGGACGGCGCGCACGAGCTCCTCGACGGAAACGCCCGCAAGCCGGACCACGACGGCGTCGTCGGCGAGGAAGCTCGCAGACTCCAACAGCCGCGCGTGCGGCGCGAGCGGTTGCGCCTCGAGTCGCGCGCGCAGCGCATCGCGCGCAGGCGCAAACAGCGGGCCGGCCAGCAGCACGGTGGCCAGCGCCTCGAACCGCCCGAGCCGGTCCCCGACCACGCCGTGCGCGGGATCGAGCAGCCACGATTCGTCGAGCAGCGCCCGGCCGGTCCGCTTCACGAACAGCCCGAGGGTGCAGCGGTCGAAGGCCCAGCGCTCTCCGCTGCGGCCCGCCGAAAGCACGTCCCAGAGCGCGACCGAAGCGCCGTCCGCGAGATCGACCTCGGTGCGCTGCCGGAAGCGCGCTCCGGCGAAGCAAGCCAGAGGGGCTGGCGCGAGCACCAGCGCGCCGCCGTTGGCGACGGTGACGGCCGTGTCGCTCTCGCACCCGCGTGGAGATCGGTAGATCCGGGTCGGCCCCTGCGTGGAGACGAACGCGCGTGCGCCCTCGCCCACGGCGATGCGCAGCCGCACCCGATCGCCGTCCACGAAGCCGCCGCCGAGCGTGCTGGTGTACGCCCACGCCGACCTCCCGTGGTTTCGCGGCGTGAGCAGCCGCAGCGGGCTCTCGGCATAGGCCTCGCGCACCACGGTGGTCGCGCCGGCGCGTTCGAACGAGAGGCGGCCCTGGGAGACGTACATGCGCGGCCTTGTACCGCGCTTCGCGGTCGTCCCGCCTGCCCCGCCGGAAGGTTCCATCGCGCTCAGACGGACAGGTGCTTGCGGACCTGCGCCGGATCGAGCTCCTTGACCCTGCCGCGCATGACGATCTCGCCGCGCGAGAGGACGACGCAGTGCTCGGCCAGCTCCATGGCGAAGTCCAGGTACTGCTCCACCAGCACGATGGTCATCTGCTGGTCGAGCAGCTTGCG
>JBGQLA010000285.1:0-6960 GCA_041499865.1 Deltaproteobacteria bacterium
GGCGATCAGGCGCGCATCGCCATCTGGGCCGCGTGGGGCGCGGTGGCTGGCGGCGCGCTGCAGCTCCTGGTGCAGTTGCCGCTCGTGCTCCGGCTGCTGGGGAAGGGTGCGCGGCTCTCGCTCGGGCGCGGGGACGTCCACGTGGCCGAGGTGGTGCGCAACTTCTTTCCGGTGGTGGCGGGCCGCGGCGTGGTCCAGCTCTCCGCTTACGTCGACATGCTGATCGCCAGCTTCATGCCGAGCGGCACGGTGGCGGCGTTCGGCTACGCGCAGACCATCTACCTGCTCCCGGTCTCGCTCTTCGGCATGGCGGTCAGCGCCGCCGCGCTCCCTTCGATGTCCGCCGAGGCTGACGTGCGGGGAAGGCTGCACGCGCAGACCGAGGCGGGCTTGCGCACCATCGCCTTTCCGGTGGTCCCGACGGTGGCCGCGTTCCTCGCCCTCGGCGACGTGATCTGCGCCGCGCTCTTCCAGACCGGCAACTTCCGCGCGAGCGATACGCGCTACGTCTGGCTCTTCCTCATCGGCAGCACGGTGGGGCTGCTCGCGGCGACGCTGGGGCGCCTCTACTCCAGCGCGTTCTATGCGCTCCGCGATACGCGCACGCCTCTGCGCTACGCGACCCTCCGGGTGGTGCTCACCGCCGGCCTCGGCGTGTTCTTCGCGCTCTATCTACCGGGTCTCCTGCACGTGGACGCCCGCTACGGCGCGCTGGGCCTGACCGGCAGCGCCGGGATCGCCGGGTGGATCGAGTTCGCGCTGCTGCGCCGCGGAATCGGAGCGCGGATCGGGCTCTGCCATCTTCCCAAAGGCCTGTTGCCGCGCCTGTGGGCCGCGGCAGCGTTGGCCACCGCGGTCGGGCTGGGCACGAAATTCGCGCTGCCCCCGCTGCACCCGATCCTGCGCGCCGCCATCGTCCTCGGCCTGTTCGGCGCCATTTACCTGGGGGCCGCGCTCGCCTTGGGCATCTCCGAGGCGCATCTCGCCGCGGCCCGCCTGCGGCGAGTCTTTCGCCGCTGAATTTCACCCCCGTGCCGCGCGTCGTGTCTGCCAGGATGATCCCGCGCACCGCCCCGCTCTGTGCCCTGCTGCTTGCCTGCTCGCACGGACCGCGCAGGGACGTCACGCCGCCCATTCCCGGTGAGGCCCCGCAGGCCGCGGCGCAGCAGGCGTCCACGGCCATCGCCCCCGCGCTCACCACGGCGGAGATGATCGAGCACGTGCTCTCGCGCACGACTTTCGGTTCCCGTCCGGAAGACCGCGACCGGCTCGCCCGCATCGGCATCGCGGCGTTCCTCGAGGAGCAACTCCACCCCGAAGGCATCGACGACGGCGCGCTCGAACACCAACTCTCCCGATTCGGCGCGCTCCGCGAGCCTCCGGGCGCGCTGGTGCGAAAGCTCGTCGCGCAGCGGCAGGCGCGGAAGCGGAACGCCCTGCTCGAGGACGCTCCGCCTCCTCCGGACGGCATGGACGCCGGGCCGGCGATGCGAGCGCCGGCGGTCAGGCGCGAGGCCATCGCCCAGCTCGCGCAGGCCAAGGTGCTCCGCGCCGTCTCGTCGCGCCGTCAGCTTCAGGAAGTGATGGCGGACTTCTGGTTCAACCACTTCAACGTCTTCGCGAACAAGGCGGACGAGGCGGCGCTCCTCCCGGAGTACGAAGAGCGCGCGATCCGGGCGAACGCGCTGGGGAGCTTTCCCGAGCTGCTCGAGGCGACCGCCCGCAGCCCGGCGATGCTCGTGTATCTCGACAACTGGCGTTCCGCCGCACCGCGCCCGCGCGCGATGAGCAAGCGCGGCCTGAACGAGAACTACGCGCGAGAGCTGCTCGAGCTGCACACCCTCGGCGTGGACGGCGGATACACGCAGCAGGACATCGTGGAGGTGGCGCGCTGCTTCACCGGCTGGACGGTCGCGGATCCGCGGACCGATCCGCACTTCGTCTTCCGGCCCGGGATGCACGACTTCGGCGCAAAGGCCGTGCTCGGGCACGTCATTCCTGCCGGCGGCGGCGAGGAGGACGGCGAGCAGGTGCTTCGCATCCTTGCCGCGCATCCGTCGACCGCGCGGTTCATCGCCAGCAAGCTCGTGCGCAGATTCGTCAGCGACGAGCCGCCGGAGTCCCTGGTCGCGAGCGTGGCGGCGACGTACCAGCGGACGCGCGGGGACATCCGGTCGATGCTGCGGACGGTCTTCGATTCGCCCGCGTTCTGGAGCCGGAGCGCGGTGCGCGCGAAGGTGCGCTCGCCGCTGGAGCTGGTGGCCGCGGCGCTGCGCGGGCTGGAGGCGAAGATCGACGACCCGCTGCCGCTCGCCAAGGCGCTGGCGCGCATCGGCGAGCCGCTCTACCTCGCCCAGGCGCCCACCGGGTATCCGGATCGGGCGGAGACCTGGCTCTCTTCCGGCGCCATGCTGGCGCGCATCGATTTCGGGCTCCAGCTGGCGAACGGCAGGATTCCGGGGACGCAGGTCGATCTCGCGCCGCTGGCGGCGGCGACGCCGGCAGGAGCGCTGGACAAAGCGGCGGCGCGCCTGGGCGTGGCGGACCTCTCGGAGAAGACGCGCGCCTACGTGCTGGACGAGCTGCAGCGATCGCGGCCGCAGCTGATGACGGCGCGCGCCGTCGGACTTCTCCTCGGTGCGCCGGAGATGCAGAGGAGATGAGATGAGGCGACGATTGCTCCTCCAGGGAGGCGCGCTGATCGCGGCGGGATCCTTCCTGCCGTTCTGGGCCCGGCGGGCGGCGGCGGAGCAGGGCCCGCGCGGCAAGGTCCTGGTCTTTCTCTTCCTCCGCGGCGCGCTGGACGGACTGCATGCGGTGCCCCCGATCGGGGAGCGGCGCCTGTTCGACCTGCGCCCGCAGCTCGCGCCCCGGCCTGAGGAGTGGCTGGATCTCGGCCACCCGGGCTTCGCGCTCCACGCTTCCCTGGAGCCGCTGCTCCCGTTCTGGCGGGAAGGCTCGCTCGCCATCGTCCACGCGGTGGGTTCGCCCGACGGCAGCCGCTCGCACTTCGATGCGCAGGACGCCCTCGAGCTCGGGACTCCGGGGGTGAAGACGACGCCCGACGGGTGGCTCGCGCGCTCGCTCCGCCAGACGCTGCCGGCGGATCGCTCGCCGCTGGATGCTGTCGCCGTCTCCGCGCGCCTGCCCCGGTCGCTGCAGGGAGCGCCGGCTGCGCTCGCGTTTTCGTCATTGAACCAGCTTCGCCTGCACGCGCTCGCCGGCGGCCCAGCCGGACAGAAGGGGAGCGCCGAAGCCCGGGCGGCGTTCGCAGGGCTCTACGGCTCGCAGGCGGACGAGCCGGTGGCGAGCTCGGGGAAAGAAGCGTTCTCGGCGCTGCAGCTGCTCGAGCGGAAGCTGGGCACTGCAGCGGCCGCGGCCGACGCCGACTATCCGAAGGCGCCCCTGGCTCAGTCGCTGAGGCAGCTTGCGCAGCTGATCAAGGCCGACGTCGGCCTCCGGGTCGGCTGCGTCGATGCCGGCGGCTGGGACACCCACGCCGCACAGCCAGCGAGGCTGGCAGGCAACCTGCGCCAGCTCGCCGAGTCGCTGGCAGCGTTCCAGCGCGACTTGGGCCCGCGGGCGCGCGACGTGGTGCTGGTCGCCGCGACCGAGTTCGGCCGCACCGTCCGGCAGAACGGGGCCAACGGCACCGATCACGGGCACGCCAGCGTCGCTTTCGTGCTCGGGCCCGCGGTGCGCGGCGGCGCGATCTTCGGCCGCTGGCCGGGGCTGGCGGAGGACCAGCTTTACGAAGGCCGGGACCTCGCGGTGACCACCGACCTCCGCAGCGTCCTCGCCGCGGTGGCGAAGGCGCAGCTCGGTGCCAACGAAATCGGCCGCATCTTCCCTGGATTCAGCGGACCACCTCTCGCGGGTCTGCTATAAACCGCCCTCCATGCGCCTCACTGCCCTCCTTTGCCTCGTCGCCTCCGCCGCGCTCGCGCAGCAGGCGCAATCGAATCCCGTCACCGCCGAGCAGGCGCGCAACATCGTTCCGCGCGCCGAGCTCAGCGGCCTCACCGATGCCCAGAGGGGCGCCTTCGTGGACGTGGCCACCGAGGTCTTCAACTACGCCGGCTGCCAGGACACCCTCGCCAAGTGCCTCGCGACGACGCAGACGGATCCGCACGCGGTGCGGATGGCCGCGCTGGTGAAGCAGTTCGCCGGCGAGGGCGTCGCGGCTCCGCAGATCATCCAGGCCGTGGAGGCGTACTACGCGTCGTTCGAGCCCACGCAGCGGGCCCCGGTGAAGGCGGAGAACTGCCCGATCACTGGAAAGGGGGCAGTGACGCTGGTCGAGTTCAGTGACTACCAGTGCCCGCACTGTGCGGCGGCGGTCGCGCCGCTGGAGGAGCTGGTCTCGCGCAGCCGCAAGGGGCAGGTCCGGCTGTGCCCGAAGTATTTTCCCTTCCCTTCGCATCCTCGCGCCCGCGTGGCGGCGGCCTGTTCGGAGTACGCGCGCACCAAGGGGAAGTTCTGGGAGATGAACGCTTCGCTCTTCGAGCACCAGGACGCGCTCGAGGACGAGGACCTCAAGCGCTACGCCCGGCAGCTCGGGCTCGACGCCGAGGAGATGATGAAGCAGGTCTACGCCGGCAAGTTCGACGAGAACGTCGAGAAGAACCGCCGCGAGGGCATGGCGGCCGGAGTGGACAGCACCCCGGCAATCTTCATCGACGGGCGGCTCAACGTCCTGCCCATCCGGCCCTGGTTCCTGGCGTTCACCATCGACGACGAGCTGCAGTGGCAGAAGGAGAAGGGCTGGAAGTTCGGCGCGGCGCCGCAAGGGCGCGCCCAGGGCAGGTGATGCGGCACTGGTTGCTCAAGACGGAGCCGGGGAGTTTCTCGTTCGACGATCTGCTGCAGTTGCCCGGCCGGACCACCGGGTGGGACGGCGTCCGCAACTACCAGGCGCGGAACTTCCTGCGCGACGCGATGAAGAAGGGCGATCGCGTGCTCATCTACCACTCGAGCACCGAGCCGCCGGCCGTGGTGGGCATCGCCGAGATCGCGCGCGAGGGGTATCCGGACCCGACGCAGTTCGATGCCAAGCACGACCACTACGACGCGGAGAGCGATCCCAAGGAGCCGCGCTGGTTCCAGGTGGACGTGAAGGCGGTGCGCAAGCTGGCGCGGCCGGTGACGCTGGAGGAGATCCGGCAGACCAAGGCGCTCGCGAAGATGCCGCTCCTGCAGCGCGGGCAACGGCTTTCCGTGCAGCCCGTCGCGGCGGACGAGTACGAGCGGATCGTCCGGATGGGAGAGAAGTGATCGGTCCCGCGACGCTGCTCGCGGCAGCGGCGATCGCGGTGGCGCTGGCGCTGCAGATCTCCGCTACGCGGCGCTGGACAGGTTTGGACAGGTGCCAGACGCATGTGGGCCGCGCAGGGCCATCGAGCGTCGCGAGGCGTGATCGAGGAGGATGCGTACCCCACCCATTCTTGTTCCAGCTTGGCCAGGACGGATTCAAGGTCCGGGCGTTCCTTCAGCAGCTTGCTGGCGCGGTGGACGACGTGCCGCAGGCGCGCGACCAGTTCATGGTTGTGAGAGATCGAATGACGCGCACGAATGACGGCCAAAAGCAGGTCACCTTCATAGAAATCGCCGGCGGCAAGCGGGTCCCGTTCCAAGGTCGCAAGTGCGCGTGGTACCAACCAGCGCAGGCCAAGTTGCTGCGCGAGACAGATCCGCAGATCCTCGGTGGTGAACTCGTCGATCGGCTTCTTTCGCAGCGCGTGCAGCCTCCCAACGAGGTAGGACGCCTTGGGTGGCGGGGACTCGTGCTCGTCCTTCTGCCAGCGCCCGTGGGAGGACACGGCGGCTTGGTTGGAAGCGCTTGACCTTGCGCAGGTGTCGGGCTACGTGAGCCGCCACGCGCCCGTAGCTCAGATGGATAGAGCGTTGGCCTCCGAAGCCAAAGGCCGCTGGTTCGACTCCAGCCGGGCGCGCCATTCACCCCCTCTTCACCCCCGGCCGATCCGTTCGGATCGGTTCTGATCGCTAAAGTGCCGAAAATTCGGCCGGTGCCCAGTGGTAAGATCTCCCCCTGCCTTGACTCCGAAGCCGAAGGCCACTGGTTCGAATCCAGTAGCGCCCGCCACTTTCTCGTAGCGGTTACGGCATCCGCTCGTGAAGCGGTAGCGCGTGCCAGCACCGGCCGCGTACGGCCTGCATCGGGCAATACACCTCCTCAGCCAAATCGCACGCCCAGCACGGCGTGCGATTCTTCACGCTGCCTGGACCCTCATGAAGAAGTCCAGGAAGTGGGTTCCTGGCTCTCAGCGTGGTCGGTTTTTCGATGCTCGCCCTGGAGAACGTCTCGATCCTGACCATGCTGTCGTTGGGCGAGGAGTACGCGAAGGCAAGCGCCACGGAGCTCTTCCAGACCGCAGCGATGGTGGCCCGCTCGATGCGTCACTGGGCGCACTATGCGAATCTGCTGGTCGCGGGTGGGGCGGGCTTCGCGCTCTACGGCGTGCTGTTGCGATTCGCCCTGGTGCCGCGCGCATTGGCTGCCTGTGGGCTGGTCGCGGTCCTGCTTCAGATCGCGGCGGTCACCATGCCCATTCTCGGGTATCGCATCGTGTTCCTCCTGATCGTGCCGCTGGGTCTGACCCACCTGGCGCTGTCGCTGTGGTTGATTGCCAAGGGGTTTGAAGAGAAGATCGCGCCATGACGATCGAGAGCAGCAAGCAAGTCGCCGCGGAGCTGTTTGCGCGCTTCAGCGCCAGCGACATCCCGGGCGTCCTGGCGCTGATGACCGACGACGTGACGTGGCGGATTCCCGGGAAGCCGGAGCTTTCCCCGGTGGCGGGCACGTACGGCAAGGAGCGGCTCGGCCGGCTCTTCCGCCGGATGATCGAGCAGCTCGAGGGGGGCCTGAAGATGACGGTCCTGGGCTCGATCGCAGAGGGCGATCGCGTCGCCGTCGAGGTGGAGTCCAGCGGTGACCTGCGA
>JBGQLA010000286.1:0-6945 GCA_041499865.1 Deltaproteobacteria bacterium
CGCGCCAGGGCGGCAATCCGACGAACCTCTTCGGCTCCACCAGCGACACCTTCCGCATCACCGCCACCGGGCGGGTGGGACGGATCGAGAAGCAGCTCACCACCGTCGTCCGATATGACGACGCGCTGGGAAAGATGTTGTACTGGAAGGAAGACTGATGCACCGGAACGTGGGCCTGGATTGGGCGCAGGACTTGCTGCGCGTGGCGACGCTGCAGAGCGGCTTCCGCGGCTTCGCCGTCCAGGACGTGCGCGCGGCAAGGCTGCCGGCGCAGGGCACGCCCGCCGAACGGCTCCGGGCAGGCCTGGCCGCCCTGGACCTCGTGCCGCCCATCGGACCCGACGACTCGGTGGCGGTGGCCTTGCCCGGCGCGCTGGTCTCCACCCACCTGATCACGCTTCCCTTCTCCGATCCCAGGCGCATCGAGCAGGTGCTTCCGGCGGAAGTGGAAGGTGCCATTCCCTTCGATCCGGGCGAGGTGGTCTGGGACGCGGCGATCCTCGGCCAGGTCGGGGGCAAGACCGAGGTGCTGGTCGGGGTGGTGAAGAAGAGCGACCTCCGCGAACACCTGGAAGTGCTCGCCGCCGCCGGGATCGAGCCGCGCGTCGTCACCCTCGGGCCGCTGGCGCTGGCGGCGCTCGGCGAGCGGGGCCTGATCGGCGAAACGGGCGCCGCTCCGGCGACCGCGGCCTTGCTCGACGCCGGTCCCGACCGCGCGGACCTGACGCTGCTCGACGGGGGCCGGCCGGTGATGGCGCGTGCGCTGGCCGCGGCGAACGCCCAGGCCTGGGACGAAGCGGCGGTCGATGCGAACGCGCGCACGCGCCTGCTCTCCACCCTGGTCCGGGACCTGAAGATCTCGCTGCGCGCGCGGAAGGCCTCGCCGGAGCGGCTGCTGCTCGCGGGCGCGCTCGCCTCGCTGCCGGAGGCCGCCGGGCAGCTCGAGGCCGAGACCCAACTCCCCGTCGAGCCGGTGACGCTGCCGACGGGCGATGCCGCCAGCGCCCTGGCGCTCGGGCTCGCGTTGCGCGCGCAGCTCCCGCGCGGGCGGGTCAACTTCCGCAAGGGCGAGTTCGCCTTCACCAAGGATCTCTCGCAGCTGCGCGGGCGTCTGCTGCGTCTCGCCGCCGCCGCCGCCGTCCTGCTCGTGCTCGGATTCGTGCTGGGGATCGCGCGGCTCTCCTCGCTGCACCGGCAGGCCGCCGCCTACGACGACGCGGTCTGCACGGCGACCCGCCGCATCCTGGGGACCTGCCTCACCGACTATCGCCAGGCCGTGGCCCAGCTCTCCGGAGGGAGTTCACGCGCTGCCGGGATCCCCCGCGTCTCCGCCGCCGACGTCCTCGCGGAGCTCGTCGCGAACATGCCGGACGGGTCCTTGCCCTTGCTGGAGGACGTGGAGGTCACCACTACCGCGGTCCGGGTGAAGGGCACCGCCGAGAGCTTCGGCAAGGTCGACGAGATCGTCTCCTCGCTGCGCAAGGACAAGTGCTTCGGGGAGATCAAGCAGCCGCGCACGGAGAAGGGGCGCGAGGGGACGAAGGTGACGTTCTCCCTCGACTTCCCCTACACCTGCTCCGGCGAAGTCCAGGGAGGCGCGTGATGAACCGCCTGCTCGAGCGGGTGCGCGCGCTCTGGGCCGACGCCCAGGCCTGGCTCGCGGCGGCCACGCCGCGCGAGCGGCGGCTGCTGCTCCTCGCCGGGAGCGGCGTGTTGCTGTTCCTGGTCCTGATCGCCTGGGCGGGGTTCTCCTCCGCCATCCGCGGCGCGGAGGCGACGCTCGACGACAAGCGGTCCGACTTCGAGAAGATCTCCCGCCTGGCAGCGGGATACGGCGCCCAGGAGCAGGAGCGGCAGCTGCTCGAGGCGCGACTGCGGCAGAGCCCGCCGGCGCTGATGAGCTTCGTCGACACCCAGGCGCGCAACGACGGCGTCGAGGTGGGCGGGATGAGCGACCGCGGCGTCGTCGCCGGCGGCCAGGACGGGCGCCCGCGCGAGATGTCGGTGGAGGTGAACCTCGGCAAGGTGCCCCTGGACAAGCTGATCAAGCTGCTCAACGACATCGAGCACAGTCCCGGCGTGGTCCGCGTCCGCCGGCTGCGCCTGCGCAAGGCGTACGACAACAAGGACATGCTGGATGTCTCCCTGAGCGTGAGCGCCTGGCAGGGGTCCTGATGGTCCCTGCGGCCGCGCTCCTCAACCGCCACCCGACGTTGCGGCGGTGGCTCTGGCCCGCCGGCGCGGCCCTCGCGTTCCTGCTCTTCCTGGTCCTCACCTTCCCGTACGACGTGGTCGCGCGGCGGATCGAGATGGAAGCGCAGAGCGCCGGCGTCGAGGTGAGAATCGGCAGGGCCGGAGCAGGAGGGCTCGCATCGCTGCTGGCGCGCGACGTGCGGGTGCGTGTTCTTCCCGCGTCCGGAGCGGAGGCCTGGCCCGAGCTGCGCTTCGAGCGCGCGGTGTTCAGCCCCGACATCCTCGCCCTGATCCTGCGGCGCACCTCCTTCGGTTTCTCGGTGAACGGGTACGGCGGGACCGCTCGCGGACACGTCGCGCTGAGCGGCGATCCCCGCCTGCCCGGCGTCTCGTCCTTCCGCATCGACACCGGGGATCTCGACCTGGCGGCATTGCCCCTGCGCGAGCTCGCGGGGATCTCGGCGAGCGGCAAGCTGCGGATGAAGGCCGACCTGCCGGCCCTCCTGCCGGTGGAGGCCGCGCACGGCAACGTCAGCCTCGCGGTCGAGGCCGCCGCCTTGACCGGTGGAGCGGTGTTCGGGTTCGCCCTGCCCCGCACCTCGCTGGGGCACGTCGAAGGGGCGGTCGTGGTGGACAAGGGCATCGCGCGCGTCGACAAGACCTTCGCCAGCGCCGGCGACATCGAGGCGGATCTGGAGGGCACCGTCAATCTCCGGCCGCTGCTCTCGCTCTCGCAGGCCGAACTGCACCTCCGGTTCCGCCCAGGCGATCGCTGGCTGGATGCGAACGCGCCGGTCAAGGGGATGATGGGGCTGATCCAGAATGCCCGGCAGGCCGACGGCAGCTACGCCTTCACCTTCACCGGCCCGCTCTCGCGCCTGCAGCCGCGTCCGGGACGCTGATGCGCCGCGCGCTGCCGCTGGTCGTCCTGCTGGCTTGCTCGCGGCCCCCCGCGCTGCACAACGACCCGCAGGCGATCGAGTATCGCAGCCGGGGCAAGGTCCGCGACGCGGACGCGCGCCGGATCGCCGCCGAGGCGGTGGGCGACGCGCGGCGCCGGCCGGCGTGGAGCGAGCCGAACCACGTGCACGCCTCCGGCGGCCCGATCGGCGACGGCAAGGACAAGTACCTGTTCGGCGAAGCGCGGCTGTACCTCGGCCAGTACGAGACGGATCCGGGCAAGTTCCGCGACGTCGACCCGCAGGACGATGCCCTGATGGCCTACGCCGACGCGCTCTTCACCGTGCAGCAGCTCCAGGAATGGGCGCAGCGCTATGGCGTCTCCTGGGACCTCCAGCTCGGGCGCTCGCGCGGCCGCGTCGAGGCGTCGGGCGCGGACGCTTCCGCGCAGAAGCTGCTCGCGGAGCTTTCCCGGAAGGCAGGGTTCAGCGCGGACGGGGTGGAGCAGCAGCGCCGGCGCGTCGACGAGAAGTACCGCGACAGAAGATGATCAGGCGCCCGCGATCTCCCGGGCGATCGCGTCGGCAGCGGCCGCGGGATCCGGCGCATCCCGCAGCGGCCGTCCGATCACCAGGATGCTGGCGCCGGCGCGCACCGCTTCCAGCGGCGTTCCGGTCCGCCGCTGATCTCCCGCGGCAGCTCCGGCCGGCCGGATTCCCGGCACCACCAGGAGCGGCCCGCGTCCCAAGGACGCGCGCAGGGCAGCGACCTCCTGCGGCGAGCACACCACCCCGTCGGCGCCGGCGGCAACGGCCAGCTTCGCCAGGCGCGGCACCGCATCGCGCGCCAGGCCGATGGCGTCGAAGTCGTCCGGACCGAGAGAGGTGAGCGCGGTCACCGCCAACAACTTGGTTCGCGGCAGCGCCCGGCGCGCCGCGCGGATCATCTCCGCGCCGCCGCTGGCGTGGACGGTGACGTACTCCGCCCCGAGGGCGGCGACACCGCGCGCAGCGCTCTCCACCGTCTGGGGGATGTCGTGCAGCTTCAGGTCGAGGAAGATGGGCAGCCCGAACTTGCGGACCGCCTCCACCGCGCCGCGGCCGTGGGCGACGAACAGCTCCAGGCCGATCTTGAACAGCCCGACGTGGCCTGCGAGCTTCTCCGCGAGCCGCTCCGCCGCCCCCGGATCCGGGACGTCGAGCGCCGCGCAGATGCGGTTCACCGGCGCAGGCTCCCGCCGCCGTCGCGCACCGCCTGCCGGACGCGCTCCACGGCCTTGTCCAGCGCGACCAGCTCCAGCTCCTTCGCGCCGCGCGGCTTCAATTCCACCTTGCCCTCCGCGAGGCCCTTCTTCCCGATGGCGATGCGCAGCGGCAGGCCGATCAGGTCCGCGTCCTTGAACTTCACCCCGGCGCGCTCGTCGCGGTCGTCGAGCAGCACCTCCACTCCGGCTTCGTTCAGCTCGCGGTAGAGCTTCTCCGCGGCCTCCCGCACCGCCGCGTCCTGCATCTGCAGCGGGAGCAGCGCCAGGTGGAAGGGGGCGATGCTCACCGGCATCCGGATGCCATCCGCGTCGTGGTGCAGCTCCACCGCGCCGGCGAGGATCCGCTCGATGCCGATGCCGTAACTGCCCATCACCATCGGCACTTCCTTGCCGCCTTCATCGAGGACCCGCGCGCCCATCGTCTCCGAGTAGCGGGTGCCGAGCTTGAAGATGTGCCCGACCTCCAGCGCCTTTCCGACCGCCAGCGGATGTCCGCAGCGGGGACAGCCCTCGCCGGCGTTGATGGTGCGCAGGTCGGCGGAAGTGGCGTGCGCCAGATCGCGTGGGACGCTCACGTTGCGCAGGTGGAAGCCGTCCTTGTTCGCGCCCGTCACCAGGCCCGAGAGCCCGGCGAGGCGCTTGTCGACGAAGATGCGGTAACCCTTGTCTGCAAGTCCGACCGCCCCCAGCGACCCGGGCCTGGCCCCCATCCACCGCGGGATCTCCTCCGGGTGCGCCGGCCGCAGCACTGCGGCGCCCGTCGCCGTCTGCAGCTTCGCCTCGTTGAGCTGGTCGTCGCCTCGAACAACCGCGATGACTGGGGAGTCCACGCTGGTGTCGCGATCTTTTTCGCCCACGGCGACATACACCAGCGTCTTGAGCTGCTGGTCCGCCGGCACGGCATACGGCTTCGCGCTCAGCGCTTCGATGGTGACAACGCCGGGCGTGGCGAACTCCTCCAATGCAGGAGAAGCGCCGGCCGCCTTGTACTTGTCCGGCGTCTCGACGCGCGACTCCGCCTTCTCGGTGTTCGCCGCGTACCCGCAGTTCTCGCAGGAGGCGATCAGGTCCTCGCCCGCGTCGGTCGCCACCATGAACTCCGTCGAGCCGGACCCGCCCATCGCGCCGGAATGCGCGTCCACCTGGATGGTCTTCAGGCCGCAGCGCCCGAAGATGCGCACGTACGCCTGGCGGTGCGCCTCGAACGCCTGATCCAGCCCGGGCCGATCGACGTCGAACGAGTAGCTGTCCTTCATGGTGAATTGCCGCACCCGGAGCAGCCCGCTCTTCGGGCGCGGCTCGTCGCGGAACTTGGTCTGGATCTGGTACCAGATCTGCGGAAGCTGCCGGTAGCTGCGCAGCTCCGCCCGGGCGAGGACGGTGAAGACCTCCTCGTGCGTCATCGCCAGGCAGAGGTCCGCCCCCTTGCGATCCTTGAGGCGGAACATGTTCTCGCCCATCACCGTCCAGCGGCCCGACTCCTCCCAGATCTCGCGCGGGTTCAAGGCGGGCAGGTAGAACTCCTGCGCCCGGATCGCGTTCATCTCCTCGCGGACGATCCCGGTGATCTTGAGGATCGAGCGCTGCCCGAGCGGCAGCAGCGAGTAGATGCCCGCGGAAAGCTGGCGGATGTAGCCGGCGCGCACCAGGAGCTGGTGGGAGGCGACGGTCGCGTCGGCCGGGACCTCCTTGAGCGTCGGCGTGAAGGACCTGGACATTCGCATGCGGGATCAGCCCTTCTTCTTCAGCTCCCGATCGATGGTCTGCTTGATCTGCTCGAACGGCTGCGCGCCGTTGATGAACACGCCGTTGATGAAGAACGCCGGCGTGCCATTCACGCCCGCTGCGCTCCCCGCCTTCGTGTCCTCCTCCACCAGCGTCTTCTTCTCGCCGCTGTCCAGGCACTTGTCGAACTTCGCCGCATCCATGCCCAGCGACTTCGCGTAGCCCTTCAGGTCGTCGACGGCGAGCTTGCCCTGGTTGGTGAACATCTTGTCGTGCAGCTCCCAGAACTTGCCCTGGTCCTGCGCGCACGCCCCTGCCTCGGCGGCCTTCTCCGCGAAGGGATGGAAGTCGAGCGGGAAGTGGCGGAAGACCAGCCGCACCTTGCCGTCGTACTCCTTCATCACCCGCTCGATCACCGGGTACTCGCGCCCGCAGTACGGGCACTGGAAATCGCTGAACTCCACGATCGTCACCGGAGCCTTGTCCGGGCCGCGCGCCGGGCCCTTCGCCTCCACCTCGATGCGCGGGAGATCCGGCGGCTCCAGCGCCACCTGCACGTTGTGCTTCGCCTTCAGGCCCTCGACCAGCTTGGTCATGCCGTCGCGCAGCTTCTGCTGGCGGACCGCCTGCTTGATCCGTCCTTTCAGGTCGTCGAAGGACTGGCCCGGCGGGACCTGCGCCTTGTGCTCCTCGAAGAACGCCTTCGCCTCGTCGTCGGGGGGCTCCGGCACCGAGTTCACGTAATCGGTCTGGTACCACTGCTCGAGCGTCTTGCCCTTCGACTTCGCCTCTTCCTCGAGCAGCCGGCGCGTGATCAGCTCTTCCACGAGGTTCCGCCGCTGATCGTAGAGGTCGGTCAGCGC
>JBGQLA010000287.1:0-6937 GCA_041499865.1 Deltaproteobacteria bacterium
CGCGGGATGGGATCGATGGGCGCGATGAAGAAGGGGTCCAAGGACCGCTACTTCCAGGAGGAGGCGGAGGACCTCAAGCTGGTGCCCGAGGGCATCGAGGGGCGGGTTCCGTACAAGGGCCCCATGTCGATGAACGTGTTCCAGCTCGTCGGCGGACTGCGCAGCGGCATGGGCTACACCGGCTGCCATAGCATCGAGGAGCTGCGCACCAAGGCGAAGTTCGTGCGCATCACCGCCGCCGGCCTGCGGGAGAGCCACGTGCACGACGTGCAGGTGACGCAGGAAGCGCCGAACTACCGGATCGAGAACTGAGCCGCCTGAAGCCGCGCCTGCTGGTGCTGATCATCCTCGGCGCACCGGTTCTCCTCTTCCTGCTCAGCGGCTTGCGCGCGGTGCAGCTCGCGCGCGAGGGCGACGTGCCGGAGGCCTGGCGCGACCTGGACTGCGACGGAGACACTTCCTGGGCGGAGTGGCTGCGGGGAGGGATCGACTTCCGCCTCCGGCCCTCGCAGCTGGTGCCGGGCTGCCAGGACGTCTACGCGGTGAAGAGCGGCGCGCCCATGGTGGTGCGCTGCGAGACCGCGCCGCAGTGCCGGCTGGCGCGGGATCTGCTCAAGTAAGAGGTACGCAGTGTCCGCGGAGGAAGACGGCGATTTCGGGCTTGCCGATTTCGCCGCGCGCCACTCCGAAAACGATCTCCAACAGCTCGCCGGGTTCCGCTTCGAGCCAGACGTCGTTCAGCCCGAGAAATCCGATCGTTGCCGCCAGCCCGATTCGCTTGTTCCCGTCCACGAACGGATGGTTCTGCGTCAGATGGAACAGGTAAGCGGCCGCCATCTCGTGAAGGGTTGGGTGCAGGTATTCGCCTCCGAACGAGGCCGCCGGCATCGCGAGAGCAGACTGCAGCAGCCCGAGATCGCGAACGCCGAGCGAACCGCCATAGCGCTGGATCTGATCGGCATGAATGGCGAGGACCTGCTCGAGCGTGAGGAAATGGGGCTGCTTCATTCCGCGAGCTTGCGGAACACGCCGGCGTATCGTTCGTGTGCGCGCGTCATCACAGTCTTCAACCGCTCGTCAGCGCGTCGGCTGCGCACGGGCGACACCACGATGACATCGCCATCCGTCGACAGCTCGAGCTGCGTCTCGGCGTCGATACCGAGCTGCTCCAGGAGCTCCTTGTCGAGCACGAGCGCCAGGCTGTTCCCGGTCCGCGTCAGCTTCTTCCGCATCGGCCCTCCGTTCGTACGCAGATAATACTGCGTACGAACGTGCGTCTGCACCCCGCGACGCCTCGAGTCAGGCGAACGCGGCTTCGGGCACCCGGCGGGTCTCGCGGTTCTCGCGCCACTCCGCATAGCCCCAGGCGGCGGCGAAGCCGAGCTGGGCCCCGGCGTTGAGCAGGTAGACCGGCGAGATGCGCCGGCGGATGCCCCCGTCCCAGATGTCCATCGCGGCGAAGGAGAGCGCGGTGGTGATGCCCAGCATGCGCACTTCGCGCGCGACCTTTCCCCGGGCGCCGGCAGCGGCAAGAGCCGCGCCGATGTTCGCCATGCACGCGCCGACGCCCTTCGCCAACCAAGCCTCCGGCTTCGGGCCGGTCACCTTCCTGAAGGTCGGCAGGTGCAGGATCGGCCAGAGCCCGAACACGGCGAGGTACGCGCCGTGGGCCATCGCCACCCGGGCCGCTGGCGGGCGTCGGACGCGCGCCGGCGGCGGCATTGTTGCCTCTCGCGGCCCTGCCCTCGACGGGCGTGCCGTCGCTTGCCCGGTTGTCACCTCGGCCATCCGACGCCCCCTTCGTCGGAGAAGGTAGGGCGCGGGCGGCCGCGCGGGCAGTCCGGTACAATGCGCATCCGTATGCGCGAGGTCCGAAAGACGGTCTGCAACCGCGACTGCCCGGATGCCTGCTCGCTGGTCGCAGAAGTGGAAGACGGGAGAGTGGTTTCGCTCGGCGGCGACCCTTCGCACCCGGTCACCGGCGGATTCCTCTGCTGGCGCACGAACAACTTCCTCCCCCTGCAGTACTCGCCGGAGCGGCTGACCACGCCGCTCCTGCGGGGAAAGCCGGTCTCCTGGGACGAGGCGTTGGACTTCGCCGCCCGTGAGCTCCTGCGCATCCGCGCCGAGTCCGGACCCGCGGCGATCTTCCACTACCGGAGCGGCGGAAGCCTCGGCGCGCTCAAGCACCTGACCGACTACTTCTTCGAGAAGTTCGGGCCGGTGACCATCAAGCGCGGCGACATCTGCTCCGGAGCGGGCGACGCGGCGCAGCTGCTCGACTTCGGCGAGGAGGACTCGAACGACCTCTTCGACCTGCTGAGCTCGCGCCACATCCTGCTCTGGGGAAAGAACCCGGTCATCTCCTCTCCGCACCTGGTCCCGGTGCTCAAGGAAGCCCGCGCCTCGAAGCTGCTGATCGATCCCGTCTGGCACAAATCCGCGCGGCTCTGCGACGGGTTCGTGCAGCCGCGGCCGGGCGGCGACTTCTCGCTGGCGATGGCCGTGGCGCGGCTGCTCTTCGAGCGCGGGTGGACCGACCCCGGGTTCGAGCAGTACTGCGACAATGCCGTGGAGTTCCGCGCCCTTTCGTTCACGCACGGCGTGGCCGGCTGGTGCGAGGACGCGGACATCCCCGCCGCGCTCGCCGAGGACATCGCGCGCCGTCTCCACGAGGGCCCGACGGCGATCCTGGTCGGCTGGGGGATGGCGCGGCGGGTGAACGGCGGCGCCATCGTCCGCGCCCTCGACGCGCTCTGCGCCATCTCCGGCAACCTCGGCGTGCCGGGCGGCGGCGTGTCGTACTACTTCAAGCGCCGCAAGGCGTTCGACCACACGTTCATCCGCGGGATCCCCGGGGCCCCGCGCACGGTGCTGGAACCGCTCTTCGGTCCCGAGGTGCTGGCGATGAGCGACCCGCCCATCCGCGCCATCTGGATCACCGCCGGCAACCCGGTGGCGATGCTGCCCGAGTCCGCGACCGTCGATCGGGCGCTGCGCTCGCGCGAGTTCGTCTGCGTGGTCGATTCCTGGCCCACCGACACCACCCGCGCGGCGACGCTGGTGCTTCCCACCACCACGCTGCTCGAGGACGACGACCTGCTCGGCGCGTACGGCAACCACTGGGTGGGCGCCTCGCGGCCGGTGGTCCCGCCGCCGCCCGGCGTGAAGTCCGATCTGCAGATCCTCCAGGAGTTGTCCCCGCGCCTGGGGATGAATGGCGTTCTCGCAGGCACGGCACGCGACTGGAAGGAGCGGATCCTCCGCAAGGACGCCGGCTTCACGGTCGCGCAGCTCGAGTCCGAGGGCCCGCAGCGCAGCGCGCTCTCGCCCAGGGTGCTGTTCGCGGACCGGAAGTTCGCTACGAAGACGGGCAGGGTGAACCTGATCACCTCGGCGCCGGCCCGCTCGCAGGTCTCCGCGGAGTACCCGCTGTATCTGATGGCGCTCTCCACCGAGAAATCGCAGAACTCGCAGTGGTCGAAGGGGCAGCCCGGCGGCCCGGCAGTGGTCACCGTGCATCCCGACGCGGCGCACGGCATTCCGGACGGGAGCTTCGCCACGCTGGAGTCCGCGGTCGGATGTCTGCCGATTCAAGTTCGCCACGACCCGCGGCAGCGCCGCGACGTCGCGCTGCTCGCCAAGGGAGGCCACCTCCGCGACAACCGCAACGCCAACCTGCTGGCGAAGGCCCGCGCCACCGACCTGGGCGGCGGCGGCGCGCTGTACGACGAACCCGTGCGTCTGAAGGCTTGATCCGCGGCACATCCTCGTCCCGACGCCTGTCAGCGCGCAATGCGGCGGTAGCGCGCGATGGTGCGCTTCTCCGCTCCGGGGCCGGGAACGATCTCGAGATCGCGCGCCGAGATCGGGGCGCCGCTCTCGTCGAGGATGCGGACGCGCGGGATCGGACGGCCGGTGCGGCGGTCGCGGACGAGCAGGGGCTCGCGACCGTCGCCGAACACCCAGCGGTCCCCCCACTGGCGCAGCGCGGTCATCACCGTCGCGAGGTCCTTCCCCATCGGCGTGAGTTCGTACTCGTAGCGCGTGCCGTGCGTGCCGGCGTTCACGCGCGCGAGGACGCCGCGGCGGACGAGATGGGTGAGGCGGCGGGCGAGGATGTTGCGCGAGATCGGGAGCCCGGCCGCGAAGTCGGCGTACCGGCGCGTTCCGAGCATCGCTTCGCGCACGATCAGGAGCGTCCACCAGTCGCCGATCACGTCCAAGGCGCGGGCGACAGAGCAGTTTTCGCGCGTGAACCGATGCCGCACCGGAATATGGTTGCATAAAGAGACCAGATTGTCGAGACTGATCGCATGACGACCGACGGCGTCTGGAAGCGGACGGCCTGCATCCTTTGCGAGTGCAACTGCGGCCTCGAGGTGATGCTCGGCGGGGAGGACGGGCGGCATCTGGTGAAGGTGCGCGGCGACAAGGCGCATCCGTCGTCGCGCGGCTACGCCTGCGAGAAGCCGCACCGGCTGGATCACTATCAACACGGCGCGGATCGCCTGACGTCGCCGCTGCGCCGGCGCGCGGACGGGACGTTCGAGGCGATCGACTGGGACACCGCGATCCGCGAGGTCGCGGCGCGATTCGCGGCGCTGCGCGACACGCACGGCGGCGACTCGATCTTCTATTACGGCGGAGGCGGGCAGGGGAACCACCTCCCGGGCGCATATTCGGCCGCAACCCGCCGTGTGCTCGGGTCGCGCTACCGCTCGAGCGCGCTCGCGCAGGAGAAGACCGGCGAGTTCTGGGTCGCGGCGCGGATGATGGGGAGCGCGACTCGCGCCGACTTCGAGCACTGCGACGTCGCGATGTTCCTGGGCAAGAACCCCTGGCACTCGCACTCGATCCCGCGGGCACGCGTGACGCTGCAGAAGATCGCGGCGGATCCGGCGCGTACGCTGATTGTCGTCGATCCCCGGCGCACCGAGACGGCCGAGCTCGCGGACATTCACCTGGCGGTGCGCCCGGGAACGGATGCGTGGCTGCTGGTCGCGCTGCTCGGGATCCTGCTCGAGGAGAACCTGGTCGACCGCGGCTTCCTCGACGCGCACGTCGCGCCCGGCGAGCTCGAGACCGTGGCCGCGGCGCTGCGCCGGTTCTCGATCGCCGACGCGATCGATCGCACCGGGCTCGACCCGGAACCGGTGCGGCGCACCGCCCGGCTGATCGGTCAGGCCCGCGCGTTCGCGAGCTTCGAGGACCTCGGCGTGCAGATGAACCACCACTCGACGCTGGTGAGTTACCTGCACCGCCTGCTCATTCTCGTCACCGGCAGCCTCGGCAAGCCGGGCACGCATTTCATTCCGGCGACGCTGGTCGATCTGACGAACGGCGACGCGAAGCGCACCAGCCCCGTCGTCGGCGCGCGGCTCGTCGGCGGGTTGGTGCCTTGCAATGCGATCGCGGACGAGATCCTGACCGATCATCCGAAGCGGTATCGCGCGATGCTCGTCGAGGCGGCGAACCCGGCGCACTCGCTCGCGGATTCGAAGCGGATGCGCGAGGCGCTCGCCGCGCTCGACACGCTGGTCGTGATCGACGTGGCGCTGAGCGAGACCGCAAAGCTCGCGCACTACGTGCTGCCGGCGTCGTCGCAGTTCGAGAAGGCCGAGGCGACGTTCTTCAACTTCGACTTCCCCGAGAACTACTTCCACCTCCGCCGGCGCTTGCTCACCTCGACCGCGAACACGCTCGCCGAGGCCGAGATCCACGCGCGCCTCTGCGAGGCGCTCGGCGCCTTCACCGAGGCCGACCTCGCGCCGCTCCGCGCAGCCGCGAGCCAGGGCCTCGGCGCATACGCGGCCGCGTTCCTGGAGCGCGTCATGCCGGATCCACGGCTGTCGGGCCTCGCGCCCGTGATCCTCTATCGCACCCTCGCGTTGCCCGAGGAGCTGCGCGAGGGCGCCGTTCTCTTCGGGCTCGCCGCGCGCGCGGCGCTGCAGCACGGGCCTTCGCTCGCGCGTGCGGGGTTCGAGGGCACGCCCCTCGAGGTCGCCTGCGCGCTGTTCGAGCGCATCCTCGGCGCGGAGTCGGGCGTGGTGTTCGCCGTCGACGAGTGGGAAGACGTCTTGCGCCGCGCCGGGAAGCCGCTCCACCTCGTGCTGCCGGATCTGCTCGACGAGCTCGGCCGCCTGAACGAGACGCCGGCGCGCGATCCCGCGTTCCCGTTCGTGCTCACCGCCGGTGAGCGGCGGTCGTTCACCGCGAACACGATCATCCGCGATCCCCAGTGGCGCAAGAAGGACGCGGCGGGAGCGCTGCGCATCAACCCCGAGGATGCCGCGGCGCTCGGCGTCGCCACCGGCGAACGGGTGCGCCTGGTGACCCGTCGCGGTGCGGTGACGGTGCCGCTCGAGGTCTCCGCGACGATGCAGCGCGGTCACATCGCGCTGCCGAACGGGTTCGGGGTCGGATACACGGACCGCGGCGCCACCGGCGTCGCGCCGAACGAGCTCACGGGGACCGATGATCGCGATCCCTTCGTCGGCACACCGTGGCACAAGCACGTGCCGGCGCGGCTGGAACGCGCGTAGTAGAGGCTGCAGGCGCTGTACGCTCGTCGTTGCGGTGACGGCCGCGCGAGGCTTGCCGGATCTTGAATAGGCGCTCCTTTGCCGGCGGGCGGTAGCGGGCGATCAGACGGCACTTGTTCCCCGCGAGGTTGACCCATTAGACTGCGCCGCCCGATGGCGGACATCCACGCAGAACGGATCCTGATCCTCGACTTCGGCTCGCAGTACACCCAGCTGATCGCCCGGCGGATCCGCGAGTTGCACGTCTACTGCGAGATCCACCCCTGCACGATGCCGTTCGACCAGATCCGCGCCTTCGCCGCCAAGGGCATCGTCCTCTCCGGCAGCCCCTACAGCGTCGAGCAGGCCGGCGCGCCGATGGTGGACCCGAAGATCTTCGAGCTGGGCATCCC
>JBGQLA010000288.1:0-6926 GCA_041499865.1 Deltaproteobacteria bacterium
CGGCCCGGGAGCGCGCGCTGGGGTTCACGCCGCGGCGCGCGGCGGAAGAGACGCTGTCGTTCTGGCGGCGGATCCGCGAGCTGCCCCGGGCCTGAGCCTCGCGTCGACATCCGCCGGCGAGCGGGCCGCCGTGAGAAGCTCCGCGCGAGCAATGCGAAGATCTTCATGTCGGTCCCTTTCCTTCCTACGGCGATGAACCCGGGCATCTACCTCGTCCACAAGCCGGTGGGCCAGACCAGCTTCTCGCTGGTGCAGACTTTCATGGAGGAGGTCCGCGCGAGCGGGATCCGGCGCGACAAGCTGCCCGTTTGCCACGGCGGCGCGCTCGATCCCTTCGCCGAGGGCCTCGTCCTCCTGCTCGCGGGCCAGGCGACGCGGCTGATGGACCTGGTGCACCCGATCCCCAAGACCTACGTCGCAGAGATCGCCTGGGGAGCGGAGACCGACAACGGAGATCCGCTCGGCCGCGTGGTGGCGCGGGCGGATCCCGCGCGGCTGACCGCGCACGCGCTGGACGAGGCGCTCGCGGCGTTCGTGGGATGGCGCGATCAGGTTCCTCCGCTGACCAGCAACAAGCGGATCGGCGGAGAGCGCGCCTACCTCAAGGCGCACCGTGGCGAGTCGTTCGAGCTTCCTCCCTCGCGCGTGTACCTGCACGAGGCGCGCTGGCTGTCGCACGATCTTCCGGCGCGCAGCACCCTTCGGCTGACGACCCGCGGAGGCTATTACGTGCGCTCGCTCGCGCGCGACCTGGGCCGCGCGACCGGCGCCCTCGCCCACTTGCGCGCGCTGCGCCGCACCGCCATCGGCCCCTGGGACGATCCGCTCGCCGGCGAACGCCCCCTGGTCCGCGGCACGGGACTCTTTCCCTGGTGCGCATCGGTCGGCATCGATGCGCGCGATCTCGCGGCGCTGAAGGCCTTCCGGCCGATCCCGGCGCGACCGATCGAGCCGCCCGGGTGGCCGTTGCCGCCGGGCTTCCCGGATCCGGCGGCGCCGATTCGCGCGCTGCACGAAGGCGCGCTGGTGGCGATGCTGCGCGAGCGCGAGGGGAAGCTGGCGGGCGATCCGGTGCTACGCTCGCCCCTCTAGCGAACCCACCGCCCACAGCGCCGCGACCGTGAGCTCCTGCCGCCCGGAGGCCCTTTGACCGGCGTCGCCAGTTGTGGCGGATATCCAGACGCCACGGGAAGGAGTTCCGCGATGCGCTCTCGACTGGAAGGCACCTGCCATTGCGGGAACATTGCGATCGTCCTGACGACCCAGCATGACCCGCGCGAGCTCCCCCTGCGCGAGTGCGACTGCAGCTTCTGCCGCCGGCACGCGGCCCGCACCACCGCCGATCCTCAAGGCGAGGCCCGGATCGGCGTGCAGGACCCGTCGCTGCTCTCGCGGTATGCCTTCGGCCTGCGCACCGCGGAGATGGTGGTCTGCGCGCGGTGCGGAATGTATGCGGCGGCGGTCCTGCGCGAGGGCGGGCGCGGCTGGGCGGTCCTGAACGCGAACCTCTTCCTGCATCCGGCCTTCGATCGCCCCGGCCAGAAGGTCTCCTACGGAGACGAGACCGCGGAGCAGCGGATCGCGCGCCGCAAGCGGATGTGGACGCCCTTAACGGAACCTTGAGAGGACCGAGAGGACCGCGTCGATGTCGGCCCCGGTGTGATCCGCCGAGACCTGGAAGCGGATCAGCTGCTCGCCGCGCGGGACCACCGGGTAGTTGAGCCCGGTGGCGAGGACGCCGTTCTCGCGGAGGAACGCGACCAGCGCGCGGGTGCGTTCGGTGTCGCGCACCAGCAGCGGCACTATCGGATGCTGCCCGGCGATGGTCTCGAACCCGAGCCGGACCAACCCGTCCCGGAACCTCTGCGTCACCGCCCGCAAGTGCGAGAGCATCTCGACTCCGAGCCGTCCGCGGATCAGCTCCAGCGCCGCGAGCGCCGCCGCGGCCTCGCCGGGGGCGATGGGGTTCGAGTAGATGTAGAAGGGGTTCTTCTCCCGCAGCCAGCGGACGATCGCCGCCTCGGTGGCGATGTAGCCGCCGTTCACGCCCATCGCCTTGCCGAGCGTCCCCACCAGCACGTCCGCGCGGCCTCCGGTGACTTCCTCGGTGCCCCGTCCGGTGGTGCCAAACCCGCCCACGCCGTGCGAGTCGTCCACCAGCAGCGCGCAGCCGCGCTCGAACCGGGGATCGTACTTGCGGCAGAGGTCGGCGATCCGATCGACGGGCGCGTGATCGCCGCGCATGCTGAACACGCCGTCGGTGATCACCAGCGCGCCCTGGGCCTCGCCCACCGACTCCTCCAGCCGCTGCTCGAGGGAGCGGAGGTCGAGGTGGCCGTACACCTTGCGCGCCTGGTGCGGCGCCAGCTTCATCCCGTTGACGATGCAGTTGTGGTTCAGCTCGTCGGAGACCAGCACCGTCTCCGGCGTGGAGAGGCTGAAGAGCACGCCGGCGACCGCGGTGTAGGCGGAGCCCGCGATCATCGCGGCGGGGCGTCCGTGGAAGTCCGCCAGCGCCTGCTCCAGCTTGAGGTGGGGATCGTAGGTGCCGCTGATGAACCGGACCGCCCCCGGCCCCACCCCGAAGGCGTGGGCGGCCTGCTCCTCGGCGTCGATCAGCTCGCTGCGCAGCGAGAGTCCCAGGTACGAGTTCGAGTTCATCCGGATGAACTCGCGCTCGCCCGCCCCCTCGAGCAGGAAACGCGGCCCACGGCCGCCCTGCGGCGGCTTCACCGCCACGACCACCTGCTCGTGCCCCTTGCCCGTGCCCTGGGCGTCGAGGTCCGCGAGCTGTGCTTTCAGATCATCGACCAGCTTCTCGAGCGGCATGGCGCTCCTCTCGGTGCAGCTTCTGCAGCATGTCGTCGACCATCGCGTCGAGGCCGTAGCGCGGGGCCCAGCGCCACTCCTGGCGCGCGGCGCCGTCGTCGATGGTCTGCGGCCAGGAGTCCGCGATCGCCTGCCGGCGCGAATCCACCGCGTACTCCATCTCGAACCGGGGGATGCGCTTCTTGATCGCCTCGGCGAGCTCCGCCGGGGTGAAGTCCAGCGCTCCCAGGTTGTAGGCGTTGCGGTGGGTGAGGCGCGCCGGCTCGGCTTCCATCACCTCGATCATCGCCCGGATGGCGTCGGGCATGTACATCATCGGCAGCCGCGTATCGGCGCGCAGGTAGCAGGTGTAGACGCCGTGCTGCAGCGCCTGGTGGAAGATGTCGACGGCGTAGTCGGTGGTGCCGCCTCCGGGCTCCGTCTGGTAGGAGATGAGTCCGGGGAAGCGGAGGCCGCGCGTGTCCATCCCGAAGCGGCGGTGGTAGTCCTCGCAGAGCATCTCGCCGACGACCTTCGTCACCCCGTACATGGTGGTGGGCCGCTGGATGGTCACTTGTGGGGTCCGCCTGCGGGGCGTGTCCGGCCCGAAGGCGCCGATCGAGCTGGGGAAGAAGAGCGCGCACTTGTACTGGCGCGCGGCCTCCAGCACGTTGACCAGCCCGTTGACGTTGAGCTGCCAGGCCTGCAGCGGGCGCAGCTCGCCCACCGCGGAGAGCAGCGCGGCGAGGTGATAGATGGCGTCGACCTGGTGGATCTGCATCACCCGCGTCAGGTGGTGCGGGTCCATGCAGTCGACGAACTCGAACGGGCCGCCGTCGCGCAGCGCCGCGTCCGTCGGCATGCGCACGTCGCTCGCCACCACCGCGTCGCCGCCGAACTTCGCCCGCAGCGCCAGCGTCAGCTCCGACCCGATCTGTCCCACCGCGCCAGTGACCAGGATCTTCTTCATCGCGCTTTCTTGCCTCCGCGAAGGGCGCTCCATAGCAGGTCGAGAGCCCGTGCTCCACCCCTTTGCGGACAGCCTTCTTGACGGGGACACCATCATTAGGTGTCCCCAGAAACTGGAACGAGACCTGGCTCAGATGGCGTCGGCGGAAGGGCGGCGGCGGGCGAATTTCGCGTAGAGGACCAGGTCGTATCCGGCCTTCAGCACCCCCGCGCAGACGAGCGGCCAGCCGAACGGGCTCCGCTGCAGCAGCGCTCCGGCGAGCAAGGGTCCGAGCGCGGCGGCGAGGCTGCGCGGAACGTTGGTGACGCTCGCCGCCGCGACCCGCTCCTCGCGCGGGACCATCGCCATCACGTAGGCCTGCCGGGCGGGGACGTCCATCTGCGAAAGCATCGCGCGCAGCAGGAGGAAGAAGGCCGCGAGCGGCAACGTCGGCATGACCCCCGCGAGCAGCAGGAACAGGTTGGAGGGCAGGTGCGTGAACACCATGGTGCGCACGTGTCCGATGCGCGCCGCGATGCGCGCCGAGATCAGCTGGGAGAAGGCCCCGAGCAGGTTGATGGCGAAGAAGATGGCGCCGGCGGTCGGGACCGGGACGTCGAAGCGCCGGAAGAGCCAGAGCGCGAGGATCGACTGCACCACGAAGCCGCCGCCGAAGGAGTCGATCGAAAAGAGCGCTGCGAGCTGGATGACCACGCCGCGCGACATCTCCAGCGGCGGCGCGCGAACGGCGGGGAGCGGCTCGACGTCGGTGGAGAGCTTCCGGTAGGCGAGGGCGGAACCGGCGCCGATCGCCGCGTAGACGAGAAAGGCCGCGCGCTCGGCGCCCCGCGCCGAACCCGGGGAGACCGCGTCGGGGAGGCCGGCGGCGAGCGATCCGAACGCGCCGGCGACCGCGCCGGCCAGGTTGTACCAGGCGAAGAGGGTGGTGCGGTCCTGGGGCGCCGCGGCTTCCGCCAGCACCGCCTGCTCGGTGGGCAGGAAGAGGGTGACGTCTCCGGCGCTGGGATTGAGGGTGCCGACGAACGCGATCAGGAGGAAAGCCCAGAAGCCGGTCGCCAGGTAGAAGGCGATTCCGGTGGCGCACATCAGGGCCGAAGAAGCGAGCAGGACGGTCCGGCGCGGGAACCGGTGTCCGAAGAGCCCGATCGAGAGCAGCAGCGCGGCGGACCCGAAGAGGGTGGCGGTGGCGATGGCGCCGATCTGCACCGGCGTGAACCCGAGCCGCGACAGGTAGCTGGCGAGGAGCACGCTGGCGATGCCGTCCGCCATCCCCCGCGCCGCGCGCGTCGCGATCAGCCGCACGGCGTCCGGCGAGGCCGTCGGCGGCAACAGCCGCCTCACCGCGCAACCTGTGCGCGACCGCTGGAGGGGCTGCAGGTCTTGCGCCCTCCCGTCTTGAAAATCATTCTCAGAATCGGGTGGATCGCGCCTTGCTTTGGGGAAGGACGTGACACGCACCGCCATCCTCGTCGGCAACCCCAACGTCGGCAAGAGCGCCCTCTTCGGTGCGCTCACGGGCCGTTACGTCACCGTCTCCAACTACCCCGGCACCACCGTCGAGGTGACGCGCGGCTCCGGTGTGCTCGGCAAGCGCACCTGGCAGGTGCTCGACACGCCCGGCGCCAACGGCCTGTTGCCGGTGAGCGAGGACGAGCAGGTCACCCGCGACATCCTCCTCGCCGAGCGCAACTTCGTGGTGGTGCAGGTCTGCGACGCGAAGAACCTGATGCGCGGCCTGTTGATGACCGCCCAGCTCGCCGAAGCGGGGGTCCCGCTCATCCTCGTCTTGAACATGAGCGACGAGGCCGCCGCGCGGGGCATCCGGATCGATACGGCTACCCTCGCTGCCGAGCTGGGCATCCCGGTGGTGGAGACCGTCGCGGTGCAGAAGCGCGGCCTCTCGCGCCTGACCGCGCTGGTGGACGAAGCGCGGCCGGCGAAGCTGCGCGTCCGCTACGACGCCGCCCTGGAGGGAGCGATCCGGGAAGTGGAGACGCTCCTGCCCGCGGAGCTGGGGCTCTCCTCGCGCGCGCTGGCGCTGATGGCGCTCGGCGGCGACGAGTCGCTGCGGACTTTCCTCGCCGCCCGGGTCCCGGCACAGGCGCTCGGCCGGATCGACGAGCTGCGCCGTGCGCGGTCAGGGTGCGAGTCCCTGCGGTACTCCATCGGCCGCCAGCGGCTGGCGTCGGTGGAGCGGCTGTACGACTCGGTGGTGACCCGCACGGGGACGGCGCAGTCCAGCACCCGCGCGCTGCGGAAGCTCGGCGAATGGTCGGTGCACCCGGTGCTGGGAGTGCCGGTGCTGCTCGCGGTGCTCGCCGCCTGCTACTTCTTCGTCGGCCAGCTGGGGGCGAAGACGGCGGTCGATCTCCTCGAAGGCGCCGTCTTCCACGATCGCCTGGTGCCGTGGGTGACCCGGGTGCTCGCCTGGTTCCACGCGCCGGCGCTGCTCAGCGGAGAAGACGGGCTGATCATCGGCCGCTACGGCCTCTTCTCGATGGGGTTGAGCTACGGCGTGGCCATCGTGCTGCCCATCGTCACCACCTTCTTCCTCGCCTTCAGCGTGCTGGAGGACTCCGGGTACCTGCCGCGGCTCGCCGCCATGCTGAACCGCGTCTTCCGCCTGCTGGGCCTGAACGGCAAGGCGGTGCTGCCGCTGATCCTCGGGCTCGGCTGCGACACCATGGCCACGCTCACCGCGCGCATCCTGGAGACGAAGAAGGAGCGGGTGCTGGTGACCCTGCTCCTCGCCCTCGCCATCCCCTGCTCGGCCCAGCTGGCGGTGATCTTCGCCATGCTCGCCGGCGTCCACCTCGCCGCCGCGCTCTGGTTCGCGGCCACCATCGCGGTGGTGATGCTGCTGGTCGGCTGGATCGCCGCGCGGGTGGTGCCGGGTCGCGGATCGGACTTCATCCTCGAGCTGCCGCCCCTGCGCATCCCCCAGTTCGAGAACGTGCTGGTGAAGACGGTGGCGCGCGTGGAGTGGTACGTGAAGGAGGCGCTGCCCCTCTTCCTCCTCGGCACCTTCGTGCTCTGGGTGGTCGATCGGCTCGGGGGGATGCACGTGCTGGAGAGCGCGGCGGCGCCGGTGGTCACCGGACTGCTCGGGCTTCCGCGCGACACCGCCGGGGCGTTCATCCTCGGGTTC
>JBGQLA010000289.1:0-6924 GCA_041499865.1 Deltaproteobacteria bacterium
ACCTTCTGGCCGCCCTTGCGTCCGATCTCTTCGTAGAACGAGGGGCCGTACTTGTCGCGGACGGCCTCACCGCCCTTTCTCCCCCCGAGCTCGCCGCCCTTGCGGCCGATCTCCTGGTAGAACTCCACGCCCCGTTCGTCGCGGACGCGCTCGCCGCCCTTGCGGCCGGCTTCGGAGACGGTCATGCCGCCTTTTCCGTTGCTGCGGGTCTTGATCATCTAGGTTTCCTTTCCCGCAGCTATTCCTGCGCGGGCTCCGGGACGACTTCGCCACCCGGCGCCGGCCTCTTGTCCTCTTCGGCCTTGGCCGCCTCGCTGGCGGCCTTCTTTCCTTCTTCGATCAGCGTGCGCACGCGGTGGCCGCCCTTCTTCCCGATCTCCTCGTAGAAAGGAGTGCCCCGCTCCGCCTTGACCGCCTCGCCGCCCTTCTTGCCGATCTGCTCGTAGAAGCCGGAGCCGCGCTCCGCCTTCACCGTGTCGCCGCCCTTCTTGCCGATCTGCTCGTAGAAGGCCCGGCCGCGCTCCGCTTTCACCGTCTCGCCGCCCTTGCGGCCGATCTCCTCATAGAAGGAGTGCCCGTACTTGTCGCGCACCGTCTGGCCGCCCTTCCGGCCTGCCTCCGACACGCTCATCGAGCCCTTCTTCTTACCCGTGCTCTCGTCAGCCATTTCCCGCCCCCCTCACACGCCCCGTTCCGGAGCAAACTGGTTCCGGCCGCGGCGGGTCTTCCCGCGCCGCGAGCCGCTCTCCGCGCGCCGGCCCGCCGCGATCAAGTCGCGCACGCGCTGCCCGCCGAGCTTTCCGATCTCCTGGTAGAACTCGACCCCCCGCTCAGCCTTCACGGCCAGGCCGCCCTTGCGCCCGCCGATCAGCCCCCCCAACCGCCCGGCTTCACGGACGGTCATGCCCCCTTCGCCGCGCGACAGCTTCAATTTGGATGCCGGTCGCTTGCCCGCACCTCCGGCAGCCTTCCGCCGTCCCGTCGCGCCCCGCTTCGTCTGCAACCGACCTGCCACTCGCACCTACCTTCACGCACGTCAGGTGTCGCGCACCCCACATCGACGAACGGAAGCTAGGTCGGCGGCCGCCGCTCCGCAAGCTGCCAACCGTCCGCGACTGCTTAGGAAATGGCTCAGCCCACTCCCGCGAGGGAAGCGATCGCAGTCTGGACCGCAGCTACCACGGCGGAGCGCCGGCCGGCGTCCGTGATCTTTCCGCCGCTGGAAGAACCCTGCGCTGTAAGGTCGCGCAAGTAGAACGCATCGGTAGCGCGGTTCCCTTCCGTGGCGATTCGAGCGACTTCGATGCTCACCCCCGCCCTGTGCAAAGCGTCGGCGATGGTGTGCAAAAGTCCGGGACGATCCTGCGTCATCACGTCGAGGATGGTCATCGAGTTGCTGCTGAGGTCATCGACCCGGACCTTCGTCTGAACCGACGGAGCCGCGGAGTTGGCGAACACCGCCCGGCGCAGCCGCTTCTGCACCAGCCGGTGCGGGTCCTCCGCGCCGGAGAGGAGGCGCAGCAGATCGGCGCGCGCCGCCTCCCACCGTGTGTCCGACGGCGCTGCGCCTCCGGACTCGCGCACCACGAACGCGTCCAGCGCGATCCCGCTCGCCAGGGAGTTCACCTCCGCGCCGAGGATGTCGATCCCGTTCGCGGCGAGCGCGGCGGTGAACAGCGCGAGCAGGCCGGGCCGATCGGTGGCAAGAAGCGTCAGGTCCGCCTCGCCGACCTCCGACCGGTGCAGCTCGCCGGCGAACCCCACCTTGCGCGCGGCCACCCACAGTTTCAGGTGCCGCGCCGCCGTCTCCGGCGTCGCGGTGCCGAGGTACCGCTCCGGCAGCTCCTTGACGAATGCGGGCGCCAGCGACGCCTGCTCGCCCGCCAGTGGAGCGAGCCGATCGGCGAGCCTCTCCCTCCTTGCCTCGACCGACCGGGCGTGCTCCGGCGCGCCCAGTCCCTCGGCGAGCATGGTGGCGTGCGTCTTCTCGTAGAGGGTGCGCAGCAGATTCGCCTTCCAGCGCGTCCAGTTCTCCGCGGACACCGAGGACATGTCGGCGTACGTCAAGAGGTAGAGCATCTCCAGGCGCTCGGGCGTGCCCACCTCGCGGGCGAAGGCCTCGATCAAGGACGCGTCCTCCAGATCGCGGCGCTGCGAGATGTGGCTCATGCGCAGGTGCGCGAGCACCAGCCACTCGACGTCGCGCGCGTCGCCGGGATCGAGCCCGATGCGCTGCGCGTAGGCCCGCACCAGCTCCGCTCCCCGCGCCGAGTGATCGGGACCCAGCCCCTTCCCCAGATCGTGGAAGAGCAGCCCGAGCATGAGGATGAGCGGCCGCTGCTGCGCGCGCGCGACCCGCGTCAGATCGGGCTCGGAATCGATGTATGCGCCGGAGCGCAGCCGCATCATGTGCCCGAGCGCGAACACCGTGTGCGTGTCGACGGTGTACACGTGGTACAGGCTGTGCTGCGCCCGCGCCCGGAGCCGCGCGATCTCGGGAAACAGCGCTCCCAGCACCCCCATCTCGTGCAGCGGCTGCAGGGCGCTGCCGTCGCTCCCTTCGCGGACCAGCAGCTGCCAGAGCTCCTGGTGCGCCTCGCGGTCGGTGGCGAGCTGCGGGCCGATCCGCTGCAGCTCCTGCACCAGCAGATCGCGCGCGTAGCTGTAGACCGGCAACCCCCAGGTTTCCGCCACCGCGTACAGGCGCACCAGGTCGGCGGGGCGCCGGGCGAAGACCTCGCGGTCGTTGACCGTCACCCGCCCGTTCCAGATCTTGAACGCGGCGTCGATCGGCTGCGGCTTGGGGACGCGCTTGAGCGCACTGCGCGGCGCATCCTCGACGGCGCACCGGTCGATCAGCGCCTCCGAGGCGCGGGCGATCTCCTGCAGCGCGATGTACGTCTCCCGCATCAGCTTCTCGACGCCCAGCTCGCCGTCCGGATCGTCGGAATACCCGAGGGCCTGGGCGAGGCGGCGCTGGTTGTCGAAGGTGAGCCGGTCGTCGCGGCGGCCGGTGGCGTAATGCAGCTCGTTGCGCATCCGCCAGAGGAGGTCCCGGTTCGCGCGCGCGGCGGTGACCTCGCGCTGGGGGAGCAGGCCGCGTTCTCCGGCCTCGCCCAGTCCCGCCACCTTGTGCCGGACCCGCGCGATCCAGAGCGCGGCCTGGAGATCGCGCAGCCCGCCCTTGCCCTGCTTGAGGTGCGGCTCGAGCAGCCAGACCGAGCCGCCGTACCGGCGCCTGCGCTCGTTGAACTCTTCCAGCTTGTCGCCGATGAACTCCTCGACCCGCTTCTGCTCCAGCTCGATCACCGTCGCGCGCTGCAGCCCCTTGAACAGCTCTGCGTCGCCTGCCACCAGCCGCCCATCGAGCAAGGCGGTGCGGATGGTGTGGTCCTCCCGCGCCAACTGGACGCACTGCTCGAGCGTCCGGGCGGCGTAGCCCGCCTCCAGCCCCGCGTCCCAAAGCGCGCGGTGCAGGTGCTCGGCGATCTGGTCGGCGCGCCGGCGGACGGCGGCATCGCGCCCGTCGGGGAGCAGCGCCAGGAGGTCGATGTCCGAGCGCGGCGCAAGCTCGCGCCGCCCGTATCCCCCGGTGGCCACCAGCGAGAGCTGGACCGGACCGGGTCCGGGGAACTGTTCCACGATGGCGCCGTAGAGCTTCGAGATCACCTCGTCGCTGAGCGCGGAGATGGCGCGAACCACCTCCTGCCCGCCGGCCCCGGCCCGGTGCCGGGCGAGGATCTCGTCGCGCCCCTGGTTCAGCCGCTTCTTCGCAGCCCCCACCGCCTCGTCGTTCACCGACATGGGTGCAGGATAACAAGTTGCGAAGCGAATCCCCGGCTCGCGCCATTTTTGTCGGCGGCTCCGGCTTGCGCGGCCCTTGGTCCCGCCGGGGCGGCTCTCTCGCCGGCGGCGGCTGCGGGTCGCGCCCTGGCATCAGGGCGCCCGGGCGAGGCGGCGGCGGGATTCGACGTAGTCCTTCACTCCGCGGGCGATCGCCTCCGCGGCGCCGTTCTGGAAACGCGCGCTCTTCAGCCGCATCTCCTCTTTGGGGTTGGAGATGAATCCGGTCTCGACCAGGATGGAAGGCATCCGGGTGCCGAGCAGGACATAGAAGAGCGCCTGCTTGACGCCATGATCGCGCACCCGCCCCACGCGGCTGCGCAGCGTGCGCACCAGCGAGGACTGCACCGACTGCGCAAGATCGCGCGCGTCGCTGGCGTTGGCTTTGGTGGCAAGGTCGGCGAGGATCATCCGCAGATCGCTCACCGTCCGATCCGCGTCGGCATTCTCGAATGCCGCCAGACGCGCCGCGTACCGGTCGCTGGCGACGTTCAAGGTCCAGGTCTCCACCCCTTCCAGCTTCCGCCGCCTCGCGGCGTTGCAGTGGATGGAGAGGAAGAGGTCGGCGCGCGCTTCGTTGGCGATGCGCGTGCGCTCGTCCAGGGGGATGAAGACGTCGCTCTTGCGGGTGAGGATCACCTCGAAGCCGAGTTGCCTGAGCTGGGCCGCGAGCTTCTTCGCGATCGCCAGCGCCAGGTCCTTCTCGCGCACGCCCCGCGGTCCGATGGCGCCGGTGTCCTTGCCGCCGTGTCCGGCATCCACCACCACCCGCCTTGTCTTGAGACCGAGCTGGGCCCCGAGCGAGGTTCCCGCGCCCAGGGCCGTCGAGCGAATCTCGCGCGCCTTGGCGGCCTGGGCCGGCGCATCCTCCGGCTCGGTGAGCGCGGCGACCGCGGTCTTCACCGCGCGAATCATGGGTGGAGTGCGCGAAGGCGGGTTGGCGGGCGCTTCCGGTTCCGGCGCCTCGTCGCCTTCCTCCTCGCCGTCCGCATCCTCGTTCCGGGCGCTGGCCCGCGCCTTCGCGGCCTGGACGATCTGCTCGACCGCTTTGGCGGCCTGTGCGTCGACTTCCTCCTCGTCGTCGCCGGTCTCCACCGGCTTCTGCGCAACCGGCGGCGCCGTGGCGACGGCACTCTTCTGCGCAACCAGCAGAGCAGCAGCGACGGCGCTCTTCCCGGCCACCGGCCGTACCGGCTCCGCGGTGGCCGTCTTCTCGGGCGCCGCCGGCGCGATCGCCTTCGCGTCCTGCGGATACCGCTCGGCCAGGCGCCGCGCCGCGGCGCTCCTCTCCTTCGATTCGTTGGCGCGGCCGGCGAGCTGCAACGCCGCCGCCAGCGCCTGCACCCCCGCGGGGCCGGGATAGTCCTCGTCCACCTTGCGCAAGGCGGCGATCGCCGCCCGGGCATCCACCGGCGACCGCGAGACTTCCCACAGCTCGACGCGCGCCCGCGCGGCCGCCAGCGCGGCCTCCGGCGCCCGCTTGCCGCGCGGCGCAGCCTTGACCGCGCCGTCGAGCAGCCGCAGCACGGCCTCCCAGCCGTCGCGATACCGGCGCCTGCGCGAATCGGCCCGGAGCTTCTCCAGCGCCGCTTTGCCCGCCTCCAGCTTCCGCCCCTGCACGGCAATGGCCGGTATCGCTCGCGCGGCGACGGGCAGCGAGGCGAACGCGGCGATGAGGGCCAGCAAGCGCACGGCCGCACGCTCGCACAGCGATCGCCGCGGTCAACTTTTGCGCCTACCTCGCCGTACGGTCACCGATACCTGCGCAGTCCCGCCGTGGCGAACAGACACCGGGAGAGCCGCTCCGCCTCGCGCCAGCGCCGCCGGCGCCCCGCCTCGCGGGCCACGGACCACGAAAGCGCCACGAGGATGGCGACGAAGATCGCGGCGCTCATTGCAGCACCACCGCGTCGGTCTGCAGATCCAGCTGCCCGCGCCCGCCGGCGGGCAGCGGCTTCAGCTTGCTCCGGCTGCCGCAGCGACACCGTTTGAGCGAGGCGAGGTACGCGGGCCAGGTGGCCTCGCGCACGAACTCCACGGACACCCCGCGCGTGCGCGCGAGCATCTCCGCGTGCCGGGCGCGGGCGTAATCCACGCTCTTTTCGATCAACAGGCGGTTGCACGAGGGGCACCGCCAGATCTTCGCCGACTCCGCCGTCATGGATTCCTCCGAATGCATGCGTTGAGCCTAGCGCGGGGGTCTGACAATCCGTTCAGTGATTCCCAGAAACAGCGCCATCAATCAACGGGTTGGGTGCCTGGCGCGTCGGCCGGGCTGCGCATCGGTGGGGCGAAACGCTTGCGCCGCAGCCGTGCGAGAGTGGCACCAACACCGCCCCGAGCGGAGCTCGGGGCGGAAGATACAGCGTCGGGAGGCTCGCCCCAGGGTCGCAACATCTCGGGCTTCCCCACTCACCGGTACGCTTCCCAGATGGCGCTCGGCGCCTCGCCGCCGAGACGTTAGAGCTTCTTCTGCTGCTCGTGGAGCCAGACCAGCGCGTCGATCGGCGTGGTGCGCGCGAGGTCCAGGCCGCGCAGCCCTTCTTCCAGGGCGGAGCTCTTCGGCGCCGCCGGCGCGGGCGAGGGCGCCTCGAAAAGCCCGAGCTGCGCGCGGCGGCGCTTGCCCGCGGCCGCCAGCGCCGGCCGGCCCGCGTCGTCGAGCTCCTGCGCCTCCAGGTTCGCGAGGATCTCCCGCGCGCGCCGCAGCACGATCTCGGGAAGCCCCGCCAGCTTCGCCACCTGGATCCCGTAGCTGCGCGAGGCGGCGCCCGCGACGATCTTGCGCAGGAACACCACCCTGCCCTCCACCTCGGTGACCGCCATGGTGAGGTTCACCGCGCGCGGCTTCTCCCGCGCGAGGTCGCAGAGCTCGTGGTAGTGCGTGGCGAACAGGGTGCGCGCGCCGATCTGATCGTGCAGGTGCTCCGCGATGGCCCAGGCCAGCGCCAGCCCATCGAAGGTGCTGGTCCCGCGCCCCACCTCGTCGAGGATCAGGAGCGATCGCGGCGTCGCCTGGTGGAGGATGCGCGCGCACTCCGCCATCTCCACCATGAACGTGCTCTGTCCCCGCGCGAGGTCGTC
>JBGQLA010000290.1:0-6889 GCA_041499865.1 Deltaproteobacteria bacterium
AGCCGCATCGCTACGACGTCCCGGTGCAGGTCGTCGACGGCGTGCAGGTCACCTTCCACCAGGCGGGCCACATCCTCGGGAGCGCCTTCCTCGACGTGCACGCGGACGGGAAGCACATCCTGTTCACCGGGGAAGCGCAGCGGGCCCGCCTTGCCGCCAAGGGATTTCGCGTCGAAGTGCCAGAGCAAGGGGAGGAGGCGCAGCTTGCGTGAGGCGCTGCGCAGCGGCTCGCTGTTGCTCGATGCCGCGATGGGAACCAGCTTGATGACGCAGGGGCTCACCGGGCGCGCGCCGGCCTGGAACCTCTCTCACCCCGAACAGGTGCAGGCCGTCCATGCGGCGCACGTCGCGGCGGGCGCAGAGCTGGTCTTGACCAACACCTTCGTGGGCGCCTCCGCGGACGAGGCGCTGGCGGCAGTGCGCCTGGCGCGCGCGAGCGGAGCGCGGTACGTCGGCGGCTCGCTCTGGGCCGGGCTGCCGGACCTCCGGACCCAGGTGGCGCGGCTCGCCCAGTCCGATTCCATCTGGCTGGAAGCAGCGATCAGCGCGGAGCAGGCGCTGGCGGCGGTCCGCGCAGCGTCGCTCGCCACCAACCTGCCGATCGTGATCACCTGCGCGATGCGCGCGGCGCCGCTGCGGCAACTGCGCGATGCCGGGGCCAGCGCCGCCGGATACGCCTGCTCGCCGTGGCCGGCGGATCCGGCCGACGCCGACGTGATCAAGCTCGCCGCGGACGGGCTTTCGCCCGAGGAGTGGGCACGGAGACTTCCGGCGGCGAGATTGCGCGGCGGCTGCTGCGGGACCGACGAGCGCTACCTGGTGGCGCTGCGCGCCACTGCCCGGTAGTCCACCATCAGGCAGCGATCCTGGACCACCTGCACCCCGGCGCGCGCCAGCGCCTCGGCGGTGCGGTCGTCGCGGATCCCGCTCTGCAGCCAGACCGCGCGCGGCTTCTTCGCGAGCAGGTCGGGGAGGTGCGCGGCGACGTCGTTCGAGCGGCGGAAGACGTCGACGATGTCGATCTCGCCGGGAACCTCCGCGACCCGGCGGTACGCCTTCTGCCCGAGGATCTGCGTCGCCTCCGGGTAATAGACCGGCACCGGGATGATCTCGAGACCCATCTGCCGCAGGGCCTGCGGCACGTAGAACGCCGGCTGGCCGCGCGCGGCTTCCGTCTTGATTCCGAGCACGGCCACCCGCCGGGCCGAGCGGAGGATCTCCAGCAGCCGACCTTCGTCGTCCTCGATCAGGTTGCGGCGCCAGTCTTCCATCCCACGAGTCTAGCAACTGTGACATAGAAGCGCGCATGGCCCATGCGATTCGCGCTGCCCGCGGCGGTGCGCTGTCTTGCAAGGGGTGGGTGCAGGAAGCGGCGCTCCGCATGCTGCAGAACAACCTCGACCCGGAGGTGGCGGAGAAGCCCGAGGAGCTGGTGGTCTACGGCGGCAGCGGAAAGGCCGCCCGGGATTGGCCCAGCTTCGAGCGGATCTGCGCCACCCTGCGGACGCTGGGCGACGAAGAGACGCTGCTGGTCCAGAGTGGAAAGCCGGTCGGCGTGCTGCGGACGCACGCGGATGCGCCGCGGGTGCTGATCGCGAACTCGAACCTGGTGCCGAAGTGGGCCACCTGGGAGAAGTTCCGCGAGTTGGAGCGCGCCGGGCTCACCATGTACGGGCAGATGACCGCCGGCTCCTGGATCTACATCGGGACGCAGGGAATCCTGCAGGGCACCTACGAGACGTTCGCCGCGGCCGGCAGGCAGCACTTCGGATCCGACGACCTCTCCGGGCGGCTGGTGCTCAGCGCCGGGCTGGGCGGCATGGGCGGCGCGCAGCCGCTCGCCGCGGCGATGTGCGGGGCGACGTTCCTCGGCATCGAGGTGGATCCGGCGCGCGCCCGGCGGCGCGTGGAGCAGGGATACCTCGACGTCCTCGCGCCTTCGCTCGACGAGGCGCTGCGCGAGGCGCAGCGCGCGAGGGAGCGCGGCGAAGGGCGGTCGATCGGGGTGGTGGGGAACGCGGCCGAGGTGGTGCCGGAGATCGTCCGGCGAGGCCTGGTGCCCGACCTGGTCACGGACCAGACCTCCGCGCACGATCCACTGAATGGATACATTCCGGCTGGCCTCTCGCTGGACGCGGCGGCGGAGCTGCGGGCGCGCGATCCGGACGAATACCAGAGGCGCAGCCTTTCGAGCATGGCCCGGCACGTCGAGGCGATGCTCGAGCTGCGGCGGCGCGGGAGCCACGTCTTCGACTACGGCAACAACCTGCGCGCGTTCGCGCAGGAAGGCGGGGTCCGCGACGCATTCGCGTACCCGGGGTTCGTGCCGGCGTACATCCGGCCGCTGTTCTGCGAGGGGCAGGGGCCGTTCCGCTGGGTGGCGCTCTCCGGCGATCCGGACGACATCCGCGTTACCGACCGGGCCATCCTCGACGCGTTCCCGGAGAAGGCGCACCTGCGACGTTGGCTGACCCTGGCGCAGAAGCGGGTGAAGTTCCAGGGGCTGCCCGCGCGCATCTGCTGGCTCGGGTACGGCGAGCGGGCCAAGGCGGGGCTGATCTTCAACGAGCTGGTGTCCAGCGGAGCGGTGAAGGCGCCGATCGTGATCGGGCGCGATCACCTCGACTGCGGCAGCGTGGCGAGCCCGAACCGCGAGACCGAGGCGATGAAGGACGGGTCGGACGCGATCGCCGACTGGCCGGTGCTGAACGCCCTGGTGAACGCGGTGAACGGGGCCTCGTGGGTGTCCTTCCACCACGGCGGCGGGGTGGGCATCGGGTACTCGCTGCATGCCGGGCAGGTGATCGTCGCCGACGGGACGGCGGCTGCGGCGAAGCGGCTGGAGCGGGTGCTCACCTCGGACCCGGCGATGGGCATCCTCCGCCACGCGGACGCAGGGTACGAAGAGGCGATCCGGATCGCGCGCGAGCGCGACGTGCAGATCCCCGGGCTGACGCGCTGATGCTGGTCCTGCGCAACGCACGGGTGGCGACGATGACCGGGCCGCAGGCGGGTGGCGGCGAGGCGCCGCTGGCGATGATCGAGGACGGGGCGGTCGCCTGCGACGGCGAGCAGATCGTCTACGTCGGGCCCACCGCGGGCGCGCCTGCCGGGGAGACCGTGGAGTGCGCCGGCGCGCTGCTCACGCCCGGACTGGTCGATCCGCACACGCATCTGATCTTCGCCGGCGATCGCGCCCGGGAGCACGCGCAGCGCCTGGCAGGGATGCCGTATCTGGAGATCGCGCGGCAGGGCGGCGGGATCCGCAACACGGTGCTGGCCACCCGCGCGGCCACGGACGGCGCCCTGCTCGGCTCCACCCGGGAGCGGCTGGCGAGGCTCTCGCGCAGCGGCGTCACCAGCGTCGAGGTGAAGACCGGCTACGGATTCTCCCTCGAGGACGAGCTGCGGCTGGTGCGGCTGGGAGTCGAGGCGGGCCGCGGGGCGCCTTGCGAAGTGGTGGTCACCGTGCTCGGGTTGCACGCCGTTCCGCCGGGGATGGACCGCAAGCAGTGGGTGAGCGGGGTCATCGAGGAGCTGATCCCGCGCGCGGCCGCGGCGGGCGCATCCGGGTGCGACGCCTTCCTCGAGCAGGGGGCATTCGACCCGGCCGACTGCCGCGCCACCCTGCGCGCGGGAATCGACGCCGGCCTCACCGCGCACCTGCACGCGGATCAGCTGACGGCCGGGCGCGGCGCGCAGCTCGCGGCGGAGGTGGGGTGCGCCAGCGCGGACCACCTGGAACGCACGACGCCGGAGGGGATCGCGGCGATGGCGGACGCCGGGGTCACGGCCGTCCTGTTGCCGCTGGCGGCCTGGTTCCTCCGCGAGCCCGCCGCCCAGGCGCGGCCGTTCCTCGCCGCCGGCGTCACCGTCGCCCTCGGCAGCAACATCAATCCCGGGACGCAGCCGATCGAGAGCGTCTCCATGCTGCTCGCCGCGGGCTGCCTGCTCTCCGGCCTGACGCCGGCGCAAGCGCTCTGGGCTTGCACCGCCGGCGCGGCCCGGGCGCTCCGCCTGCCGGATCGGGGCGCGCTGCAGCCGGGACTGCGCGCGGACCTGGTGCTCTTCTCCTGCGCCGGCGCGGAGCACCTGCCGTACCACGCCGGCGTGGAGCACGCGCAGGTGGTGGTCCGCGGCGGGAAGATCATCCACCGGGTCGCGACGCCGATCTGCCAGGGCGATGATCCCCGAGCAGCGCAAACCCTCGCTCCTGTTTCACGGACTTGATTGGGGCGGTGATTTCGCGAGGTGTCGCGCCCTGCGTGGCGCTGGCGGCCGTTGTCGAGGACAGCGATTTCGAGCGCGACGCTGCGGCTCGGGAAGTGCGGTGGACGAAGCAGCGGCTGTTCGGCGGCCGTCGCGGGACGATCGCCTTCGACGCCATCCAGGAGGTTTTCCTCGAGATTCGTTCCGAGCGCAGCGACTCCGGATTGAGCCGCAGCCGAGATGCCCGGGTGTTTCTCCGCACCCGGGAAGGAGCGCTGGCGATGGGCAGCAGCAACCTCGACGTGAAAACGGCGCGCGACGCCGTCGCCCTCCCGCTGCTGACCTTGCTTGGCCGGAGCCCGAGCGCGCTCGTCGAGCGCGGTCCCGGCACCCGCCTCTAGAGATCCCTCAGTCGATGCTCTCGCCGTCGTACATGGCGTCGATCTCTCTCTTGAACTTCGCGCTCGCCACCTTCCTCTTCACCTTGAGGGTGGGAGTCAGCTCGCCGCTGTCCTGCGAGAAGTCGCGCTCGAGGACGGCGAACCGCTTGATGGTCTCGTACGACGGGAGGCTGGTGTTGAGCCGGTCGATGGCCTCCTGGATCCTCTGGCGGAGGATCGGGCTGCGCGTCGCCTCGGCGTAGCTCTTGGCGCTGGTCAGCCTCATCGCTTCGGCCTCCACCACGGTGAGCAGGGCGGAGACGTACTTGCGGCGATCGCCGATCACCACCACCTGGCTGACCAGCTCGCTCGCCGTCTTCAGCGCGCCTTCCAGGGCCTGCGGGGCGATGTACTTGCCGCCGCTGGTCTTGATCAGGTCCTTCTTGCGGTCGGTGATCGTCAGGTAGCCGTCGGCATCCAGCTCGCCGATGTCGCCCGTCAGGAACCAGCCGTCCTTGTCGATCACCTCGGCGGTGGCCTCGGGAAGATTGAAGTACCCGCGCATGACGTTGCGGCCGCGCATGAGGATCTCGCCGTCCTCGGCGATCTTCACCTCGACGCCCGGGTACGGCCTTCCCACGGTGCCCAGCTTGTTCTGGGCGGGCAGGTTCACGCTGGTGACCGCGATGGTCTCGGTGAGCCCGTAGCCCTCGAGCATGTGGAACCCGAGCAGATCGAAGAAGTAGGCGATCTTCTTCGCCAGCGGCGCCCCGCCAGAGACGAACCTGTCGATCCGGCCGCCGAAGCGCTTGAGGAGCTTGTCCTTCACCTTCGGGAAGACGAGCTTCTTCGCCAGCGTGAACGCGAGCGAGGTGTACGCCTTCCCCTCCTGCTTCGCCTTCGCGTACAGCTCGAACTCCCGCATCGCCATCCGGAAGAGCGCGCCCTGCAGGCCCGGGTTCGCCAGGCCTCCCGCGACCACCCCGTTGAACGCCTTCTCGTAGACGCGGGGCACGCCGGAGAGGATGGTGGGCGAGGTCTCACCGGCGTTGTCCACCAGCTTGTCGACCGACTCGGCGAAGATCTGCGTCAGCCCGCTGCCGAACCAGGAAGCCTTGATGATCTGCGCGAACGAGTGCGCGAAAGGCAGGAACATGAGGTGCGCGTCGGTGCGCGCGAGCAGGCCGCTGCCCACCACCGCCTCCGAGGCATAGATCATGTTGTCGTTCGTGATCATCACGCCTTTGGGGACGCCGGTGGTCCCGCTGGTGTAGAGGATCATCGAGAGATCCTCGCGGCGCTGCCCCGCGATCCGCTGCTGCAGCTCGCCGGGATTGCGCGACTTGGGGTCGCGGCCGCGCTGCTTCAGCTGCTCGAGCGACAGCACCCAGTCGCCGTCGCCTTCGCCATCCAGCAGCACCACGTGATGGACCTTGGGCAGCCGCTCCCGCTGCTGGCGGATCTTCGCCAGCTGCTTCTGGTCCTCGGCGAACACCACGCAGACGCTGGCGTTGTCGAGGATGAACCGCACCTCTTCGGGCGTGTTCGACTGGTAGATGGGCACCGCCACCGCGGACGCCATGGCCGCGCCGACGTCGGCCACGGTCCATTCCACACGGGTGCCGGCGAGAATCGAGACGGCGTCGCCGGGCTTCACGCCGATGGCGACGAGGCCCCAGGCCGCCTCCTCGGCCTGGCGGCCGAGATTCTCCCAGCTCATCTCCTGCCACTTGCCCGCGGCCTTGTAGCGGGCGGCCGCGCGCTGCGCGTCGGGCCCCAGCCGCGCCCGGAAGAGCTGCGCGACCGAATTGATGTTTGCGTGTTCGCTGCGCTGCTTCTGCAGCTCGCTGACGTGCCTCTCTGCGGTAACCATGTTGGAATCTCCTACTGCGCCGTGTTTGGGGGTCCGTGCGCCTCGATCCAGTTGCGCGCTTTCTTCTTCAATCGCCTCTGCTCGGGCGGATCGTCGCCGGGAGGCGCGTCGAGCACCTGCTGGATCAGCTTCCTGCCCTCCTCGACCTTGTCGTCGTCGGCGTAGCAGTCGGCGAGGTACAGCTTGGCGCGCAGGTTCGAGGGATGGCTGCGGACGGCTTCCGTCAGCACCTTCGTCGCTTCCCCGACGTCGCGCTTGGGCCAGGGGAGCTTGAAGAAGTAGCGGCCCCACACCACCTGCGGCGCGCCGTCCAGGTAGTCCTTGTCGATCTTCAGCGCCGTTAGGATGCGTTCGCGGAACTTGCCTTCCAGCCCTTGCGAGAGCGCGGTGATGATCCCCACGCCCTCCGAGTACAGTCCGATGCCCA
>JBGQLA010000291.1:0-6864 GCA_041499865.1 Deltaproteobacteria bacterium
CATCCTGGGGAGATTCGGGGACACCCTACGCAACTCACCGTGCCAAGTGTGACTTGCCGCGTCGCGATTGGCACGGTCAATTGCGTAGGGTGTCCCGGATCTCCGCGGATCTCCGGCGACGTTCTGCGAGACGGACGGCGAGCGGGTCTCGGCGATGTATCGCGTGTTGAATCCGGAGAAGCTCACGCACGTCGCCTGAACGGCGGAAGCTCAGGCTGCGGGGAGCGCGTCCCAGAACTCGCGCAGGATCCGGTTGACGGCTTCCGGCTCTTCGATCGACGAGGTGTGCCCCGCGCGCGGGACGCTGACGAACTTCGCCCCGGGGATGAGGGCGGCGGTGCGCATCGAGCGGGCGGGGACGACCGCGGAGTCCAACTCGCCCGAGATCACCAGCGTCGGGGCGCGGATCCTCGCCAGCTCCGCCGGCGCCACCGGCTTGCGCGAGATCACGCCGCCGACGGCGCGCCGCAGCCCGGTCCGGTCGTTGGCGAGGACATCGCGCACCATGCCGCCACGCAGCCCGGCGCGCGCCGGGTCCTCGCGAAAAGGCGCCGCGAACATGATCTTCATCACCGCGGGCACGAACGGGCGGGTGCCGAAGAAGCGGGTGAGAAAGCTCATCGCCGCGTACTTCCGCGCCGAGCGCCAGGGTTCGCCGTCGCTCGCCGTCTCCATCAGCACCAGCGATCGCAGAAGCTCCGGACGGCGCGCGGCGATGCGCATCCCCACGAACCCGCCCATCGACAGCCCGACGAAGTGCGCCGGCGCCGCGCCGAGCTGCTCGATCAGCGCGGCCGCGTCTTCGGCGAGGCTGTCCATGTCGTATCCGGAAGCGGTCACCTCGCTCTTCCCCTGCCCCCGGTGGTCCCAGGCGATGCAGCGGCACCGGTCGCGGAAGGCCGCCACCTGGAACCGCCACATCGAGGTGCTCCAGAGAAGGCCGTGGGAGAAGACGACCGCGGGACCCTTGCCGCCGGTGTCCTCGACGTGCAGGTCCGCGCCCCGGATCTTCACGAGGTTTCGCCGCGCAGGATGTAGCGCTGGATCTTCCCCGTCGCCGTCTTCGGAAGCTCCTGCACGAAGTGGACCTGCCGGGGAACCATGAACCCGGCGCAGCGCGAGCGCACGTGCTGCCGCAGCTCCTCCGCCAGCTCGGGGGTCCCCTGGCGCCCTTCGGTGAGCACCACGTGCGCCTGCGGGCGCAGGAGGCCACCGTCGTCGCGCGGAGTCACCGCCGCCTCCAGCACCGCGGCGTGCGAGACCAGCGCCGCCTCCACGTCGGTGGGCGAGACCCACTCGCCGCCGGCCTTGAACATGTCGTCGGAGCGGCCGACGTAGTGGAACTCGCCGTCCGCGGTCTGGACGAACTTGTCGCCGGTGAAGAACCATTCGCCGCGCATCTTCGAGCGGGTCTGCTCGCGGCGGTTGAAGTAGGAGGTGGCGGTGCTGGGGCCGCGCACGACCAGGTCCCCGGTCTTGCCGGGCGGCACGTCCGCGCCGGACTCGTCGATGACGCGCACCTGGTACCCGTCCACCGGGAGCCCGGTGGAATCCGGCTTCGCCTTTCCCCGCCGGGACGAGACGTAGATGTGCAGGACCTCCGTCGAGCCGATGCCGTCGAGGATCTCGCTGCCGTACTTCGCCTTCCAGCGGCTGAAGAGCTCGCCCGGGAGCGGCTCGCCCGCGGAGACGCAGAGCCGCAGCGACGGGAGGGCAGAAGGCGCGTCCTTCTGCGCCAGCATCCCCGCGTACAGCGTCGGCACGCCGTAGAACACGGTCGGCTTTGCCTCCGCGATGGTGCGGTACATCAGATCCGGAGTGGGCCGGTCGGGCGCGAGCGCGGTGCTGCCGCCCACCCAGAAGGGAAAGGCGAGCCCGTTCCCCAAGCCATAGGCGTGGAAGAGCTTGCTGGCGGAGAAGCAGCGATCCTGCTGCCCGAGATCGAGCACGCCGCGCGCATACAGCTCGCAGCAGTGCGGCCAGTCCTGGTGCGCGTGGACGGCCGCCTTCGGCCGCCCCGTGGACCCGCTGGTCCAGAGCCAGAACGCGGGCTCGTCGCGGCTGGTGGGCGCCGCCGGCACTCTCTGCGCCGGCGTCTCCTCCATCCAGCGCTCGAAGCTGCGCTCGCCGGTCTCGCCCACCACCAGCACCCGGCGGAGCGCGGTCTTCTGTGAGAGCGCCGGCTCGACGCTCTCGATGCAGGCCCGCGAGGTGATCAGGATCCGCGCGCGGCTCTCCTCCAGGAAATACGCGTAATCGGCGGGGCGGAGCAGCGAGTTGCAGGGTACGGAGACCGCGCCGATCCTCATCGCCGCCAGATAGCCGGCCGCAAGCTCCGGCGAATCCGGGAGGATGAAGACCACGCGCTGCTCCGGCTCGATGCCTGAGCGGAGCAGGGCAGCGGCAAACCGGTGCGTCAGCGCATCGACGTCCCGGTAGCTGAGGACCTTCCCTCCGAACCAGATCGCCGGAGCGTCCGAGCGGCCCGCTTTCAGGTTCCGCTCGATCAGCTCGGCGCCAAAGTTGAACCGCTGCCCGATGTCCATGCCCGCATCTTAGACCCGCCTGCGATTCCAAGTCAGCCCGCGAGGGTGCCCCGGCGCCAGGCCTCGAGGATTCCTTCGCGCGTGACCACGCCCAGGGGCTTTCCGTCGGCGCCGAGCACCACCGCCTCGGAGGCGCCGGCATCGGACAATCGCTGCACGGCCGTGCCCAGATCGTCGTCGGGGAGCAGGGTCTTCGCCGGATGCGCGAAGGTCCGCGCCGTGGCCGTGCGATCCACCGCGGGATCGAGCAGCGCCCGGCGCGCTTCCCGGACCGAGAGGATGCCGGCGAGCACGCCGTCGTCCACCACCGGGAAGGCGGCGTGCTTTGTGGGCGCGATCAGCCGCAGCAGCTCCTCGTACGGGAGGTCGGCCGGGATCGGCGGCGCCTCGTCGAGCGCCTGCGCCACCGAAAGATCGCTGAGGAAAGAGCTGCCCCGCGAGAGCTGCACGCCGCGCCGCCGCGCGCCGATGGTGTAGATGGAGCCGCCCAGCATTCCCTGCACCACGCCGGCGGCGGTGCCGCAGGCGACCAGGAGAGGGATGACGATCTGGTAGCTCCCGGTGAGCTCGAACATCATCAGGACGCCGGTGAGCGGCGCGAGCGTCGCGCCCGCCACCACCGCGCCCATGCCGACCGCCGCGTAGGCTCCCGCCGACGAGACGATCCCGGGCAGCGCCGCATGCGCCACCTGCCCGAAGGCGCCGCCGAGCATGGCGCCGAGGAACACGGCGGGAAAGAAGCTGCCTCCCGGCGACCCGGAGCCGAGGGTGAACGAGGTCGCCACCAGCTTGCAGGCCAGCGCGAGCACAAGGGCGCCGAAAGCGAGCTGGCCGGCGAGCGCCGCGTTCATCGTCTCGATGCCGGTCCCCAGCACCCGCGGCGCGAGCAGGCCGACGAACCCGACCGCGAGCCCGCCGAGGGTGGCCCGCACTTCGGGGCGGACCCGGAGCTTGCCCAGCTTCTCCTCGGCGCCATGGATGACGCGGATGTAGATCAGCCCGCAGAGCCCGGCCACCACGCCGAGGAGCAGGTACACCGCGATCTCCGAAGGATGCTTCAGCGACCACGAGACGGCCCGCAGCTCGGTGGCGCCGCCGAGCAGCCCCCGCGAGGTGGCGACCGCGGTGACGCAGGCGAGGACCACCGGGGCGAAGCGCCGCACGTCGAAATCCGCCAGGACGATCTCCAGCGCGAACAGCGAACCCGCCAAGGGGGCCTGGAACGAGGCCGCGATGCCGGCCCCCGCGCCGGCCGCGAGGAGGATCGAGGTCTCCGTGCGCGGGAAGGCGAGGAACCGCGAGAGCGAGGAGGCCACCGCCCCTCCCAGGTGCACCACCGGCCCCTCGCGGCCCGCGCTGCCTCCGGAGCCGATCACCAGCCCGGCCGCCAGCGATTTCCAGACCGCCACCCTCCCCTTGATCGGCAGGTTGCGCTTGTGCACCGCCTCGATCACTTCCACCACCCCGTGGCCGCCGCTCTCCGGGCTGAGGCGGACGATCAGCGCCGCGAGCAACGCGCCCAGCGCGGGGGCGAGCACCCAGAGCCAGCGCGGCGCCTGCAGGAGCATCGCGTACAGCCCGCCCGAGGTCTCGTGGAAGGTCCCGTTGAACGTGCGCAGGAACAGCAGCGGGTAGTAGAGGGCGAGGCCGAGCGCCGCCGCCAGCGCCACCGAGCGGATGCGCTGTACCTCGAAGAGCGGGAGGCGCTTGCGTCCCAGCGCCTCCAGCGCGGCGGCGGCGATCAGCAACAAACCCGCCAGCGCCACGAATTCCAGGTGCCAGGGCGCCGCCGCGAGGCGGACGCGGAACAGGCGCAGCCAGCGGTCGCGCCCGGCCCCGAAGAGCGAGAAGGCGACCTCGTCGCCCCGGAACATCACCAGCTGGACGGAGCTGATGGCCGTGGCGAAAAGGCCCGCGGCGATTCCCCCGTAGAGGCCGACGACGGCGGCGACGCCCATCAACAGCCCGCGCTCGAAGGGAAAACGCGCCGCTTGCCGCCGCAGGGGTCCGGTCGCGCGCTGCCACAGGGGGACGTGCGCCTCCGCCATAGGGACGTTTGTAGCAGAAGCGGCTTTTGTCTCGATTTGTTTCTCCCCGGCCTTTGCTCTTGACGGTTCGCCCGGTCGGCAATTACTTGCCGCGGCAAATGTTGCACGAGCAAGAATACGTCGGCCTGCTGATCGCCGTCGCGCAGCGCAGCGTCAAGCTCGCCGTGAAGGACCGCGCCCGCCGGCTGGGGCTGACCGCGCGGCAGTTCTGGTTCCTCAACGCCGCGCGCGAGCTGCCGGGAGCGTCGCTGGGCGAGATCGCGCGCCGGCAGCGGATGGACGCTCCCACCGCCTCGCGCATCGCCGAAGGGCTGGCCCGGCGTGGCCTGGTGCGGACGGCGCCCGACGATCGCGACCGCCGCGCCTTGCGGGTCCTGCTCACACCCGCCGGCGCCAGGCGGGCGGAGCGGATCGCGCCGATCGCCGCCTCGGTCCGGACGGCGCTGGTGCGCGGGATGTCGCGCCGCGAGCAGCAGGCGCTGCGGGCTTCGCTGCGAACGGTGATCGAGAACCTCGGCCTGTTCGCGGCGGAGCCCAGGGGCGAGGGCGACGGCGCGGAGAGGGGCACATGATCGCCGCCCTTCTCACCCTCCTCGCCGCCGCGCAGGTGGTCACGCTGGACGAGGCGGTGCAGTCCGCGCGCGAGCGCCAGCCCCAGCTCCGCCAGGCGCGCGCCAATACCCAGGCGGCAGGGGCCCGGGCAAGCCAGTCGCTCGCGCCGCTGCTGCCACAGCTGAACGCGACGGCGGGATACCAGCGCTCGACCGCGCACGGGATTCAGCGTCCCGGGATCGCGACGGTGACCGACCAGCCCGGCACCTTCAACTCCTTCTCCGACACCGTGAACCTCTCGCAGCTGATCTTCGATTTCGGCTCGCAGCCGAATCGCTGGCGCGCCGCCAAGGCGCTGGCGGACGCGCAGGCCGGGAACGAACGGGCCACCGCGCTGCAGGTGGACTTCACCGTCCGCGCGGCATACTTCGACGCCAGGGCCAACCGCGCGCTCCTCCAGGTCGCCCGCGACAACCTGGCGAATCTGGAGAAGCACCTGTACCAGACCGAAGGCTTCGTGCAGGCGGGAACGCATGCACAGATCGATCTCGTCCAGGCCCGCACGGACACCGCCAACGCCCGGGTGTCGGTGATCAACGCCGACAATGCGTACCAGACCTCGAAGCTCAACCTCAACGCCGCCATGGGCGTCCAGGGGCCCACCGACTACGAGATCGCCGACACGACGCTCCTGGCGGTCCCTGGAGAGGACGGGGCGCTGGATCCGCTCCTCGAGGAGGCGAACCGCGCCCGGCCCGAGGTGCAGTCGCTGGAGGACCAGATCCGCGCCGCGCAGCTCACCGTCCGCTCCATCGAGGGGCAGTACGGGCCTTCCCTCGCCGCCACTCTCGGCCTGACGCAGGGAGGACCGGCGCTCGACCGTCTTGGCTGGAATGCCGCGGCGGGTCTCTCGTTGACCTGGAACATCTTCCAGGGCGGCCTGACCAAGGCCCAGGTGAGCGAGGCGGAGGCGAACGTGACGGCGGCGCTGGCCCAGCTCGACCTGCAGCGGCAGCAGGTCCGCTCCGACGTCGACGGCGCCCGCCTCGCGGTGCGCGCGGCGAAGGAGACGATCGGCGCCAGCCAGGAGGCGCTGGTCAACGCCAGGGAGAGGCTGCGGCTCGCCGAGCAGCGGTACGAGGTGGGCGTGGGCAGCGCCATCGAGCTGGGCGACGCGCAGCTGGCGCTCGCGCAGGCGGCGGCACAGGTGGTGCAGGCGGACGATCGGCTCGCAACGGCGCGCGCGCAGCTCCTGCGCGCGCTCGGGCGGCAATAGGAGCGTCGATGCGGGGTCGCAGGGGCATCCTCGTCGTGCTCGCGGTGGTGGCAATCGCCGCGCTCGGCTTCTTCCTCTACCGCCGCACCTCGCAGAAGAACCAGGCGAAGTCGCAGCGCGACCAGGCGCAGGCCGCAGCGCGCCCGGTCCCGGTAGTCGCCGGTCCGGTGCAGCGGCGCGACGTGCCCATCTACCTGGACGGGCTGGGAAACGTCACCGCCTTCAAGACGGTGACCGTGCGCTCCCAGGTGGACGGGCGGCTCGACCAGATGACGTTCCGGGAGGGGCAGGCGGTCAAGAGCGGCGAGCTCCTGGCCCAGATCGACGCGAGGCCCTTCCGCAACCAGCTGGCGCAGGCGCAGGGAGCGCTTTCGCGCGACCGGGCGCAGCTCGACGCGGCGAAAGTGAACCTCAACCGCTACCGGCAGCTCGCGGAGAAGAA
>JBGQLA010000292.1:0-6788 GCA_041499865.1 Deltaproteobacteria bacterium
CTGCGCAGGCTGCGCGTGGACGAGATGGTGGTCACCCAGCGCGGCCTGCGCGACGGGCTGATGGCCGACCTGGTCCGCCGCACGGTCCGGCGGCGGGGCGCGCACCTCCACCAGGAGAGCACGGTCCTCGACGGACTGCGCGCGTTCGGCCGCCGCTGCAGCTACCGCGAGGAGCACGCGGAGCAGGTAGCGCAGCTCAGCCTCTCACTCTTCGACCAGCTCGACACCCTGCACAGGCTCGGCGAGGAGGAGCGCGCGCTCCTGCACGCGGCGGCGATGCTGCACGACGTGGGCGCGTTCGTCTCCTACAACCGCCACCACAAGCACAGCTACTACCTGCTCTACCACGCCGACCTCCCCGGCTATACCGACCGAGAGCGCGAGCTGATCGCCACCATCGCCCGCTACCACCGGCGCAGCTCGCCCAAGGAAGGCCACGAGGAGTTCCAGCGCCTGACGCCGAAAGAGCGGCAGGTGGTGCGCCATCTGGCGGCGATCCTCCGCGTCGCCGACGGGTTGGATCGGGGGCACCGCCGGCACGTCCGATCGGTGACGGCGAAGCGCCGCGGCAAGGCCGTCCACATCGCGGTGGTGGCAGAGAAGGGGAGCGATCTGGAGGTCTGGTCCGCGCACCAGAAGGCGGACCTGCTCGAGGAGATGTCGGGCGGCCCGGTGCGCATCCGCCTGGTGGGGAGGAGATCATGATCCGCGTCTATCTGGTGCGGCACGGCATCGCCGCAGACGCTTTCCCCGGGCAGACCGACGACTCGCGGCCCTTGACCGCGAAAGGGCGAAAGCGGTTCCGTCGGGTGGCCCGCGCGCTCGCAGAGCTGGGAGAGGAGGTCGGCGAGCTCTTCACCAGCCCGCTGGTGCGCGCGGTGCAGACCGCGGAGATCTTCGCGCGGGCGATCAAGCAGGACGAGGTGGGCGTGCTGGAGGAGCTTCGCTCCGGCGCTCCGGTTCGGGAGCTGTTCGAGGCGCTCGCAAAGCGCATCGGGGACGGCCAGGGCGTCGCGCTGGTGGGCCACGATCCGCAGATGTCGCGGCTGGTGGCCGCGCTCGCCCGGCTCGGCCACGCGGAAGCCGCCCGGATCGAGTTCCCCAAAGGCGCCATCGTCCGCATCGACGTGGACGCCTTCCCGCCGAGGAAGAGCGAGCCGCGCTGGCACCTCGAGCCGCGCTCCCGGACGTTCGCCGAAGGCCTGCCCCTCTCCGCTGCCCGCGGACGCGCACCGGAAGGGTGACGGGGGCTACTCCAGCACGCGCACCGGCAGCACCACCATCGGCAATCCGGCGAACTGCAGCCGGCGCTGCATCTGGTACGCCGTCTCGTTGTGCAGCAGGCGGTCCCACCACTTCTCGCGCTCGAAGATCAGCTTCCCGGCGAAGAAGATGCTGCGCTCGTATTCCTTCGCCACCTCCTGCGCCAGCCGCTCGCACTCGCTCACCGCCTCGGTGCCCATCGACATCCGGTACTCGGCGGGGATCTGCATCCCGCGCGCGAACTCCACGTACTTGCGGAGCGCGTCCTCGGTCTGCTCGCGCACCCGGTCCACTTCCTCGATCCCGTGGAAGGTCGCGCTGTCCACCACGCCGACGGACATGAAGACCACGTTGACGAAGTACCGGGGGAACAGCTTCATCACCGTGAGCAGCGAGTGGATGCCGAGGCCGGAGTAGCTGCCCACCAGGAGCACCGCGGTGGGCTTCTTCTTCTGGATCTCCAGCGGCCGGGTCGGCGAGCCCGCGGGCAGCGCGGTGAGGATCTGGTCGAGCCGCTTCAGCCGCGCATAGACGCCGTTGTAGTGGCGCTTGATCAACATGCAGAGCGCCACCAGCGTTCCGGTGACCACCACCGTCAGCCACGCCCCTTCGGCGAACTTCTCGAACAGGTTCACCACCAGGATGAAGCTGCAGAGGACGAAGCAGACCACCGCGATCGCCAGCGGCCGCCTCCATTCCGCATGCCGCTTCAACGTCTCGGGGCGCCGCCAGTAGCGGATCATGCCCAGCTGGCTGAGGGCGAAGGTGACGAAGACGTTGATGGAGTACATCACCACCAGCGCGTCCACCGAGCCGCGGGTGTAGAGCAGCATGAGGAACGAGGCGCCGCCCATCAGCAGCACGCCGTTCTGCATGGTCAGGCGGTCGCTGAGCGCGCCGAAGCGGTGGGGCAGGAACGAGTCCTGGGCCAGGTTCGCCATCACCCGGGGACCGGCGATGAATCCGGCCTGGGCGGCGACGAACAGGAGCAGCGCCTCGGAAGCGATGGTGACGACGACGTACCATTGGCCGAGCGGCAGCGGGCCGATGTGGAAGCCGCCCGCGAGCATCTCCGCCAGCATGTAGTTCATCGTCTTGCCGGGGACCGGGTGCACTTGCATCAGCAGGTAGCCGAGGATGATCCCGCCCGCGGTCACGGCCAGGCTGGTGGACATGTAGACCATGGTCCGCTTGCCGGTGAGCACCCGCGGCTCGCGCATGATCGAGAGGCCGTTGGAGACCGCCTCGATCCCGGTGTACGTGCCGGCGCCCAGCGAGTAGGCGCGGAGGAAGAGCAGGGCGAGGGCCACGAAGCCCATGGTGCCGAGGTCGTGCGAGAGCCCGTGCGAGACGCTGCGCGCGACGTCGTCGGCCCGCCCAAGGTGGAACCCGATGCTGCCGCCGATGAGGATGACGTGCGTGACCAGGAAGATGAGGAAGATCGGCATCAGGATGCGGATCGATTCCTTGACGCCCCGGAGGTTGAGGATGGTGAGCAAGGCGATGGCCACCAGCTCCACGGGCAGCTTCCACGCGTGCCATTGCTGGGGAAAATTGCTGAAGATGGCCTCGCCGCCGGCCGCCACCGAGGTGGTGCAGGTGAGGACGTAATCGATCAGCAGCGCGGCGCCGCTGACCACGCCGGCCTTGGGGCCGATGAGGCGGGCGGTGACGACGTACCCGCCCCCGCCGATCGGGAAATGCTCGATGATCTTCGTGTACGCGGCGGAGATGATGAGGACGGTGAGACCGGTGGCGAGGGCGAGGAAGATGGCGAGGTACTGGTGATCGCCCAGGTTCTTGAACGCCTCTTCCGGGCCGTAGGAGCTCGAGGACAGCCCGTCCGCGCCGAGCCCGATCCAGGCGAGGAAGGCCGCCAGGGAAAGGGTGTGGAAGAGCTGCGGATCCTGGATGTCCTTGGGCCCCCCGAGCACCATCCGCTTGAGGCGCTGCCACCGCGTGGGCGGCGGCGGCGGAGGCTCGGAGCTCGGCGGAAGGGGCGCGCCGCTCGGTCCCGGCGCAGGCGCGGGTTGCTCCATGGACCGCACTTCCGTAGCACGAATCCGCCACAGCGGAGTCACCGGGGCGAAGGTAGCGACAAAATCGGCGCTGATTCGACAGCTTGGCGGACGAGCCGGGCGAGCGCACGGGCGTACAGCCGGCAGTCGTTGATGGCGTTCGCCACCTCGTACCGGCGGATCCCCGCCGCATCCGCGATGCCCTTGAGGAGGATCCGCTGCTCGTGCAGGGTCTCGATGTGGTCGGAGACGAAGGCCACCGGAACCACGAGGATCTCGCGCACTCCCCGCGCGGCAAGCTCCGGGATGTGGTCGGCGGTCGCGGGCGTGAGCCACTTCACCGGTCCGACCTTGCTCTGGTAGCTGAGCGACCATTCCTGCCCGGGTGGCAGCCGCTGCACCACCCCGGCGACGGTGGCGTGGATCTCGCGCTCGTACGGATCGCCGCGCCGGATCAGGCTGATCGGCACGCCGTGCGCGCTGAAGAGGACGTGCACCTTCGCCGGATCGGGGAAGCGCCGCAAGCCTTCGGCGATCGTGCTCGCCAGCGAATCGAGGTACTGCGCGTCCTCGGGGTAGCGGTCCACTTCCACGAGCGGCAGCATCCCGGCCACCGCCCGCCGCAGGTCGAAGAACGCCGACCCGGTCGTCGCCGAGCACCACTGCGGATAGAGGGAGACGCCGACCAGCCGCCTGCAGCCGTCGGCGCGCGCCTGCGCGACCGCCTCGCGGATGTAGGGGTTCCAGGCCGAGAACGCGACATACGCGCGGAATCCCGGCCCCAGCTCCTCCTCCAGCCGCCGCCCCTGCGCCTCCGTCAGCGGACGGATCGGAGAGCGGCCGCCGATCTCCGTGTAGAGCTGGCGCGCGTGTGGAGCGCGCCGCCGGGCCACGAAGCGCGCGAACCACCGGCGCAGCGCGCCGCGGAGAAACGGGATCCGGATCAGGAACGGATCGCGGAACAGGTTCTCCAGGAAGGGCTCGACGGCGTCGAGCGAGTCGGGCCCGCCCAGGTTGAGCAGGAGCACGCCGGTGTGCGGCGCGGTCGCGGGACGGCGCAGGGGGATCACCCGCCACTGTCTAGCAGGTGATCCCCGCCGCCGCGAACGGGATCAGCGCTTGTCCGGATTCGGCGCGCCCGAGCGGGCGGAGTCGTCGCCCTTCTACGACTTCGAGTTCATCCTATTTCTCTTTTCGTCAGCGAACGCCCGCGTCGGAGCCGGTCGCGCCCACCTGCGGGCCTTCAGTCACGTTCGGTCCAGCGCCGACCTGCGGACCGGGACCGACCTGCGGGCCGGCCGTCACGTTGAGGCCATTGCTGGGATCGGCGGCGGGCGCCTGGCCGGGGAAGACCGCGATCCACGCGCCGGGGACCGGAGGAAGCTGCGCCGTTCCGCCGCCCGGCTGCCCCTGTGCCGGCCCCGGCTGCGGAGCGGCGGGCGTCATCTGCGTCTGCGCGCTGGTGGTGGCCCGGGTCTGCGGGCTGACCACCTCCACACCAGAGTGGAGCGCAACGCCCGGCGTACCGGCCACGCTCGCGGCGCCGCCGTCCAGGGCGACGCCGGCATTGACCCCGCCGTCGAGCGCGCCGCCGGCATTCGTGCCGCCATCGAGCGCGACGCCCGCGCCCAGGCCGCCGTCCAGCGCGAACCCGACGCCGCCGTTGAAAGCCGGGTTCGCATTCGGCTGCTGGCTCGGGGTGCGATTCGGCACCGGCGCGTTGGCGGTGGCCGGCGCGCGTGCCACGGGCTTCACGGTCTGGACCGGGGACTCCATGGCTGCGCCGTCTTGCCCCTGCGCGGCGAAGCTGACCGTGGCGATCGCCGCCGCCGCCGCGATTCCGATCAGGCCGCACTTGCGAAGGTTCATCGCTGCAAAGCTGTGCAGCGGGCGCACCGACGCAACGCCACGGCCGGGCGCGGCCTCGCCCGGTCAGCGGTGCGGCGTCGAGGCGTGCACTTGCTGGACGAGCGCCTTCACGTTCTCCACCGGCGTCCCGACCAGCACGCCGTGGCCGAGGTTGAAGATGTGCCCGGGACCGGCCCGCTGCGCGAGCTCCAGCACGCGGGCCACGCGGACTCGTTGCTCGGGCAGGGGCAGGAACAGCGTCGCCGGATCGAGGTTGCCCTGCAACGCCACCGCGGGCCCCACCCGCCCCCGGGCGTCGTCGAGCGGAACGCGCCAGTCGACTCCGATCACGTCCGCGCCAGTCGCCGCGAGCTGGCCGAGGAGCTCGCCGGTCTCCACGCCGAAGACGATCACCGGCTGCGGGTCGTGCGGATCGCGCTTCAGGCCGCCGATCACGCGGGCGATGTACGGGGCGCCGAACCTTGCGTAGTCCTCCGGCCCGAGCGCGCCCGCCCAGGAGTCGAAGATCTGCACCGCGTGCACGCCGGCGGCGAGCTGCGCGTTCAGGTAATCGATCAGCGTCGCCGAGATCTTGCCGAGCAGCGCGTGCGCCAGCTTCTCGTCGGAGAAGAGCAGCGCCTTCGCCTTCTCGAAGCTGCGCGAGGTCTTCCCCTCGATCATGTACGCTGCCAGCGTCCAGGGCGCTCCGCAGAACCCGATCAGCGGCACCCGCCCCTGCAGACCCTTGAGGGTCCGCCGGATGGCCTCCATCACGTAGCCCAGCTCCTGCTCGGGATCCGCGACGCGAAGCCGATCGACGTCCGCCTGCGTCCGCAGCGGGGCCGGGAACTGCGGCCCCTGATCCTCGAGGATGAGCTGCATCCCCATCGCTTCGCAGACCACCAGGATGTCGCTGAAGAGGATGGCGGCATCGACGCCGAGGATGTCGACCGGCTGGATGGTGACTTCCGCCGCCAGGTCCGGCGTCTTGCAAAGGCCGAGGAAGGAGACTTTCGACCGCACGGCCCGATACTCGGGGAGGTAGCGGCCAGCCTGCCGCATCAGCCAGACGGGGGTGGTGTCGACGGGCTTCCGACGGCACGCATCGAGGAACCGGTAGGCCATGCCGCGCCCTGTATCACACGGCGGCTACGATCTCCTCGCCACCTGCTGGAGCTCGAGCACCGACTGGCCGCCTTTCCAGACCCGGACCGCGCCGCTCGATTGGGAGACGGAGATCGACACCGCGTTGGTGTCCACCGTGATCGCCGCCGCCGCGGCGTGCCGCGCGCCGAGCCCGAGCGGGAGCTCCACGTTCCCTTCGCCGGTCTGGAGGTAGCGCCCCGCCGCGAGCACCACCCCGTCCTCGCGGATGATGAAGGCGCCGTCCAGCACGGCGAAGTTCTTGATCGCCTCCCGGATCTTCGGATCGAGCACGTTCCGCTCCGCCTCCGAGATGCCCTGGAAGGGATTGATCGTCAGCTGCTTGCTGTGCTCCATCACCGCCGTCGAGTCGCCGAGGACGAAGATGGTGCCGATGGGATGCCCCTCGAAGCCCTCGTGCCCGATGGCCATCGCCAGCGCCACCAGGGCTTCCACCACCTGCGGGCTGAACTCGTCTCCGAGCCCCTGCGTGTCGATGGAGGCCTTCTCCTCGAA
>JBGQLA010000293.1:0-6769 GCA_041499865.1 Deltaproteobacteria bacterium
GTCCGGCGAGGTCCCCGCCTGCCGCGCCATCTTGTCGAAGGCCGCCCCGGCGCGAAGCTGGTCGAGCACGCTCTTCGCTTCCTCGGGCGTGCGGACGGCGATCTGCAGGCAGTGCACCGCCTCCGGGTCCTCGAAGAGCGATTTGTGGGTGTCGTAGTACGCGCGCGTCTCGGCCGCCGACGCCCGCTCGGCGCGGGTCTGCTCGGCCACGTATTTCTCCGCCAGCAGCCTCTCGCGGGTGTCGTCGGAGAGCTGCTCCGGATTGAGACCTGCGCGCGCGAGCTGCTCGCCCCAGGCGGCGCCGCCCTTCCGCGCATCCTCGGCCAGGACGTCGGTGGCCCGCTGCACCTCGGCCTCGCTCACGGAGAAGCCCGCGGACTTCGCCCGCTGCAGGACGATGGCGCGATCGACCAGCGCGTCGAGCAGCGCGCGGGCGAGCTTCGGCACGTCCGCCACCGGCACTTCGGCGGCGCTCTCCTCGGAGCCGTGCCGCATCCGGTCCAGCTCGGCCTGCACCCGGGTCACCGGGATGGGCGCGCCGTTCACCGTCGCGACCGCGCGCGGCGTCGGAGCCGCGGGAGGGACGGCGCGCCGGCAGGACAGCGAGCACACGAAGAGGCCGAGCGCGGCCAGCGCGCATCGGCCCCCGAGGTGTGCGCGGCCGGTCACGCCGGGCTAGTTCCCGCCGATTTTCGAGGTGGAGGTGGGCGTCGCCTGCTGCGGCGGCGCGGCGGGCGGCAGGGCCTGCGGGTGGCTCGCGGAGATCGGCGGCTGCGCGGGAGCGGCCGGCGGCTGCGCCGCCTCCACCTGCACCTTCTCCAGCTCCTGCTCGTTGATGCTCACCTTGGTGGTCTCGCGCAGCTTCTTCACCCAGTCGTCGTAGTCGCGGCTGCGGCGCTCGCGGGCCATGCGCTGGCGGATGGAATCCTTGCTCTCGTCGAAGCTGCGGTTCATCGCCACCGTCTTCACCTGCAGCTTCACCAGCTCGACGCCGGCCGAGGTGTCGAACGGGGCGGTCTTCTCGCCCGGGTTCTTCAGCTCGAACGCCGCCTTGGCCAGCTCCGGGTCGTACGCCTTGGCCAGCTCGTCCTTGGAGAGGAAGCGGAGGTCGCCGCCCATCGGCGCGGAGAGAGCGTCCTTGCTCTCCTTCAGGGCGACGGTCTGGAACGCGTTCACCTCGCCCTTCTTCTCCCGGGCGTCGATGTCCTTGAGCAGCGCGTCCGCCTTCTTGTGCGCCGCGGCCCGCTCCTTCGCGTCCTTCGCCGGCAAGAGGATGTGGAACACGCGCGCGCGCTCGGGCTTCACGTAATCGTCGAGGTGGGCCTCATAGAACTTCTTCAGGTCCTCGTCGGCGAGGTCGGTGCCCGCCAGCCGCGAGTCGAGCTGGTGCCGGATCAGCTCCTGGATCATCGCCCGCTTCATCTGCTCGCGGACCGCCGGGCTCTTGTCGTAGCCCTGCCGGACCGCTTCCTGCGCGAGCAGCTCGTTGCGGACCATGTTCTCCAGGAACTCCTTCTTGCGCTCGAGCGTGTTGTAGCGGGCGCGCAAGAACGGGCTGGTCTCGTTGAGCCGCTGCTTCACATCGTCGGCGGTGATGGTCTCGCTGCCGACCTCCGCGACGACGGGGCCGGACTTCTCGCTCTTCTTGCTGCAGGCGGCGAGGGCGAGCGCGAGGGAGAGAACGCTGACAAGGCGAGGGTTCATGCGGCGGTTCCTTCGGCAGGGGGCCGGGTTGGAATACCAGAGGGAACAGCCGCCGGGAAAGGTTTAGTTCGCGCAGGAGCGCAGCTCGCGGACGAGCTGACGGGCGGCCTCCAGGACGGCCGCCTGCGGATCGAGAATCGCCACCAGCTCCATCCCCGGGGTGAGGCGGTATCGCCCCTTTCCCTTCGCCACCAGCTGCGCCAGCCGGACGGGGTCGAGGGTGGCGTCGGGTCCGAGCTGCACCACCAGCCTTCCCGGGCCGCTCTTCAGCCCGCGCATGCGCAGCGCGCGCAGCTCGTTCTTCACCGACATCACCTCGACCAGCGCGTCCACTTCCCCGGGCGGCTCTCCGCACTGGTCGCGCATCTCGCCCTTGGCGTCGTAGAGGGCCTCCTCGGTCGCCGCCGACGCGAGCCGCTTGTAGAAGAACAGCCGCTGCTGCACGTCGGGGACGTAGTCCTCCGGGATCAGCGCCGGGACCGGCAGCTCCACGTCGGGCTCGAACTCCTGGCGCACCTCCTCGCCCTTGAGCTGCGCCACCGCCTCCTCCATCAGCTGGGTGTAGAGGTCGAATCCGACGGAGGCGATGTTGCCGCTCTGATCCGGCCCGAGGAGGTTGCCCGCCCCGCGGATCTCCAGGTCGTGCGAGGCGATCTGGAACCCGGCGCCGAGCTCGGTGAACTGCTGCAAGACTTGAAGCCGCTTCTGCGCGTCGCGGGTGATCTTCCGGTGCGCCGGGATGAGCAGATACGCGTAGGCGCGCTCGCGGCTGCGGCCCACCCGCCCGCGGATCTGGTAGAGCTGCGAGAGCCCGAAGTGGTCCGCGCGATCGACCAGGATGGTGTTGGCGGTGGGGATGTCGAGCCCGCTCTCGATGATCGCGGTGCAGAGGAGCACGTCGTGCTTGCGCTCGATGAACTCCGTCATCACCGTCTCCAGCTTTCCTTCCGCCATCTGCCCGTGCGCCACCGCGATCTTCGCCTGCGGCACCAGCTTCGTCAGGTAGTCGAGCACGCCCTGGATGGTCTCGATCCGGTTGTGCAGGAAGAACACCTGCCCGCCGCGGGAGAGCTCCCGCTCGATCGCCTCCCGGATGGTGTCGCCGTCGAATTTGGAGACGAAGGTGCGGATGGCGCGCCGGTCCACCGGAGGGGTGCCGATGATCGAGAGGTCGCGCACCCCCATCATCGACATGTGCAGCGTGCGGGGGATCGGCGTGGCGGTCAGGGTCAGCACGTCCACCAGCTTGCGCAGCTTCTTCAGCCGCTCCTTGTGCTTGACGCCGAAGCGCTGCTCCTCGTCGATCACCACCAGCCCGAGGTCCTGGAAGCTCACGTCCGGCGAGAGCAGCCGGTGCGTGCCGATCAGCACGTCCACCCTTCCCTCGCGCGCCCGCTGGAGGATCTCGCGGATCTGCTTCTCGTCCCGCATCCGGGAGACCATCTCCACCGTCACCGGGTAATCCGCGAAGCGCCTGGAGAAGGTGCGGAAGTGCTGCGAGGCGAGCACCGTGGTCGGGACCAGCACCGCCACCTGCTTCTTGTCCTCCACCGCCTTGAAGGCGGCGCGCAGCGCCACCTCCGTCTTGCCGTACCCGACGTCGCCGCAGACCAGGCGGTCCATCGGTTTCTTCTCCTGCATGTCCCGGAGCACCTCGCCGATGGCGCGCTCCTGGTCGGGCGTCTCCTCGAACTCGAAGTCCGCCTCGAACTGCCGGTACATCGAGTCGGGCGGCGAATAGGCGTATCCCTGGTGGGCGGCGCGGGCGGCGTAGATGTCGAGCAGCTCTGCGGCCATCTTCAGGAGCTCTTCCTTGACCCGCGCCTTGCGCTTCTGGAAGGTCTGGCTCTTGAGCGAATCGAGCTTCACCTTCTCGGGGTCGCCGCCGGCGTACTTCTGGATCTGGCGCAGCCGTCCGACGGGCAGGTACAGCTTGTCCTTGCCGGCGAACTGCAGAAGGATGAAGTCGGCCGCGAACCCGCGCACGTTCAGGCGGGTGAGCCCGTCGTAGCGCGCGATTCCATGGTCGACGTGCACCACCAGATCGCCCTCTTTCAGATCGCGGAAATCGGCGGCCTCGGCCCCGAAGCCGCGCGGCTTGCGGGCCGACCTGCGCGCCTGCGCCCGGGGGCCGAAGATGTCCTCGTCCGAGAACACCGCCAGGTGCTCGTGCGCGTCGAGGAACCCCGCGCTGATCTCCCCGACCACCAGGTGCGCATGGACGTTCGGCGAGTACGCCGCCTGCTCCAGCGACACGATCTGCGCCATTAGATTACGGTCCAGCAGCAGCCGGCGGGTCTGCTCCGCCTGCGCGGAGGAATGGCAGGCGATCACCGCCGCCGTCCCGCGCTCGCGCAGCGACTCCAGCCTCCGCACCAGCGGGGAGAGCGCGCCGTCCTCGCCGTGGTGGCTCTGGATCTCGGCGCGCAGATCGCCGGTGGGCTGCAGCTCGAAGTCGATCTCCGCCGTGCCCACCGCGGGCTCGGCGCCGACGGTCAGCCCGGAGAGCACGAGCAGCGGCGAGGACTCGACCACCGGCCGGAGATCGCGCTCGTGCAGGAAGTGCCGGTCGGGAGGCAGCGCCAGCTCGCCTTTCTTGCGCGCCGCTTCGAAGGCCTCCTCCAGCGCGCTCCACAGATCCCCCCACTGCCGCTCCAGCTCCATCGGGTCGTCGAGCACCCAGAGGGCGTCCTGCGGGAGGTACTCGGTGAGCGGCGAGAGGCCGCCGGGGTAGAAGCCCGGGAGGATGGCGCTCAGCCCGGCGGCGAAGAGCTCATCGTCCTGCGACAGCGTGGAGAGGTCGTCGATCAGCTCGCGGAGCTGGCGCGAGGGCGTCTCCACGGCGTCCGCCGCCGCCCGGACGGTGGCGATGGCCGCGCGGCGGCCCTCCTCGTCGAGCACGATCTCGCGCGCCGGGCAGAGCGAGATCTCCTTCACCTCGCTGATCGTCCGCTGCGTCTGCGGATCGAAGGTGCGGATCTTCTCCACCAGGTCGCCGAAGAACTCCAGGCGCGCCGGCTGCGTCTCCAGCGGAGACCAGACGTCGAACACCCCGCCGCGGATCGCGTAGGTGCCCGGGTCCTCGACCAGCGGGACTTTCGCGTAGCCGGCGGCGGTGAGCTTGCGCGCCAGCTCGTCGCGATCCTGCTCCATCTCCAGCTCGATCTGCAGGCTGCGCCGGTCGAGCGCGGCGCGGGGCAGGACCCGGCGGCCGATGGAGCGGATCGAGCAGACCACGATGGGCCGCTCGCCGAGGTGCAGGCGGAAGAGCGCCGCGAGCCGCTGCTGCGCCACGAACCGGTCGGGGGTGAGGCCCTCGTAGGGGAGCACCTCGTCGGCGGGGATCCGCACCACCGCCCGGCTTCCGGCGAAGAACCGGAGATCCTTCTCCAGCGCCTCGGCCGCCTCCTCGTCGGGCTCCACGCAGACGAGCGGCCGCTTCGAGTCGCGCGCGAGCTGCGCGAGGACGTACCCGCGGGCGGCGCCGGATACGCCGCGCGCCTGCGCCTTCCGCCCGCCGGAGCGGAAGAAGGCGAGGAGCTCGGCGAGCGCCGTCGCGCTGCCCTTGGGGCGCGGAGCGAGAAACGCGGGTGAGGTCGCAGTCGGTTCCAAAGCACACGACCGCCTCCGCGCATCGGTTTGCGCGGGGCGGAAGGCGAAGTTTTAAGGCCCGGAAGGCTCCGGATCAACCGCCAGGCGCCCGCGGGCGCGAAAGATCACTTCAGATGGTCGAAGCCCACCCGGCGTGGGAGGGGGCGCGGCTGGCCCAGCTCGGTCAGGTGGATGGACCGGCCCGGGATGATGCGCCCGACCTCCGCGAAGCGGAGCCGCTTGGCGAGCCGGGCGAGATTGCGCCGGGGGACGGAGAGGAGAAGCGCGTAGTCTTCGCCGCCGCCCAGCGCCAGCTCCATGCCATCGGGCAGGGCGCGGGCGGCCTTGCCCAGCGGGAGCGCGCTGCACTCGATCACCGCGCCCACCCCGCTGCGGTGGCAGAGGTGGCCCAGGTCCTGGAGGAAGCCGTCGCTGATGTCGATGGCGGAGGACGCCAGCCCGGCGGCGTGCAGGCCTTCGCGGATCAGCGGAGAAGGCCGCCGCTGGGCGCGGGCCGCGATCGGCGAGGGATAGGCGCGGAGTCCGGCGGCCGCATCGCCGAGGACGCCGGCAACCACCAGGACGTCGCCGGGCCGCGCCCCTTCTCGCGAGAGCGGCCGGCGGGCCTCGCCCAGGGCGGTGATGGTCAACGACCACGCCTCGGCGCGGGTGACGTTCCCGCCCACCAGCGCGCAGGAGAACTGCTTCGCCAAGGGCGCCATGCCGCGCGCGATCCGGCGGGCGATCTGGCCGCTTCGCCCGCTGCGGGGGACGCCGAGGGCGCAGAGGAACCAGCGGGGCCGGGCGCCCGCGGCCGCCAGATCCGAGAGGTTCACCGCCAGCGCCTTCCAGCCGACGTCCTCGGGCGAGAAGCGGCGCAGGTCGAAGTGGACGCCCTCGACCACCGCGTCGGTGGTCGCGACCAGCTGCATTCCCTTGCTCACCGAGACCGCCGCGCAGTCGCTTCCGGGCCCGATCTTCACGCCGGCGCCGCGCGGGAACGGCTTCAGGAACGCGTCGATGAGCTCGAATTCCCCGGTCAATGGCGCGGCATCTAGAGCCCGGTGCCAGGGGGCTCGATGGGCACGATCAAGGTGAAGGTCGCGCCCTTGTTCAGCTCGCTCCGCACCGTGACCTCGCCGCCGTGCGCCTCCACGTAGCTGCGGACGATCGAGAGCCCCAGGCCGGCGCCGCCGTACTCGCGGGAGGCGCTGGAATCGGCCTGGTAGAACGTCTCGAAGATCTTGCCCTGCAGCTCGGGAGCGATGCCGATCCCGTTGTCGGTCACCGAGATCTGGAAGTATCCGGAGCTTCCGAACGGCCCCGCCTTGCTGGGCGGACGGTCCGCCGGGCCCGCCTTGATCATGATGTGCCCGCCCGCCGGGGTGAACTTCACCGAGTTGGAGAGCAGGTTCACCACGCACTGGCGGATCTTGTCCGCGTCGACCACCGCGCTCTTGATGCTGCGCGAGAC
>JBGQLA010000294.1:0-6766 GCA_041499865.1 Deltaproteobacteria bacterium
CAGCGCACCTTCGAGCAGCAGCTCTCGCCGTACGGGCGGTGGGTGGACACGCCCGAATACGGGCGGGTCTGGATGCCCGCGAACGTCGGGCCGGACTGGCAGCCGTACGCGGACGGGCAGTGGGTGAGCACGACCTGGGGATGGTCGTTCGCCGCGCCGGTGCCTTGGGGATGGGCGGTCTACCATTACGGGCGCTGGGGCTGGCGCGCGGGATTCGGCTGGTTCTGGGTCCCCGGCTACGCCTGGGCGCCCGCGTGGGTGTCGTGGCGGTGGGTGAACGGATACGCCTGCTGGTCGCCGCTCGCGCCTGCCGGGTTCCGCTACGGACGGCGATGGCCGGGCTGGGTGGTGGTGCCGCACGCCCACTTCGCGCACCCGATCGGCCGCTGGATGGTGCCGCAGGCGCGGGTCGGCGTGATCGTCCGCTCCGCCCGGCCGGTGAAGGCGTTCCCGGGCTGGCACGGCAACGCGTTCAGGGGCGGCCACGGCGGCGAGGTGCACCGCGGCCACGGCCGCCGCCGGTAGGCGCTCCGGGTCGTCGAGGCCGCAGGGTCAGGAGCGCGTCCGGTCCGACGCGCTCCAGCGCGTTCAGGGCGAGCAGCTCGCTGCCGGCGCTGCCGGCCCAGGAGAGGGCGTCGGGCCCGAACAGTTTGGGCGCGAAGAAGAGCCGCAGCTCGTCCCAAAGACCTGCCCGGAGGAACTCTCCGTGCACCCGCGCGCCCCCCTCGACGAGGACGCTGGTGATTCCCCGCGCGGCCAGGCGCCGCAGCACGCCAGCGAGCGGCCCGCGTTCGACCACGGTCTCGCCGCGCTCGCGCAGCACGCGCGCGCGCTTCGGCACGTCGCCGAGGACGACGCGGAGCGGGTCCCGGCCGCCGCGGATCCCGCGCACCGTGAGCCGAGGGTCGTCGGCCCGGACCGTCCCCGCGCCCACCAGCACCGCGTCCAGCTGGTCGCGCCAGCGGTGGACCAGCCGCCGCGATTCCGCCGAGCTGATCCATCTCGACTCGCCGCTCCGCGCCGCCAGCTTGCCGTCGAGGGTGACGGCCGCCTTCAGCACCACCCAGGGCATTCCCTTGGTGATGAACTTGAACCAGGGCTCGTTCGCGGCGTCGCACGCCTCGCGCAGGAGGCCGGCCTGGACCTCGATGCCCGCGCGCCGCAGCCACCGCGCGCCGTGCCCTTCGACCAGCGGGTTCGGGTCGCGGCTGCCAAAGAGCACGCGGCGGACCTTCGCGGCGATCAGCGCCTCGGTGCACGGCGGAGTCCGCCCCTGGTGGTTGCACGGCTCGAGGGTCACGTAGACGTCCGCGCCGCGGGCCCGCTCGCCGGCCGCGCGCAGCGCGATCACCTCGGCGTGCGCGAGGCCGGCCCGAAGGTGGTGGCCCCGGCCGGCGACGCGCCCGCCCCGCACCACCACCGCGCCGACCACCGGGTTCGGATGCGTGCGCCCCCGGCCCTTCTCCGCCTCGATCAGCGCGAGGCGCATGAAGTCCTCGCCGGTCACTTCTTCTGGGCGCTCTTGCGCTCGGAGATCAGCTCCTTCAGCTCGCTCATGAACTCCCCGAGGTCCTTGAACGAGCGGTACACGGAGGCGAAGCGCACGTAGGCCACCTCGTCCAGGCGGGCCAGCTCGCGCATCACCGTCTCGCCGATCACCGAGCTGGGCACTTCCTTCTCGCCCATCTCCTGGAGCCGCCGCTCGATGCCGTCGACCACCGCCTCGAGCTGATCGGCGCCCACCGGCCGCTTCTGGCAGGCCAGCTTCAGGCCGTCGAGCACCTTCTGCCGATCGAAGGCCTCGCGGCGGCCATCCTTCTTCACCACCATCGGGAGGATCTCCTCCACCCGCTCGTAAGTGGTGAAGCGGCGCTGGCAGCCCAGGCACTCGCGCCGCCTGCGGATCACCGCGCCCTGGTTGGAGAGGCGCGAGTCGATCACCTTGTTCTCCACCTCGGCGCAGAACGGGCACTTCACGGTTCAGGCGAGCCTTCTCGCGTAGAGCGGGAACTGGCGGGTGAGCTCGTGCACCTCGCCGCGCACGCGCCCGATCTCCCCCTCGTCTTCCGGCCGATCGAGGATGCGGAGGATCAGCTTCGCCACGTGCTTCATCTCCGCGGTGCCCATGCCGCGGGTGGTGAGCGCCGGCGTGCCCAGGCGGAGGCCGCTGGTGACGAACGGCTTCTCCGGGTCGCCCGGGATCATGTTCTTGTTGGTGGTGATGTGCGCCTTCTGCAGCGAGGTCTCGGCGATCTTGCCGGTCAGCTTCTTCGAGCGCAGATCGCAGAGGATCAGGTGGGTGTCGGTGCCGCCGGCGACCAGCCGCACCCCGCCCTCGGTGAGCCCGGCGGAGAGCGCCTGCGCGTTGTCGAGGATGCGCTGCTGGTAGTCCTTGAAATCGGGCTGGAGGGCCTCGGCGAACGCCACCGCCTTGGCGGCGATGATGTGCTCCAGCGGCCCGCCCTGGATCCCGGGGAAGACGTTGGAGTCCACCGCCTTGGCGTGCTGCTGCTTGCAGAGGATCAGGCCGCTGCGGGGACCGCGCAGCGTCTTGTGCGTGGTGGTGGTGACGGCGTCGGCCAGCGGCACCGGCGAGGGGTGCAGGCCCACCGCCACCAGGCCGGCGATGTGCGCGATGTCGCAGATCATCATCGCCCCCGCCTCCTCGGCGATCTCGCGCAGGCGGACGAAGTCGAGCGTGCGCGGATAGGCGGAGGCGCCGCAGAGGACCACCCGCGGGCGGACCTCCCGCGCCATCTTCCGGGCGGCGTCGAAGTCGATCTGCTCGGTCTTCGGATCGAGCCCGTAGTGGTGGATCTCGAATAGCTTGCCGGAGAAGTTCACCGGCGAGCCATGCGTCAGGTGGCCTCCCTGCGCCAGCGAGAGCGACATGATCCGGTCGCCCGGACGGAGGAGCGCGAAGTACGTGGCCATGTTGGCCTGCGACCCCGCGTGCGGCTGCACGTTGGCGTGCTCGGCCCCGAACAACGCCTTGGCCCGATCGATGGCGAGCTGCTCGACCTTGTCGACTACCTCGCAGCCGCCGTAGTAGCGCTTGCCCGGGAGGCCCTCGGCGTACTTGTTCGTCAGCGTCGAGCCCTGCGCCTCGAGGACCGCCTCGGAGACGAAGTTCTCGCTGGCGATCAGCTCCAGGCCTTCGGCCTGCCTGCGCGTCTCGTCGCGGATCAGACGCGCGATTTCCGGGTCCACTTCCGAGAGCGGCCTGTCCATCGATGCGAGGGGCGCCATTCAGGCGCCTTCTATCATTCGAAGCGCTCGAAGGCTACGACCGCGTTCGTGCCTCCAAACCCGAACGAGTTCGAGACGGCGCGCTTGATCCGCACCTCGCGCGCCTCGTTCGGCACCACGTCCACGTCGCACTCCGGATCCTGGTGCTCGACGTTGATGGTGGGCGGGATGATGCCGTGGTACAGCGCCAGCGCGGAGAACGCAGCCTCCACCCCGCCGGCGGCGCCGAGCAGGTGGCCGGTCATGCTCTTGGTGGAGCTGACCATCAACCCCTTCTTCGCCCAGCCGCCGAACACGTTCTTGATCGCCCTGACCTCGGCGGTGTCGCCCACCGGAGTCGAGGTACCGTGCGCGTTCACGTACTGCACGTCTTCGGGGCGCAGCCCGGCGTCCTCCAGGCACTGCCGCATGGCCCGCTCCGCCCCGCTCCCTGAAGGGGTGGTGACGTGGAACGCGTCCGCGGTGGCGGCGTACCCGGTGATCTCGCAATAGATTCGCGCCCCGCGGCGCTTCGCGTGCTCGAGCTCCTCGAGGATGAGGATGCCCGCGCCTTCTCCCGGCACGAATCCGTCGCGGTCCTTGTCGAACGGACGCGAGGCCTTCTCGGGCGCGTCGTTGCGCTCGCTGAGCGCCCGCGCCGAGGTGAAGCCGGAGATGCCCAGCAAGGTGATGGTGGCCTCGGCGCCGCCGCTGATCATCAGATCGACGTCGCCGTGCTGCAGGTGGCGCATCGATTCGCCCAGCGCGTGATTGCCGGTGGCGCAGGCGGAGACCGGCGCGAAGTTCACTCCCGCGGCGCCGTAGCGGATGGAGATCTGGCCGCCGGCCAGGTTGACGATGATCGAAGGGATGAAGAACGGGCTCACCCGCCGGTGTCCCTTCTGCACCGCGGTGAGATGCGTCTCCTCGAGCGTGGCCAGTCCACCCATGCCGGAGCCGACGATCACTCCGGCGCGCTCTCCCAGCGGCTTGTCGAGGGGAAGACCCGCGTCGCGCAGCGCCAGGTCCGTCGCGGCCAGGCCGAACTGGATGAAGAGGTCGTTCCTGCGCGCTTCCTTCCGGTCCATGAACTTCGTCGGATCGAAGTTCTTCACCTCGCCCGCGATCCGGCTGGGCAGCTCTTTCGCATCGAAGCGCGTGATGGGGCCCACCCCGGACTTCCCGGCGATGGCTGCTTCCCAGGTCTCCTGGGTGCCGATCCCGAGCGGGGTGACGAGGCCGATCCCGGTGACGACCACTCTGCGTTCGACGCGCTGCACGTTGCCCTACTTCTTGTGCTCGTTGATGAAGTTGACCGCGTCCTGGACCGTCTTGATGTGCTCGGCCTCCTCGTCGGGGATCTCCACCTCGAACTCCTCCTCCATCGCCATCACCAGCTCGACGATGTCGAGCGAGTCGGCCCCGAGGTCCTCGATGAAGGCGGACTCCGCCTTGATCTCGTCCTCCCCGACCCCGAGCTGTTCCGCGATGATGCTCTTGACCTTCGCCTCGACGGACATGGCCGATCCTTTCGGTTCGAAACTGGCGCGGCTTGTAGCACGCTTTTGCCCGCTCGCAAGCCCGCCCGCGTCACAAGTTATTGACACACTCCATTGATGCAGCGGTTGCTGGCGGGGCAGTCCAGGTCGTTGGTGCAGCGGGTGACCGGCGCGCGAGTCACGCACTGTCCGTAGTAGCAGGTCTCCGGCCACAGGCAGTCCTGATTGCTGGAGCAGCTCGCGACCGCGTTGCCCCCTTTCTGGCAGAGGCCGACCTTGCAGACCTCCCCTTCCTTGCAGTCCTTGTGACCGGCGCACTGCACGGTGCAATGGCCGGCGCGGCAGCGGTACGGGTTCAGGCACTGCGGCTGGCCGTCCGGTCCGGGCTGCGTGCCGTCGCCCTCGCAATCGCCGAAGGAATGGAACTGGCAGGTGTGGCCGCTGGCGACGCCGCCATCGGCGAGCGCGGCCCCTTCCACGCACTCGAGGCCGTACGCGCAATCGATGTTCCGCTTGCAGGCGTCGTCCCGCATCTTCTTGTTCAACTCGCTCTGGCTCGAGCAGGCGGCCAGCGCCAGGGCGATGGCGGGGAACGTCCGCCTCACTGGAACACCTCCCGCAACACCACCGCGAGGCTCGCGGGATCCTCGACGGACCAGGTTCGCAGGCCCTTGTCGATGCGGCGCACCAGACCGGCGAGGACCTTGCCGGGGCCCAGCTCGATCACCGTGTCCACCCCGTTGAGCGCCATCTTCTGTATGGTCTCCACCCACCGCACCGGCGCCGTCACCTGGGTGAGCAGGAGCGGGGCGATCTGCGCAGGGTCGGTGTTCGGTTCGGCGGTGGCGTTCGCGATCACGGGGGCGGTCGGCCGCCGGATGTGCACGGCGGCGAGGGCCTCCGCCAGCCGGGGCTGGACCGGAGACATCAGCGAGCAGTGAAAGGGCGCGCTCACCGGAAGCGGCAGCGCGCGCTTCGCGCCCTTCGCCTTGCACAGGGCGATCGCCCGATCGACGGCGGAAGCATGGCCGGCGATCACCGTCTGCTCGGGAGAGTTGTAGTTCGCCACCTCGACCACCTTGCCCGGCTCCTGCTTGCGCGCTTCCTCGCAGGCCTCCTTCACCTTCGCGGGCTCCAGCCCGAGGATCGCCGCCATCGCGCCCTCGCCGGCGGGCACCGCTTCCTGCATGAACGCGCCGCGGGCGCGCACCGCGCGCACCGCCTCCTGCAGCGTCAGCGAAGAGGCGGCGAGCAGCGCGGAGTACTCGCCGAGAGAGTGGCCGGCATAGAACGCCGGCAACTGGAACTTCCCGCCCGCCTCCTTCACCAGGACGCGGTGCACGGCGGCGGACACGGCGAGGATCGCGGGCTGGGTGTTCGCCGTCTTGCGCAGCTCCTCCTCCGGGCCGTCGGCCATCAATTTCAGCAGACCGCCTCCCAGCGCGGCGTCCGCCTCGTCCAGGGCGGCGCGCGCCGCCGGATAGGCCTGCGCCAGCGCCTGGCCCATGCCGACGTACTGCGAACCCTGACCGGGAAACACGAAGGCGAGTTTCATCCGTTACCAGCGAAGCAGCGCGCTGCCCCAGGCCATTCCGCCGCCGATGGCCATCATCAGGACCAGGTCGCCGTCCTTCAGCTTCCCGGCGCGATTCGCCTGGTCGAGGGTGAGCGGCACCGAGGCGGAGGAGGTGTTGCCCACCTGGTCGATGTTGACCTCGCACCTCTCCAGCGGAATCTCCAGCCGTTTCATCACCGCGTCGAGGATGCGGAGGTTCGCCTGGTGCGCGATCACGTGCGTGACGTCCTGCGGACGGTAGCCGTTGCGGGAGAGGGCCGCCCGCGAGGCCGTCTCCAGGACCCGCACCGCCGTCTTGTAGACCTCGCGGCCGTTCATCTTGATGAACTGCTCGCGCTTCTCCCACACCTCCGGGCTGAAGGGCTTCTTGCTGCCGCCTCCGGGGATCTTGAGAATGTCCCACTGCGTCCCGTCGCTGTAGAGATGGGTGGAGAGGATGCCGCGGTCGCTGCGCGTCTCCGGA
>JBGQLA010000295.1:0-6764 GCA_041499865.1 Deltaproteobacteria bacterium
GGGCACGCGCTCGCGCAGCGCCAGGCGATGAAGCCGGTGCAGCACCAAGGCATCCGCCGCAGGCACGAGCTGCTTGGCGCGGCAGCCATGCGGCGGAGAAGCGCAGCGCCTGCGACGTCGAGGTGATCGGGGTCATGGAGCACCGTCCTGGCGCGCGGCCCCGTCCGCGAGATACACGCGGGAGAGGTAGTCCCGCAGCATGCGGCCGCCGCAGAAGGCGGGGCCGATCGATCGCAGCGATGCCTTGATCCGCCGGACCCACGCCCGCGGGACGCCGGCCGCGTCGCGGTCGTGGTAGAGCGGGACGACCTCGCGCTCGAGCAGGTCGTAGAAAGCCTGCGCGTCGCGGGCGTCCTGGTTGCGCGTGTCGCCGCCTTCGTCGCTGCGGATCGCCCAGCCGTTGTCCCCGCGGAACCCCTCGCACCACCAGCCGTCGAGGACGGCGAGGTTGAGCCCCCCGTTCAGCGCGGCTTTCATGCCGCTGGTCCCGCTCGCCTCCAGCGGAGGCCGGGGCAGGTTGACCCAGACGTCGCACCCGGAGAGGAGATACGGAGCCATCGCCAGATCGTAGTCCTCGAGGAACGCGACGTGCCCGCCAACGCCGCGCTCCGCCTTGAGCGAGAAGACGAGCTGGACGATCCGCTTCGCGTCCTCGTCGCGCGGATGCGCCTTGCCGGCGAGGATGACCTGGAGGGCGCGCGGCCCCTGCAGGAGAGCGACCGCACGCGCCGGATCCTGGATGATCAGGTGGAGCCGCTTGTACGAGGCCACGCGCCGGGCGAACCCGATGGTGAGCGCGGAGGCATCGAAAGACGCGCGACGCCGCCTCCACGTACCCGAGCGGCTCGCCGCGGGCCAGCCGGTCGTCGACGCTGCGCGTGCGGACGAACTGGACCAGCGCCGCGCGCAGCTGGTTGCGCACGGCCCAGATCTCCTCGTCGGGAATGGAATCGATGCCTGCCCAGCGTGCCGGATCGGCGGCGTCGCGCCGACCGATGGGCACGAACACGGACGCGGTGCCTTTGGCGGTGTAGAGGAAGCCGTAGTTCTGCGTGGCGTGCTTGCGGCCGAAGAAGTCTCCGCAGATGGCCGGCATCAGGCGCGGGAAGGACAGATAAGGGGCATTCTGTCTCCAGTCGGCATCTCCTCCCCCACACGAGATCGACGTTAGCAGAGCGCGGCGAGGCTGTGCCACGCCTCCGCGCAGGGCGTCAGTCGGTTCCCGCGGCGTGGCCCTCGTGGGCGTGGCCGCCGGCGCCGGAAGCGACCTGCGCGACGCGCTCCACGTAGTGGATGTACTCGACGTAGGCCTCCACGTACTTGCGGCCTGCCTCCACGCTGGTATCGGCGCGCTTCTTCGCCTCGGCGACGACGGCGAAGCGCTCGCGGATGCCATCGGCAACGATCCCGGAGACGTGCTTCGTCAGCGTATCCACCGGCAGGGTTCCGGCGAGGGCCTTGTCCGCGGCGACCACGGCGTGCGGGAGATCCGATCCGGCCGGCTTCAGCCCGGTGAATGGTGCTCCCTCTCCGGCGCGGTGCACGCGAACGAGCGTCTCCAGGAACCACGTGTCGGCCAGCTCCTTCGCCGCTCCGCCCTTGGCGCGCACGGCGACGGCCTTCTTGAAGGCGCCGGCGATCTTGCCCTCCGATTCCTTCTTCACCCACTTGAGCACGGGCGTGACGTCGCCCGCATCCAGCGCAACCCTGGCCTCCTTGACGACCGGACCATCCAGCGTGTCGCAATGGGCTCGCGCGTCGGAGAGTGTCAACCCCGAGATGCCCGCGACCAGCGATGCGAACACGACGACCGCGTTCTTGTGCCACCTGGGCCACGCTCCTTTCGGGCGAGCGGTGCGTAGCCCCGCGTCGGCGCGGGCGCAATGCGATCACTGACTTGCCCTGCGTGTCCTGCGTCTCCGTGATCGTGCAGCGCCGCCCTGCTGCCCGATCCGCTCGAGGAAGAAGACGCGCGGTACCTGCGCTCCCGCCGCCGCTGAGTTCCAGGCCGTCTGCTTTGCCCGATCAATTTGCGCGAATCGGTCCCGTCCGCCCGCAAATCGTGCGGCACGAATATCGGACAAAGGCGCTCCAGCGGAAATACCGCCGTGAAAACGGCAAGGCATATTCCTTGCGACCGTTTTTGCGCCATCCGGAGGTCTCATGCGGCTGACCCCGAAGAACATTCCCGGCAGCAAATCGACATCGCGCAACGGATTCGTGCTGGCCGGCCTGCTCGCGGCGCTCGCCTGCGCGGGCCCTGCCGGCAAGGAGGGGCCCGCAGGACCTCCGGGATCGCCACCGGACGCCGGACCCACGCCCGACGCAGGGCCGGCCGCCTTGACGGCGGAAACCTGCATCATCTGCCACGGCAGCGGACAACTCGCCGACGAGATCGTTCTGCACAAGGCGGCTGCGGCGAATGCGCTCGTGCGCAGCTTCGCCACCATCACCTCCGTCACCATTCCTAGCTCCGCTCCGATCAAGCCCACCGTCGTGTTCACGGTGAAAGACGCGGTCACCAACGGCAACCCCGTCACCGGCCTCACCTCCTTCGCCTTCACCGTCGCCCAGTTGGTGCCGGCGGCGACCGGAGGCATCTCCAACTGGCGCAACCTGATCAACCGCAGCTACAACCCGCTGACCGACGTCTCCATCGGCGGCACCACCGAGAGCTCGCTCCCGACCGCGGCCTTCCCGGCGGCGGCCCAGGCCGCGTGCACCGAGTCGCCCCCGGGCACCTACACCTGCTTCCTCGGAGGCGTGGTGAATTCCTGCACGTCGCCTGCCTGCGTTGGCGATGACCTCGCCGTCGTGCAGCCGCTCAACGCCAGCTACGGCGTGGTGAACCCCGTGGCCTTCAACCCGGCGCTGCCGACCCGCGTTGGCCTCCAGAGCGGCGCGCCGACGCCGGGCTCGCCGGCCAGCGTCACCACGTTCAGTCCGACGATCTGGACAGGCGTGGGCGGAATCCCTCCGCCGCCCGCCAAGATCACGGTGCAGCCGACGCCGCCGTTCACCGCCAGCTTCGACCTCCACACCTACGACACGGCGGTGACGGTGACGGATACAGATCCGCGCAGCCTGGTGACGATGACGGCGTGCAACGCGTGCCACCAGCGCCTCACCGCGCACGGCCGCCGCCTGGACGTGAACTACTGCGTCACCTGCCACAACTCCTCCAGCCTCGACCCAAGCCTGCCCACCGCGCAGCGCAACGCGCCCGATCCGTACAATGGCACCGTCGACTTCAAGCGGGTGCTGCACAAGGTGCACATGGGCAAGAACCTGCCCAGCGTGCTCGCCGGCGGGACCTTCACCTTCCACGGCGTGGACTTCAGCGACGTGGCGTTCCCGCAGATGACTTCGAACTCGACTTCCGATCCGGGCAATTGCACTGCCTGCCACATCGGCGCCACCGGGCCGGCGGCTGACAACTGGAAGAACAAGCCCAGCAGGGTCGCCTGCGCCTCCTGCCACGACCTGACCAGCTTCGACGCAACCGCCCCCGCCGGCTTCACGCTCCACTCCGGCGGCCCGCAGAGCGACGACAGCGCCTGCGCGCTCTGCCACGCCTCCAGCTCGGGCATCTCGCCAATCGATCAGAGGCACACCGGTCTCACCGCCGTCCAGCTGACCCTCACCGGCAAGTACCTGTACAAGCTCATCAGCGTCACCAACACCGCGCCGGGGCAGAAGCCGGTGGTGACCTTCCAGGTGCTGAATCCCGCGGCAAGCAACGCTCCCTACACTCTGACCGAGCCGGCCTGGGCGCAGACCGCGAACGGCAACAGCCGCCTGGCCATCGACATCGCCTGGACCACGCGCGCCGTCACGACGCCCGCCGACACCAACTTCAACAACCAGGGCAGCGGTGTGAACCCGGGTCAACCGGTCACCATCGACGCCCTCGCGAACAAGGTCGCGGGCGGCACGGCGGGCACTTTCACGGTGACCTCACCTACCGCGATCCCCGCCGACGCGGTTGGCATGGGTGAGGTGGTGATGGAGGGCCACCCCGCGGAACCCGTAGGGACCCCGGCGGTCCAGCAGCGCATCCCGGTGAAGAGCGCGACCCTCAACTTTGCCGTCACCGGCACCGTCACCGGTTCGACGGCACGCCGTCAGGCGGTGGACATCGCCAAGTGCAATGTCTGCCACGGCAACCTCACGCTGCACGGCAACAACCGCACCAGCAGCATCGAGACCTGCGTCGCCTGCCACAACGCCAATGCCACCGACATCAACCGCCGCCCCACCACCGGCACCACTCTCGACAACAAGGCCGAGGAGAGCATCGACTTCAAGAGGCTCATCCACGGCATCCACGGCGCGAAGTTCAGCGGGCAGGGGCCGGTCATCTACGGCTTCGGCGGCACGCCTAACGATTTCCGCAAGGCGGTCTTCCCGGGCAACGACGCCTGCACGAGCAGCAACCCCAGCTTCTGCCTCGTGAACAACTGCGAGATCTGCCACAACGCCGGCGCCTACAGCCCCAGCTTTGCGCCGGCCAACGGCACCACCACCTCGACGGAGACGCCGGCCGATCCCAGCACCTACCTGCGCACGACGAAGATCACGGCCACCTGCTCCGCCTGCCACGCTTCGGGACTCTTCATCAGCCACATGAAGCAGAACGGTGGGCAGCTCGATGTCACCCAGTCCCAGATCGACGCGGCGCAGTAAGCGAGGGGGCCCCATGCGCGCGCGCAACCTCGCAGTGGCGACGGTGGCGATCTGCGGAGTGCTCGCCTGTTCGAAGGCGCGGCCGCAACAGGGCTCGCCCACGAATCGGGTCAGCTGGGAAGAGGAGATCGCTCCGCTGTTCGCGTCGAAGTGCTCCTCCTGTCACAGCGGCGCGAACGCGGCCGCGGGATACCGGACCACGTCCTATCTCGCGGCGCTGGGCCCGCAGGATGCGCCGGTGGCGGTCGCGGGCGACGACCAGTCGCTGCTGCTGCGCACGATCGATCCGGCGCAGGCCGACGCGGTCCACCATGGCCGGCTCACCGACGACCAGTTCAAAACCGTCAAGCTCTGGGTCGTCGACGGGCAGCTGTCGTTCTTCCGCTCCGACGTGCACCTGGGGGGCATCCTCAATCCGCACGATACGCACGGCGAGTTCCACGGCGAGATCGTGAAGAACGCGTCATGGAACCTCGAGGTCTGCGCGAAATGCCACGGCGAGGACTTCGCCGGAGGGACCGCCGGCGTGTCCTGCACGCAGTGCCACGCGCAGGGACCGACGTCGTGCGACACCTGCCACGGCCAGCCTCCCGCCACCGGCGCACACACCGCGCACGCGCTCGGTCCGGTTGGACGCAAGCTCGACTGCAGCGAATGCCACGTGAAGCCGGTGCACTGGAACGATCCCGGCCATCTCACCACGCCCGACGGCAAGCCGAAGACACGGGGCACCGTGACGTTCAGCGCGCAGTCGCTGGCGGCGTTGGCCGCTCCCGGGCGCACCGGCGCTCCCGCCTGGGACGGCGCCACCTGCTCGAACATCTACTGCCATGGCGGGACGCGCCAGGACACAAAGGCGACGCACACCGCGCCGAGTTGGACCGGCGGTGCGGCGGAGGCCGCGTGCGGGACCTGCCACGGGCTGCCGCCGCCGAGCCACGACGCGAAGTACTCTTCGAACGCGCAGTGCTCCGCCTGCCACCAGCTGATCGCTCCGACTCCGGCCAGGATTGCCCCCACGCTTCACGTCGATGGCGTCGTGCAGCTGGGCGATACCTCCGGCACCTGTTCGGCCTGCCACGGCAGCAGCGCACAGAACGCCGGCCCACCGCGCGACTCATCGGGCAACACCAGCCCGACTGCCCTCGGCGTCGGCGCACACCAGGCGCATCTCACCTCGGCGCACGGGATGTCCGCCCCGGTTCCCTGCAGCGCATGCCACGTGGTGCCGGCGGCGCTGGACACCCCCGGGCACGTCGATCATCCGCTGCCGGCGACCGTTGCGTTCAGCGGGCTTGCCACCCACGACGGCGCCTCGCCGGCGTGGAACCGCGCCAGCGCCACCTGCGCCTCCACGTATTGCCATGGCGGCGGGCAGACGATGGCGGGGGACGCGAACGCCAGATTGCGCACCCCGGGGTGGACGCTCGGCACTTCGCAGGCGTTCTGCGGCTCGTGCCACGGGATCCCGCCGAGCACACCTGCGCACTCCGGCGTGGTCTTTCCTGATTGCGCCCGTTGCCACGCCAACACCGTCGCCCCCAACGGCGCCATCCTGATCTCGGGCCCGCCGGGCGCCCGCACCAGCGCGCACATCAACGGAGCGATCGATGTCACCCCGTAAGCTGCTGGTCCTCGCCCTGTTCGCGGCGGCCGCGGCGCGCGCCGACGGCAGCGCCACCACGCTGTTCGACTCCCACCCCTACACGCGCAACGGCGGATACCAGGAATCGCCCATCTACGAGAGCTTCGCGCTCAGCACCCGCGCGGACGGCACCGACTGGCTGCAGGACGTGCGCATCGTCGCCCGCGGCTGGGGCCGGCTCACGCTGGGGCCGCCCTTCGACGAGCATCGCACGGCAGGGGACCTCGACTCCTTCTTCTTCGAAGGGCGGCTCCTCAAGCGCCACCTGCTCCTCCGCGTCGGCCGGCAGCTCGCGGTCGGCGGCGCGTTGCGCGCGACGCAGCTCGACGGAATCGCGGCCGACGGCGTGATCGCCTACGGCTTCGGCGTCCAGGCCTGGGCGGGGGTACCGGTGCAGCCGCGCTTCTCGCAGGCGCGCGGTGACTTCCTCACC
>JBGQLA010000296.1:0-6755 GCA_041499865.1 Deltaproteobacteria bacterium
GCGGCAGGAGGACTCCCCGCCGCGGATCTGCGAGCCGAAGCTCTTGGTCATCATCGCGTGGTAGCCCTCCATCGCGCACGCGGCGGTCAGCGATTCACCCGCGCTGACGATGCCGTCGCCGCCGGAGCCTGCCATTCCGATTACTAGATCGCGTGTCATCCATCCCTCGAGTCGCGCAGAGTTCTCGCGCCTCTTCTATGCAAGAAGAGGGACAGGGTAGGGCCCGGACGGGAAACCCGCCCCGGCGCAACATTTGCGCGACTCCGCAGAGGCGAGACGCAAAATTAGCGATACCGGCTGGCGCCTGGTGAAGACGCCTCCCGGGATGTAGGCAAATCTGTGTGAAGTACCCGGCGAGTATGCGCCCGCCCCTCTTTCCGATGCCCGGGGCAGGCCCGTACAGTCGAATCGCCTCCCGGCGCCCAGATGACGTTGACCGCCCCGCCGCCTTCGCGCTGCACCCGCGCGCGCTTCGCTCTCGCGGCGTCGATCGCGGTGGCCCTCGGCTGCGCCACCACTCCGGTTCCAATGCACGATGTCGCGGACGAAGCGACGGGGGCGGTGGAATCGCAGCCCCGGGAACGCCGGGCCGGTCCGGCGGGCTCGCTGGAGGCGGTGCTCGCCGGCGCCCGGGCAACCCTCGGGCGAAGCGATCCCGAGCTCGACGGCCGGCGCATCCCCACCGACTGCTCCGGGTACGTCCGCGGACTGTACGCGCGCGCGGGAGTGGATCTGTTCTCCGAAGGCCATCCCAGCGACAACGGGGTGCGCGCCATCCTCCGCTGGATCGAGCGCCACGGCCTGCTGCACCGGCAGAAGCTCCCCGCCCCGGGAGATCTGGTGTTCTTCGACAACTCCTACGACCGCAACGGCGATCGCCGCCTCAACGACCCGTTCACGCACATCGGCCTCGTCGAAGAGGTGCTGGAGGACGGCACGCTGCTGATCGTGCACGCGACCAATCACGGCATCGTGCGGGAACCGATGAATCTGATCAGGCCCCACGACGCGGCGGATGCGACGGGCCGTCAGATCAACGCGCCGCTGCGGCGCAAGGGAGCGGGCGACACTCCGCGCACGCCTCATCTCATGTCGGAGTTGTTCGCCGGCTTCGGCCGGGTGCTCCAGCCGGAGCCCCTGGCGCGCGTTCAGGACGGCGAGGGCGAGCGCAGGATCAGCCAGGCATCGCCGAATTCGTGGCACAGGTAGCCCTCGCGTTCGGAGTGCGCGGTCGCCCGCGTCAGGAGCTCGATCGGACCACCAGGGCCGCCGCCGCTCCGGCGATGGCGTGCGCCTTCCGCTTGCCGCCGACGTCGCCGACCAGCGGATGCGCCTCACCCTCCGCGGCGCGAATCCGGGCCGCAACCCGCGCCAGGTCTTCCTCCGAGCGGGCGGCCAGCGCCGCTCCCAATCCCCTGCTCGCGCCCGTGATCAGCGCGCCCTTGCCTCGCAGATCCATCGTTGGCTCCTGTCACGGGGAGAAGGCTCCCGCCGTGGGCTATTCGGTGGTGCTTCTGGCGCCGCTTCTCCAGCGCTGAAAGCCGCAGCTCGTGCAGGCTGGGCTACTGGGCGAACGCGTACACCTTGCCGTCGAGACCGCCGAAATACGCCAGCCCTTCCCCGAGCGCCGGCGATCCCGCGAATCCGTACGCGACGAATCCGGCCGGGGCGCCCGGCGGCGGATCGACGGAATAGCGCCACACCGCGCTGCCCGTCCGGCGGTCCACGGCGAGAACCGAAGCCCGGTGCGGAACGAAGTAGTGCAGGGTTCCCACCGCGCCGGCGAAGACGCGCTCCGCCGTCACCGCGAGTTGCCCCCAGGCGCTGCCTCCCGCATCGATCTCCCAGATGCGGCGTCCGGTGGCGGCCTCGAAGGCGAAGAGCTTCGCGGCGTCGGACGAGCCGATGTAGACCGCGCCATCGAGGATCGATGCGGGCGACTCGACCCAGGAGAACCAGAAGTACCGCGTCCATGCCGGCTTGCCCGTCCTGGCGTCGAGCGCGAGCAGGTCGTAGCTGCGGCTCCCGACGACCACCAGCCCGTCGTGGATCGCAGGCGACGTAGTGACCGGCGCGCCGGTATCGTGCTTCCAGAGCAGCGCGCCGGAGTCCGCCGCGAGCGCGTAGACGTTGCCGTCGAAGCTGCCGAAGTAGACCTTGCCCGACGCGATCAGCGGCGTCGACACCACGGCGTCGCCGGCGCGGAATTCCCAGTCAGGTCCCGCTCCGTCGCGCCCGAACGCCAGCACGCGGCCGTCGTGCGTGCCCAGGTAGATCCGTTGCCCATCGGTCGCTGCGCCCGAGGCGCGGAATTCATATCTGGAATTCGGGTCCGAGAGCGGCACGCGCACCACCGGCTTCGCCTCGATCCGCGCCCGCCAGCGCTGCCGTCCGCTGGTCGCGTCCAGCGCTTGGAGGAAGCCGTCATCGCTGGGCACGAGCACCTCTCCACCGAATGCTGCCGGCCGGGCGCGGATGGCGCCACCCGCGTGGAAGGTCCACAGAAGCTTGCCCGACCGCGCATCGATGGAATGGAGCGCGCCGTCCTCGCCGCCGGCCAGCACCGCGCCGGCCGCAACCGCGAGGTCGGCCCAGATCGGCGATCCGGCATCGAAGACCCAGACCGGTTGGGCGCTCCTCGCGGCCGGCTCCCGCCGCTCCTTGCGCGAAACCGGCGGCGAGCGGTGGAACTCGACGCGCATCGGGTACACCGGCACGAGCGCCGGAGGGATGGCGCCCGACAACGTCTGCGCCGCGCGGTCGTACACCAGCGCAACCGGCCCGGCGCGAACTTCGCTCCCCTGCACCCGCGCAGGACCGATGGGAAGATCCCAGAGGTCGATCGCGGGAGTGGACCAGCGGCACTGCAACTCCTCCGCCGACTTTTCCATCCGGAGGACGAGCGTGGAGCTCTCCCCCGCGTGCGACACCTGCCCGACCCAGGTGCCGGCGAGCTCGTCGCGCGAAGGGGCGGCATCCGGCTGCGTCGCGGCAACGCGAGGACTGGAGCAGCCGGAGAGCCAGAGCAACGCCGCCAGCGCCAGTCGGATGGTCACGATCGCACCGCCCCGACCACCCGACGCGCGGCTCCGGGAGGTATTTCACGGCGGCTTCAGCCTGGCCCCGCCTTCACCGCCCAGTACTCGTAGAGCATCCGCGCCTCCTGGTACTGCGTCGCGGAATGGAAGACGAGCCGGTACCCGGCCCGTTCGAACTGTGCGCGCTGCTGCACCAGCATCCCCACGTCCTCTTCCTTCTCCAGCGCCGCCGCCAGGTCCGGCTGCTGGCAGAGGACCACCGTCTTCTGCCCCTCGGCCTGGACGAACAGCGTGGCCGCGATCTGCAGGGGTCCGGCCGCGAGCGGCGCCACCTCCGTCGCTGCCTGCCGCGCCTCCAGGCGGATCATCCGCGCCTTGGCTTCGGGAATGTTGGCTTCGACCGCCGCGCTCACCCAGTCGAGCAGCCGCTCGCGCACGGTGGCGATGTCCTCGGCGGTCGCCAGCGGGTGGATGTCGCCCTCGCGCCGCACCGCCGCGGCCAGCGAGGAGATCTCCTTGAGGTAGACGTTCTTCTGCGACTCCGGGATGTAATACATGACGACGAGGTGCACCTTCTTGCTGTCTGGCGCGCCGTAGTCGATGCCTGGCGGGCTCCATCCGACCGCGCACACCAGCTCGCCGCTCCCGGCCGCGCGCACGTGCGGACAGGCGACCCCCATTCCGATCCCCGTGTTCATCGCCCGCTCGCGCGCCATCATCGCCTCGTACAGCTCGGGCACGCTGGGCAGGTCGGGCACCGCCTCGATCAGGTTGGCGAGATACTCGAGCGCCTTCCCCTTGTCGGGATCCGGCAGCTCGACCAGGCGTCCTTCGCGAAGCGCGGCGAGGAAGCTCTTCATCGAGGCCCCGAGCCCGGCACTAGTCGGCCCCGTAGCGCCGGACGAAGCGCATCTTCACCAGATGGGTAAGCAGCGAATAGGCGACCGCCGTGGCGAGCATCCACGGCCAGAAGGACAGCGGCAACGGGACCAGCCCCAGGTACGTTGCCAGCGGCGAGTAAGGAAGCGCGCACGCCGCAGCCATCACCAGCACGGTGGTCAGCGCCAGCGGCCAGCTGGCGCGGCTCTGGAAGAACGGGATGCGGTTGGTGCGGATGATGTGCACGATCAACGTCTGGGTGAGGAGCGATTCGACGAACCACCCGGTGTGGAAGAGCCTCTCGAAGTGCGCCTTGAGCGCCGGATCGGCGGTGGTGGTGAAGGCGGCGCAGCCGAAGACATACAGCATGAGGAAGAACGTCGTGTAATCGAAGATCGAGCTCATCGGTCCGATCCGGACCATGAACTTCTTGATGCTGCCGATGTTCCACTTGCGCGGCTTGAGCAGATACTCCTCGTCCACGCGATCGGCCGGGATGCCCAGCTGCGAGAAGTCGTAGAGGAGGTTGTTCACCAGCACCTGGATCGGCGCCATGGGGAGGAACGGCAGGAACCAGCTGCCGCCCACCACGCTGAACATGTTTCCGAAGTTCGAGCTCGCCCCCATCTTGATGTACTTGGTGATGTTGCCGAACACCCTGCGGCCCTCGAGGATGCCGTCTTCGAGCACCATCAGGCTCTTCTTCAGAAGGATGATGTCCGCCGATTCCTTGGCGACGTCCACGGCCGTGTCGACCGAGATGCCCACGTCCGCGGTCTTCATCGCCGGCGCGTCGTTGATGCCGTCGCCCATGAACCCCACCACGTGGCCGGCGCGCTGCAGCGCGCGGATGATGTCCTCCTTCTGCGCCGGGGTGAGCCGGGCAAAGACTTGCGCCTTCTCCGCCAGCGCGCTGAGCTCCGGGTCGGAGAGGCCGCGCAGCCGATCGCCCGTCACCACCTCGTCCACCGCGACTCCCACGTCGCGGCAGACCTTGCGGGTGACGAGCGCGTTGTCGCCGGTGAGGATCTTGGTGACGACGCCGCTCTTGCGCAGCGCCTCCAACGCCGCCATCGCCGAGTCCTTGGGAGGGTCGAAGAACGCAAGGTACCCGAGCAGCACCAGGTCGCTCTCGTCCGCCGCCGAGAAGACCTCCTTTTCCCGGGGGAACTCGCGATAGGCGATGGCCACCACGCGGTAGCCGTCGCTGCTCAGGGTCTCGTACTCCTCGAGCAGATCGTCCTTGAGCATGGCGATCAGCGGATTGACGTCGTCGTCGACCTGGTAGCGGTTGCAGGCGTGGAAGATCTCCTCCACCGCGCCCTTGCAGATCAGCACATGATCGCCTTCGTAGTCGATCACCACCGACATCCTGCGGCGCTGGAAGTCGAAGGGGATCTCGTCGATCTTCGGGGCGCTGCGCTCCACGTCCAGGTCGCCGTGCGCGAGGATGGCGCGATCGAGCAGGTTGCGCAGGCCGGTCTGGTAGTACGAGTTCATGTACGCGTACCGGAGCACGTCCTCGGACCTGCGGTTGGTCACGTCGACGTAACGCTCGAGCACGATCCGGTCCTGCGTCAGCGTCCCCGTCTTGTCGGTGCAGAGCACGTCCATCGCCCCGAGGTTCTGGATGGAGTTGAGCCGCTTGACGATCACCTTCTTGCGGCCCATCGCCATCGCGCCCTTGGAGAGGTTGACGGTGACGATCATCGGCAGCATCTCCGGCGTCAGCCCCACCGCGACCGAGAGCCCGAAGAGCAGAGCGCCCGGCCAGTCGTGCTTGGTGAGGCCGACGATGAAGAAGACCGCCGGGACCATCACCAGCATGAACCGGATCATCAGCCAGGTGAAGCTCTCGATGCCGCGGTCGAAGCTGGTGAGCACCCGCTGCCCCGCAAGGCGCGCCGAGATGGCGCCGAAGTACGTCCGGGCGCCGGTCTCGATCACCACGCCGCGGGCGGTGCCCGAGATCACGTTGGAGCCCTGGAAGCAGGTGTTGGGCAGGTCGATGGCGTTCTTCCCGCCCACCTCGCAAGGGGCCGCCGTCTTCTCGATCGGCATCGATTCGCCGGTGAGCACCGCCTGGCTGACGAAGAAGTCCTTCGCCGTCACCAGGCGCAGATCCGCCGGAATGATGTCGCCCGCCGCCAGCGCGACCAGGTCGCCCGGCACCAGATCGCGCAAGGGCAGCTCGATCTCCTTGCCGCCGCGCACCGCGGTGCACGTCGCCTTGACCATCGACAGCAAGCTCTCGACCGCGCGGCTCGACCGCCGCTCCTGGACGTAGCCGAGCGCAACGCTGAGAACGACCATGGCAGCGACCACCGACGCGGCCCGCACGTCACCCATGGCCAGCGACACGGCCGCGATCACCAGCAGCTGGACGACGAGCGGGTTCTTCGATCGCTGGAAGATCTCGCCGAAGAACCCGGCACGGCGCGGCGGGCCGACTTCGTTCGGCCCGTATCGCTCCAGGCGCTCCTCGACCTGTTCGGCAGAGAGTCCCTTCTCCGCGCCGGCCAGGCGCGCAAGGACGGCCTGCGGCGACAGCGCGCCGCACTCGAGCAACTCGCGTTCCTCCTCCTGCGCCCCGCGGCCCTGCGCACCGCGGGCCCGCAATGCCGGCTTGGAGTCAGGCGATCGCCCTCCGGCGGCATCGACGGTTTCACTCACGCATTCGCCTTCTCACCTCCGGCCGGAGCGCTGTCAAGGAGGGGCGGCGTCATGCACGACCAACGGCTTACAGGGCGGGTGTAATGCGCCGGGGCGCACCGCGTTTGCCTGTCCGACAGCGCGCACGGAGCGCGCCGCCAACGAGGAGAAAACGATGGAAAACCA
>JBGQLA010000297.1:0-6730 GCA_041499865.1 Deltaproteobacteria bacterium
CTGCTTCCCCGCATCCTCGATGCCTTCCTCGGGACCACCGCTTCGGTCGACACGGTGGCGCTCACGTTGCGCGAAGACGGCTCGATGCGCGTGCGCGCCGCCGTCGGATTCCCCGAGCCGGCGCCGCTCGGAACCGAGACGCCGGGGGACGGATTCGTCGCCCGGATCGAAGAGCAGTGCGCCCCTCTCCTGATCCGCGACGCCTCTCTGGATCCCTCGCTCTCGGCCGCGCTGGTCTGCGCCCCGGGCACGCGGGCCCTCTACGGCGTCCCGCTGATGATGGGCCCGAGCTGCATCGGGGTGGCGGTGATGGGATCGCGTTCGTCCCGCGAGTTTTCGCAGGACGACCAGCTTCTCTTCCGGACCATGGTGAACCGCGTGGCCGTCCTGATCGCGCAGGCCCGCCTCGATCAGGAGGTGGCGCGCCGGGCCGCCGAGCTCGAGGCGGTGTTGGAAAGCATCCCCGAGGCCATCTACGTCGGTGATGCCAGCGGGATCAAGCGCGCCAACCGCGCAGCCCTGGAGATGCTCGGGTACCGCACCGCGGGCGAGCTCGACAAGGACCTCGCCGCCCTCGTCGAGGAGCTCGAGATCCGGTACATCGACGGCACCCCGATGCCGCTCTCGGAGCAGGTCTACATCAAGGCCTTGCAAGGCGAGCGGACGGCGCGCGAGGTGCTGATGCGCCACCGCGGCACCGGCAAGGACGTGGTCGTCCGGTCGAGCGCCGCACCGGTCCGGATCGGCGAGCGGATCGTGGGCGCCGTGGCGGTCAACACCGACATCAGCGTGAGGATGGCGGAGGAGGCCGAGCTGCGCGCCGCTCTCGAATTCCGCGATCGCATGCTCGGCGTCCTCAGCCACGACGTCCGCAACCCGCTGGCCGTGATTCTCACCTCCGCCTCGCTCCTCGAGCGGCAGCTCTCCGCGGAGGGTGACCGGAACCGCCTGGCAGTGGTGCGGCGCATGGCCGACAACGCCAGCCGGATCGAGCGGATGATGCGCGATCTCATCGATTACACCCGGACCCGCCAGGGCCGCGGGCTGCCGGTCGCGCCGCGCGATGCGGATCTCCTCCCGCTCTGCCGCCAGATCATCGACGGCATGCAGGTGCTCCATCCCGGGCGCGCCCTGGAGCTCTCCGCGAGCGGCGACACCCGCGCCACCTTCGACCCGGACCGCGCCGCGCAGGTGGTCTCGAATCTGCTGACCAACGCCATCGCCTACAGCCCGGCGGACTCCCCGGTGCGGATTGCGCTCCAGGGCGTCGAGGAGAGCGTCGTCTTCGAAGTGCACAACCGCGGCCCGCCCATCCCGGCGGAGAGCATGCCCCGGCTGTTCGAGGCCTTCGAGCGCTTTGCCGTGGACCACTCCGGCCTGGGGCTCGGACTCTACATCGCGCAGCAGATCGTGGAAGCGCACGGCGGGTCGATCTCGGTCCGCTCGGACGCTGCCAGCGGCACCACCTTCACCGTCCGCTGGCCCCGCGCGCCCCGCTGACCTACCTTGGTCGGAACGTGTATGCCGCCCTGGCGATCTTCGGCGCCGTGGTGTCGACGCTGGTACTGCCGCTGCCCGAAGAGCTGGCGCTCCTCGGCGCCGGATGGTGGGCGCATACCGGGGCCCTCCCCCTTTGGGCCGCGTGGCTGGCTGCCTGGCTCGCCATCGTCGCCGGCGATACCGCTTCCTACGTGATCGGCCGCTCCTTTTTGCCCGGCCTCCTCCGGACGCGCCTGGGAAAGCGGATCGTCTCTCCGGACCTGCGCCGCTGGGGCGAAAGGCTGGTCCAGCGCCATGGCTTCCGCGCCATCCTCCTCGGCCGGTTCCTGGTCGCGCTGCGGGGTCCGGTCTACCTGGCCATCGGCGGGTCGAAGTACCCGATGCTGCGCTTCGAGCTGATCAACGGGGCCGTCGGTCTGGTGGAGGTCGCGGTGCTGGTCGGGCTCGGGTACCAGTTCGGGCAGTCGACCGCCCTGGCGCACGAGGTCCGCTGGATCGAGGTCGCCATCGGAGCGTCCATCGCCGCCGTGCTGGTGATCCCGGCGATCTTCAAATGGAAGCTGGTCCGCCGCCAACGCCGTGCAACGGACGCCTGAGGGGTGAGCGGGCTTGCGCCGAAAGCCCGCGATTCAGACTGTACGGCGATGCGCATCTGGCCTGGCCGTTCCTACCCCCTCGGCGCCACGTACGACGGCGCCGGCACCAACTTCGCCTTGTTCTCGGAGATCGCCTCGAACGTTGAACTCTGCCTGTTCGACGCCAGCGGCAACGAGCAGCGGTTTCCCCTGCCGGAGAAGACCGGCTTCGTCTGGCACGGGTACATCGCCGGGCTAGAGCCCGGGCAGCGTTACGGATACCGGGTTCACGGGCCCTGGGAGCCGGAGAAAGGCCAGCGATGCAACCCGGCCAAGCTGCTCCTCGACCCTTACGCGCGCGCCATCGAGGGGCATCCCAAATGGGACGAGGCGGTCTATCCCTACAAGCTCGGCGAGGGCGACCTCGTGTTGAACGGAGCCGACAGCGCGCCCTTCATGCCGCGCTGCGTGGTGACCAACCCGTACTTCGACTGGAGCGACGATCGGCCCCCGCGCCGCCCCTGGCACGACACCATCGTGTACGAGGTGCACGTGAAGGGGTTCACGCAGCGGCATCCCGACGTGCCCGAGGAGCACCGCGGCAAGTACGCCGGGGTGGCCTCGCCGGCGGCGATCGAGTACCTGCAGGCCCTGGGGGTCTCCGCCGTCGAGCTCCTGCCCATCCACCAGTTCGTGCACTCGCAGCGCCTGCTCGACATCGGGCTACGCAACTACTGGGGCTACGACTCGATCGGCTTCTTCGCCCCGCACAACGAGTACTCCGGGCGCGGGCAGCGCGGCGAGCAGGTGCACGAGTTCAAGTCGATGGTGAAGACGCTGCACCGCGCCGGGATCGAGGTCTTCCTCGACGTCGTCTACAACCACACCTGCGAAGGCAACGAGCTCGGGCCGATGCTCTCGTTCAAGGGGATCGACAACGCCGCGTACTACCGGACCATGGCCGACAATCCCCGCTACTACATGGACTACACGGGCACAGGCAACTCGCTGAACATGCGGCAGCCGTACATGTTGCAGCTCCTGATGGACTCGCTGCGCTACTGGATCCAGGAGATGCACGTCGACGGCTTCCGCTTCGATCTCGCCTCCGCGCTCGCGCGCGAGCTGCACGAGGTCGATCGCCTGAGCGCGTTCTTCGACATCATCCAGCAGGACCCGGTGGTCTCCCGGGTGAAGCTGATCGCCGAGCCCTGGGACGTCGGCGAGGGCGGCTACCAGGTGGGAAACTTTCCCGCCCAGTGGTCGGAGTGGAACGGGAAGTACCGGGACACGGTGCGCGATTACTGGCGCGGGCAGGATTCGCTGCTCGGCGAGTTCGCCTACCGGCTCACCGGCTCTTCCGACCTCTACGCCAGCACCGGACGGCGGCCGTACGCTTCCATCAACTTCATCACCGCCCACGACGGGTTCTCGCTGCGCGACCTCGTCTCCTACAACGAGAAGCACAACGAGGCGAACAAGGAAGACAACAAGGACGGCGCGAACGACAACCGCTCCTGGAACTGCGGCGCCGAGGGGGAGACGGAGGACGCGAACGTGCTCCAGCTGCGCGCCCGGCAGCAGCGGAACTTCCTCACCACCCTGCTGCTCTCGCAGGGCGTGCCGATGATCCTCGCCGGCGACGAGATCGGCCACATGCAGCGGGGCAACAACAACGGCTACTGCCAGGACAACGAGCTGTCCTGGCTGGACTGGGAGCACGTCGACGAGGACCTGCTGGAGTTCGCGCGCGGGCTGATCAAGCTGCGGTCCGAGCACCCGATCTTCCGGCGCCGGGGCTGGTTCCAAGGGAGAGAGCTGCACGGGACCGAGGTGAAGGATTTGGCCTGGTTCACGCCGGAGGCGAAGGAGATGTCCGAGGAGGACTGGAAGGTCGGATTCGCCAAGTCCCTGGGCGTGTTCCTCAACGGCACTTCGATCCAGCGGCCCGGGGAGCACGGGGAGCGGGTCAAGGACGACGACTTCTACGTGATCTTCAACGCGCATCACGAGCCGATGCAGTTCCAGCTCCCGCCGGAGCAACTGGGCAAGAAGTGGCTGCGCGTGCTCGACACCGCGTCCGACACGCCCCCGGAGCTGCGCCGCTCCCGCCGGGCGCAGACCCTCGAAGCGGGGGCGAAGCTCGAAGTGCAGGCGCGCAGCGTGCAGGTGCTGCGGCGCGTGGGCTGAACCAGCGCTCAGCCGAGCAGCTCGACGGACGGCGGGGGACACCTTCCCAGGCAGCGGCAGGCGGCGGGGTGCAGCGCGGTCTTCGCCTCCTCCCACTCGTGCCGGGCATTCTGCAGGAGCCGGCGTACGGCCACGCGCGAGCCGGGATTCTCCGCATCCCACTCCATGCCGATCTCGCCCTCCCCCGCCCACCTCACACAGCCGTGCGCCAGGAGCTGGTCGCCCGCGGTCCCTGCCTCCGGCAGCTTCACCCGGATCCGCTGGCCCGGCGTTCCCGCGTCCGACGGCATCGCCGCCAGGCGGGCCCCTCCGGCGCTGACGTCGCGCAGACGGCAGAGCAGCCCAGGCAGGCCCTCAGGCTCCGCGAGCACCAGCTGATCGCTGGCCAGGCGCGTCTCGTTCCGCTCCGGGACCCGCTCGAGCTTGTCGAGGCACCGCTGTGCAGCGGCGAGCTCGAGCCACAACCCGCCGCCCGTGGAGCGGGCCCAGACCCAGCCGCGCATCAGCGCGACCTGGGCCGTGGAGCTGAAATCGATCTCGAGCGACGCCAGCGTGCCCTTGGGGGCGATGGCGCCGGGAAAGAAGAAGTACCCCGCCCCGTCCACGAGATGGACGTGCTCCCGCAGCCGGCGCGGGCTGTCGATCTGGTACCGCAGCCGCAACGCCATCCCCGACCTCCGCCGCAAAAGCCCATAGCAATTCGCCCGCCATTCCGCAGGTGTCCAAAAGCGTGTCGCTCCGGAAGGAATTGCCGTGCTCCAGCCGACGCAGAGGGAAGGTCCATGCCCATCGAGGTGGACCGCAGTTCTCCGGGATGCACCCGGCCTTCCGCGCGAAGAGCAGCTCCGTTCCTGTAGAATGGGACGCATGGCGGATGTCGCTGAGCTGCTGCAGAAGCAGGCGGACGCGGCCGGGTTCGCGACCCGGATGGCGGAGGAGAAGGATCCGCAGCGGCTGCAGGAGATGGCGGAGCAGCTGCAGGCCCGCTGCGCCGAGCTGGCGCAGATGGCCCGCGCGCTGGAGGATCGCTTCACCCCGGCCGTCACCGGCGCCGAGACGCGGGTGGCGCTCACGCCGGAGCAGCGGGCGCGCATCGCCGAACAGACCGGGGTCGGGATCGAGGTGGTGACGCTGCGCGACACGGCGGACCGCGCCTGGTCGCGCCAGATGCCGCGCCTCGAGCCGCGCGAGGTCGAAGCGATGGCTGCCAGGCAGGCCGCGGTCTCCCGCCTGAAGGCGGAGACCCGCAAGCAGGTCGAGCAGATCATCGTCGAGCTGGAGAAGCTGGACGTGCCGGAGCTGGCGGAGACCATCGCGGGCCTGCGCCGCGACGTGGTAGAGTAGACCGGTCCGTGCGCTTCGGGGGGAGCATGCCCGGCCTCAGCCCGATCAAGATCCTCGGCAACGTGAAATTCCTCTCCCAGGGGCTGAAGCTGCCCACCGGGAAAGCGTCCGGCGACGCGAAGGGCTGGAGCGAGAAGTTCTTCCGCGACCGCGACCGGGAAGCCGGCGAGATGACCGGGGCTCCCCAGGTGATCCCGCCCTGGTTCATGCCCCAGAAGGCCGGATACAAGCCACACCAGAAGACCTGCGACGAGCAGGGAAAGGCCTTCAAGGACTTCCACGACGCGATGATCGACGCCGTGCAGTTCGCCCACACGATGTGGAAGCTGCAGGCGAAGTTCCAGGGGCTGAACGTGATGGCGGTGTGCGCGATCGGCAGCCCCGGGTGCCTGAAAGGGCCCGAGCTGGAGAGCCTGATCAAGAACGCGCCGTCCTGCGCGACGTTCACCGGGAACAAGGCCAAGCACCGCGACGCGGTGGCCAAGGGCGTCTCCAAGGCGTTCAAGAACTGGCAGGACCAGGTGATGGTCCCGGGCCTGCCCTGGTACCCCGCGTTCGCGGCGTTCCCCGGGCCGATGGCCCCACCGATGCCGAACATCCCCATGCCGCTGATCACCTGCCCGTCGGCGAAAATGGCGGACATCATCATGCCGGACACGATGACCAAGGAGATGGACGACGCGCTCGACGGCGATCTGAAGAAGAAGGATCCCGAGAAGCACTACCACGCGCTGCACGACGCGATCGCCACCGTGCTCTCGCTCGCATTTCTCCTCTGGCTGCCGTCGCAACAGGTCATGCTGGTGCTCGGGAAGGGCCCGATCCCCACCTTCGCGCCCCCGGTCGTGCCGGTGGGACCGGTGGTGGGGGGAGACACCCTCCCCACGCCAGGGCACCTCATGGCTTGAATGGCTTGAGGTCGATCTCCGTCAGCGCCCGCAGCGCGTCCGCGCGGGTGAAGATCCCGATCAGGTTGCCGTCCTCTACCACCAGCGCCGAGCCGTAGCGGTGCTTCCACATCTGCCGCGCCACGTCCGCCAGGCGGGCGTCCGGGGGTACGGTGAAGGGGAAGGCGGTCATCGCCTCCTCCACCGGCTCCTTGCGGGGATCGACGTTCTTCA
>JBGQLA010000298.1:0-6719 GCA_041499865.1 Deltaproteobacteria bacterium
GTGCCCGGGCGCGATCACCGCCGCCGGCAGGGCGCGCGCGCGGCGGGCCGAATCGAGATAGGCGACCAGCGCCTTGTGCGTCGGCTCGGGCTGGCCTTCGAGATCGAGCAGCGGGTTCGGGGAGACGCGCTCGAGCAGGTGGTCGTCGGAGAAGAGCACGCGCGGCTGCGCCGCCCACAGGCACACCAGCCCCGGAGTGTGCCCGGGCAGGTGCAGGACCTCTGCGGAGAACCGCTTGAAGCGGAGGACTTCGCCCGGCGCGAGCGGCTCGACTTGCTCCAGCGGGCGGGCCATGCGCTGGGCGTCCTGCCAGTGGATCCGGACGTGCCCGAGCAGGTGCGCCGGCGCGCCCAGCCGGGCGAGATAGGCCGCGTACACCTCCAGGCGCTTCAGGGTGCGGTCCCGGCCGTTGAGCTTGTCGTGATCGCGCGGGTGCGCGTAGACCGGCGCGCCCGAAGCCTCCTGCGCGGCGCGCGCATACCCGTAGTGATCGATGTGGCCGTGGCTGATGAAGATCCGCCGCACGTCGCCGAGCGAGATCCCCAACCTGGCGAACCCACCGAGCAGCGCGTCCCGGCCTTCCCGGGTGCCGATGCCGGCGTCGAAGAGGGCGAATCCCCCGCCCTCCTCCTCGATCACGTACACGTTCGCCGGCCCGCCCGCCTCGGGGAACGGAACCGGGACCGGGATCCGGTGCACTCCGAGACGGGTGAGGGCTGCCGTCATCTACTTCAGCTTCTTCACCTCGTCGGTCAGTTCAGGGAGGGCCTTGAAGAGATCGCCCACGAGGCCATAGTCGGCGACCTGGAAGATGGGCGCCTCCGGATCCTTGTTGATGGCGACGATCGTCCTGCTCCCCTTCATGCCGGCGAGGTGCTGGATGGCGCCGGAGATGCCGGCGGCGATGTACAGCTTGGGCGCGACCACCTTGCCGGTCTGGCCCACCTGGAGGTCGTTGGGCTGCCAGCCGGCGTCGACCACCGCGCGCGAGGCGCCGACGGCCGCGTTGAGGACGTCCGCGAGCGCCTCGATGGGCTTGAAGTCGCCCTTGGTTCCCCGGCCGCCGGAGACCACCACCGAGGCCTCGGTCAGCTCGGGGCGCGTGCTCTTCACCTCGTTGAACTCGACGAACTTCGTCTTCGTCGCCGGAGCGGCGACGCTCAGCGGCTGCACGGAGCCGGCCGAGCCGGCCTTCTGGGCAGGAGCGAACTCGGTGGCGCGCACGGAGATCACCTTCGCCGGCGTGGTCACCTCGACGGTGGCGATGGCGTTGCCCGCCCACATCGCGCGCTTGAACTGGTTCGCGCTCACCACGCCGAGGATGTCGGAAGCGACGCCGGCCCCGAGCTTCGCTGCGATCCGCGGAGCGATGTCCTTGCCGTAGGCGGTGGCGGCGATCACCACGTCGGTGGCGCCGATCTTCTTCGCCGCCTCCACCACCGCCGCTGAGTGCGTCTCGGCGAGCCCGTGCTCGAACCCGGCGCCTTCGACAGCGTGGACGGTGCCGAGGTATCCGGCGAGCTCCTGCGCCGACTGCGCCGCGCCCGCGCCGATCACCAGTCCGTGGACCTGTCCGCCGTTCTTCTGCGCCAGTTGCTGCGCCGCGGTCAGCGCCGACAGCGTGGCCTTCTTCAGATGCCCGTGAGCCTGCTCCGCAACCAGGAGGATCGTCGCCATCTCAGATCACCTTCGCTTCTTCGTGGAGCTTCTTCACCAGCGTGGCCACGTCCGGGACCTTGATGCCCGCCGTGCGGGCGGGAGGCGCCTCCACCCGCACCACCTTCACTTTCGGCGCCACCTCGACGCCGAGCGCCGCCGGCAGGATCTCCTCGATGGGCTTCTTCTTCGCCTTCATGATGTTCGGGAGGCTGGCATAGCGCGGTACGTTCAGGCGCAGATCCACCGTGATGATCGCCGGAAGCTGCACCTCCAGCACCTCGAGGCCGCCGTCCACCTCGCGCGTCACCTGCATGGTCTTCTTGTCGCCGGCGAGCTTCAGGCCCGGCTTCTTCGCCTTCTCCTCCGCCGACTCCAGCGACTCCTTCTTGGAGGCGAACGTCGCCCCGCCCCACCCCAGGTACTCGGCGAGCAGCTGCCCGGCGACGTTGTCGTCGACGTCGACGGCCTGCTTGCCCATCAGCACCACCTCGGGCTTCTCCTTCTCGATCACCTTCTGCAGCAGCCGCGCCACCGCGTCGCTGTCCAGGAAGCCGTCGTGCTTCACCAGGATCCCGCGGTCCGCTCCCATCGCCAGCGCCGAGCGGATCTCCGCCTGCGCCGCCCCGCTCCCGATGCTCACCGCCACCACCTCGGAGGGCATGTTCGTGTCGCGCAGCCGGAGCGCTTCCTCCACCGCGATCTCGTCGAACGGGTTGGCGCGGTAGTTCACGCCCTCGGTGACGATCCAGGAGTTGTCGGGCTTCACCTTGATCTTGGACTCGTAATCCTCGACTCGCTTGACCGTGACCAGGATCTTCAAGACTTGCCTCCATCTGCGGGCAAGAGCCCGCGCACCAGCCATTCCGCGACCTCGGCCGCGGTCTTCTTCAACGTCGTCCGCCGGCCGCCCAGGAGCCACCCCAGGGCCAGCTCGTCGAGCGCGCCGAACACCGCCCGCTTTACCGTAGCCGGGGAGATGTTCGCGTCCAGCTCGCCGCTCTCCTGTCCGCCTTTCACCACCTCTGCGATCAGATCGACGTAGGCGGCGAGCTTCTGCCGATCGGCCGCCTTGAGGAACTGCGCGCTTTGCCGCAGCTCGACGATCAGCACCGAGGCCAGCTCCGGGTTGCGCTCCACCAGCGCGAGGTGCAGCTGTATGAAGCGGCGGAGCTTGGCGGGGGCGGTGCGCTCGCGCTCGACCGCCGCCCGGGCCTCGGCGAGCAGCTCGGTCATCTTCTCGTCGAAGAGGCGCAGCAGCAGATCGTCTTTTCCCTTGAAATACAAGTAAATGGTTCCGTCGGCGACACCGGCTGCGCGGGCGATGCCCGCCACGGTGGCGCTGTGGAACCCGCGCTCGGCGAAGACCTTCACCGCCGCATCGAGGATGCGGCCGCGCTTGTCGTTCGCCCGGATGTCGCGCGCCTGCAAGGTGGCCGATCTCCCTGACCGCCGGGTCTACCGCTGGGACGGGGCCCAGGCTGAATGAGGGCTCATTCAGATAGGGCGTCGGCCGCGCCGCGTCAAGGGCTGTTTCGCCGCGCCGCGGCGGATGACGGGGCGACTGAAGACGTGGTAGTGACCGCGCGCGACCGAGATGACGACCCGCCGACGACTCCGCAGTGTGCCGAAGGCCCCCGCCAAGCAGGACATCGTGGAGTATGCGCGCGAGGTGATCCGCGCCGAGGCCGAGGCGGTGGCGCAGCTCGGCGCGCGTCTCAACGGTGGGTTCGCCCGCGCGGTGGAGATGGTGCTCGCCTGTCCGGGGCGGGTGGTGGTCACCGGGATGGGAAAGCCCGGATTCATCGCGCAGAAGATCTCCGCCACGTTTGCTTCCACCGGCACCCCGTCGCTCTACCTGCACCCCGCGGAGGCGCTGCACGGCGATCTCGGCCGGCTGGTGCCCGGCGATCTGGTGCTGGCGCTGTCCAACAGCGGCGAGACCGACGAGCTGCTGCGCCTGCTCCCGGCCATCCGCCGGCTGGGGGCGCCGATCGTGGCGATGACCTCCGGAATGCGCAACTCGCTCGCCGATCAGGCGGACGTGGTCCTCGAGATCGGGCCGCTGCCGGAGGCGTGCCCTCTCGGGCTCGCGCCGACCGCATCCACCGTCGCCCTGCTCGCCATCGGGGACGCGCTGGCGATGGCCGTGCAGCACAAGCGGGGGTTTTCTCCCGAGCAGTTCGCCTCGCTCCATCCCGGCGGCACGCTGGGCCGGCAGCTCTTGCGGGTCCGCGACGTGATGCGGACCGGGGCGCGCAACCCGACGGTGCGCTGGGACACGCCGCTGCGGGAGACCGCGGCGGTGATGACGCGCACCGAGGGGCGGCCCGGAGCGGCGAGCGTGGTGGATGCAGAGGGAAACCTGATCGGGATCTTCACGGACGGCGATCTGCGGAGGCTGGTGCAGGGAGGCGAGATGGATTTCTCGCGGCCGGTCGCGAAGGTGATGGGGAAGAGCCCGCGCACGGTGGGGCCCGACGATCTGGCGACGATCGCGGCGGAGATGATGCGGGAGATCCAGGTCGATCAGCTGCCGGTGGTGGATCCCGCCGGGCGGCCGGTCGGGCTGCTCGATGTACAGGACCTGCTCGCGGCGCGGCTGCTCGATTAGCGGGCGGGGTTTGGGTGCGGGTGCGGGTCTGGGGTGCGGGGCTTGGGGCTTGGGGCTATCACCGGTCCGGCCGTTGATGTAGTGAGCGCGCGTGGCGATCGAATATCCAGCTGAACGCGCGGCGCGCAGCGCCATGGTGGAGGTCGGGCGAAGGCTCTATGCGCGGCAGTTGATCAACGGAGGCGAAGGCAATCTCTCCTGCCGGCTCGGGCCGCGGCGGCTCCTCTGCACGCCGGCCGGGGTGAACAAGGGATTTCTCGCCGAGGATCAGCTGGTGGTCACGGATCTGGAAGGCGAGTCGCTGCACGAGCTGCGGCGGCCGTCGTCGGAGCTTTTGCTCCACCTCGCCTGCTACCAGGAGCGCGAGGAGTGCGTCGCGGTGGTGCACGCGCACCCGCCGCACGCGGTGGCGCTGACGCTGGCCGGCGAGGAGCTGGTGCCCTGCATGCCGGAAGCGGTGACGGCGCTCGGCGAGGTCCCGACCGCGCGCTACGCGACGCCCGGCACCGCGCTGGTGGCCGACGCGGTCCGTCCCCTGCTCGCGCGCGCCGACTGCGTGCTGATGGAGCGCCACGGCGCTTTGGCGCTCGGATTCGGACACCGTGCCCTCTTCGACGGCTGCGACAAGATGGAGATGCTGGAGGGAGTCGCGCGCGTGCAGCTGCTCGCTTCGCTGCGGCGGCTTCCGTCGGCGCTGCCGGACGACGAGCGGCGCGCGCTCGATGCGCAGCGGCAGGCGAATCTGGCGCGTTTGAAGACGCCGCCGCGGCCGTGGGAGCGCGACCGGTGAAGGGCCTCTTCGTCGACGACGGCGGCAGCGGCCCGCCGGTGGTCCTGCACCACGGGCTGGGAGCGGATCTGGAGGTGTGGCGCGCGCAGATCGATCACCTGCGCCACTCGCATCGGGTGTTGGCGTTCGACATGCGCGGCCACGGGCGCTCCCCGCGAGCCTCCGGGTACACGTTGCCGGCCGTGGCCGAGGACCTGGCGGAGGTCACCGCCTCGCTGCCGAAGTTCTGGCTGGTCGGGCACAGCTTCGCCGGCACGGTGCTCACCGTCTTCGCCGGCCAGCACCCCGAGCGCCTCCTCGGGCTGGTCTACGTCGACGCCATCGGCGATTCCAGCAACCCGCCCCAGGAGATCCGCGATTACTTCCGCCGCGAGCATGAAGGCGTGACCCCCGCGCGCCTGCAGGCCGGGTTCACGGAGATGCTGGGCCCGCTGGCGAAGCCCGAAACGAAGCGCCGCGTCCTTGCGTCGGTGGAGCGGATGGATCTGCCCGCCTTCGCCGCCCTGCGCGAGTCGATGCTGGAGATGCCGACCCCCCGGCACTTCGGCGGGCCCAAGTTCGCCATCGACGCGGTGGGTCCCGCGAATCCACGGATGGCCTACAACCTGCCCTGGATCCGGCGGCTGACGATCCCGGGAGTCTCCCACTGGCTGATGATGGACGACCCGGGCGCGTTCAACGCCGCGCTCGACGAGGTGCTCGCTTGAACCGCAGCGGCTTCTACAAGACGGTGTTCACCAATCCCTTCGGCATCCGCGCCCTGCTCTGGAGCAAGCTGCCCCTGGCAGCGTTCGCCGGCCTCCGCGTCGCCCGCCTCGACGAGACGGGCGCGGAAGTGACGCTCCCCGCCGGGTGGAAGACGCAGAACCCGTTCGGGTCCACCTATTTCGCCGCCCAGGCGATGGCCGCCGAGATGTCCACCGGGGCGCCGGCGCTCTGGTTCATCGAGCAAAGCGGCGAGAAGGTGGCGTCGCTGGTGACCGCCATCTCGGCGAAGTTCACCAAGAAGGCGATCTCCAAGGCGAGCTTCGTGTTCGCGGACGGCGCCGGGATGCGCGCCGCGATCGACCAGGCGGTGAAGTCGGGGGAGCCGGTGGTCTTCACCGCCCGATCGGTCGGGACGCAGGGGGACGGGACGCAGGTCGCCGAGTTCGCGGTCGAGTGGAGCTTCAAGAAGCGGGCTTGACCCGAAGGCTCGACCTGCCGGCTACGCCTCCGCTTCCTGCTGCCGCCTCTTCGAGAGGCGGTCCATGCCGTCGCGGACCATGTCCTTGGCGCGGTCCATCACCGCCGCCATGGTGCCGGCGACGAGGTTGCCGGGCGGCTGATCCGGGGCGCGAGGGTGCGGCCGGGTCGGCGCGAGCTTCTTCGCCTTCTCCATCCGCTCGCCCAGCTCTTTCAAAAGGCTTTGCCCGAGCAGCCGCCGCGCCTTGGGGAACAGCTCGTCCTGCTCCTCCTTTACGTGGTGCCGCACGCTCTCCATCAGCACCTTGAACTTCGCGTCGAAGCGCTCGTCCCCCGGCTTCATCTTCTCCAGCTCGGTGAGGGTCCACTTCACCACGTGGTGCTCCTCGAGCGACTCGAGCACGGTGTCCCCGGCTTCCTTCAGCGTGCGCACCGTGGCCTTCAGCGCCGCCGTCCGCACCGCGGGATAGAAGA
>JBGQLA010000299.1:0-6717 GCA_041499865.1 Deltaproteobacteria bacterium
AAGGACGATGCGGTCAAACGGCTCGGGACTAAAGGAGCGTTCACCAACATCGAGATCGTGGTCACATCCGACACCGATCGTTGCCATGGCTTCCTTCCCGAGGCCGACCTGCAAGGCCCGCTCCCTGCCGGAAACCGGGTGTTCCAGCAGCTCTTCCCGATCAAGGTGGCGCGGACGGACACGTTGACCTTCGATCCCCAGACCACGTTCGTCTTCGACCAGGACGCGACCACGCTGTCCGTGCCGCGGGAGTTCAAGCGGCCGCCTTTGGATGCCCTCCGCCGCGACCAGGCCGGACACCTCTGGGCGCAGGCGGCGCCGAACGGCTGGGTGGATCTCGATCTCGACACCGCTTCCCGCGCGTTCGCGCATCCGAAACTGTCCGCGGTCTCCGTCTACGACTGGGACACGTGGCAAGCGTTGGAGGAGCCGGCGAGCAAGAAGGCCGGCGAGGAGTTCTTCAGCGAGGACGGCTTCTGCGACGTCGAAAGTCTCCTCGCGCTCCTGGAGAAGAATCCGTCGGGGAGCCCTCGTGCCGGCGCCGGGAGCGAGCTCGAGATGCGGGACGCGTTGCGGGATCCCGTGGTGCGCAATCGCCTCCGGAACACGGCCTGCCTGCACCCCAGCGAGTGGGATCCGGGAACGGACAAGAAGCTCCGCAAATGGGATCGGCTGAAGAAGCCGCCTTGGAACCTGGGCAACGATGCCTTCCAGGCGGAGGCCGACTTGATCCAGAAGCTCCAGTTCTGGGGGCCCGCGTTCGCGGGCGTGAAGCCGGCGCCCGCGTCCGCGAAGGTGTGGCACTTCCATCCTCTCGGGTTCCTCAAGCAGCTGCGGGGGATGAAGGGCGTGACCGTGGACCAGCTGCAGCGGATCGTGGCGCCGGCCCGGCGGGCGGATCTGGAGCGGCACATCGCCCATCTCAACGAAGCGATGGAGCGCTATGAGATCTCGACTCCCCTGCTTCAGGCGCACTTCCTTTCCCAGGTCGCCCACGAGAGCGCTTTCTTCTCTTCCACGGAGGAGGGCAGCGCGCACGGTCGCCCCGCGCGCCCGGACATCGGCGAAGCGTACGAGTGGCGGTTCGACCTTCACAACATCCGCGCCGGCGACGGAAAGCGCTTCAAGGGGCGCGGCCTCCTGCAGCTCACCGGCCGGCTCAACTACTCCGTCTACGGCGCTTACATCGGCATGGACCTGACCGCGAATCCCGAGCTCCTCGCCACCGATCCGCGCCTCGCCTGCGATGCCGCCGCGTGGTTCTGGCGCCGCGGGGGCGAGGATCTGAACGGTGTCGCCAGAAAAGCGGACGAGGCCACCGTGCGAGCGGTGACGAAGGTGATCAACGGCGGCTACAACGGGATCGACCAACGGCTGGAGTTCTTCTTCAACGCGAAGCGCGTTCTCCTCGATTGACGAGGCGGAACGGGCGTCGAGGGAACCTTTGCATCGCGCGCTGCTAGCTTTCGGCCTGCTCGCCGCCTCCGCCGTTCCGCTCGAGACCGCGGTTCGCGACGAGCGCGTCGCCTGCGCGGAGCCCGGGATCGATCTCGACCAGGACGGAGCTCCCGACCTGGCATGCATCACCCGGCGCGGCGAGAGCGAGCCCCAGCGCCTGGCCGTGGTCCTCTCCTCCGCTCCGGGACGCCTGGCCCTGGACGCGCCCGTTCTCCACTGTCCGACCTGCGGCGGCGCCCTCGGCCTGGCGACGACGATCGCCGCCGTCGGCGCCACCATCGAGATCGAGGAGCGGGGCGGCAGCCGCGAGGAGTGGAGGCGCGGGCTGCGCATCGGCTACGCCGGGAGCGCCTTCCAGCTCGTCGGGGAATCGTACGCGGTGCGCGATCGGATCTCGGGTTCCGAGATCCAGAGCGGCACGAGCTATGAGCAGGGCGTCGCGGAGTCGCAGCGCATGCTCGTCCCGGGCGGCGGCGGCGAGACCGTCAACGCCGCGTGGCTGGACATCTACGCGATCGCCGCGGAGACGACCTCGTTGCGGCCCCGCATCCGGGAGACCGTCGTCGACTCCGCGGACTACCTGATCGGTGGCGCAGGCTCGTGGTCCGGCCCCGACGATCTCTCCTTCGCAGTGCGGGCCCAAAGCAGCGGGGCGGAGATCCGCATCGCGATCGACGTCAAGGATGACGACGTTCGGATCGGGAAGCGCGGCGACCGGGTGGAGCTCTGGTGGGACCGCGGGGGCGATCCCTGGACGGGCAACTTCGAGGCGAAACTCGAGGCTGCCGCCGCGACGACCACGGGCGTCTCGCTGCACCTGCTGCCGGCGGGAAAAGTCGGGCTGGCGCGGCTCTTTCCAGCAAACGGGACTCAATCGGAGATGCGGGGTTCCTGGAAGCGCACACCGTCTGGATATGCCCTCGAGATTCGCGCCGGGCGTCGCCTGTTCACGGGCCCTTCGGAGCGAAGGGATCCGGATGACCGGGAGACGCTGGTGAATGCGACAATCGTCGTCCGGGACGTCGATGCCGGAGCGGAGGAGGAGACCGCGCTCGCCACCTCGAAGCTCGAGCACCGCGGCGCGCCGTTCGAGATGGGATGTCTGCATCTCCCGCGTCTGCCGCCGGTCGCCGAGCGCCGCCACCCGCCGAGGTGACTGATTCGATGCCGGGCGAGATCGAGGCTGTTAGCCTGTTGCGTGCATGAACAGGAAACAGACCGGCTTCAACCTCGCCTACGTGCTCATCGCCGTGATGGGCGTGTTGATTTTGCAGGACTTCTGGGCCCGCCGGCAGGCGGTCGCGACCATCCCCTACAGCGAGTTCCAGAAGCTCGTCCGCGAGGACAGGATCGCGAAGGTGGTGGTGGGGACCGACCAGCTCTCGGGCGAGTTCAAGGAAGCGATCGACGGAAAGAAGCGGTTCGTGGCCGTCCGGGTGGACGCGGAGATTGCGAAGGAGCTCGACCAGCACGGGGTCGAGTACCGCGGGCAGTTCGACTCCAACTTCGTCTCCCTGCTGCTCTCCTGGGTGGTGCCCATCGCGCTCTTCTTCGGCATCTGGGTCTTCGCCGGCCGCCGCATGGCGAAGCAGCTCGGCGGACCGGGCGGCGGGTTGATGGCGATCGGGAAGTCCAAGGCGAAGATCTACCTGGAGACCGACACCAAGGTGACCTTCGCAGACGTGGCCGGAGTGGACGAGGCGAAGGCCGAGCTGCAGGAGGTGGTCTCCTTCCTCAAGGACCCGGTGAAGCACGGCCGCCTCGGCGCGCGCATGCCCAAGGGTGTCCTCCTGGTCGGCCCTCCGGGCACGGGCAAGACGCTCCTCGCCAAGGCCGTCGCGGGCGAGGCCGGCGTCCCGTTCTTCTCCATCTCCGGGTCGGAGTTCGTGGAGATGTTCGTGGGCGTGGGCGCCGCCCGCGTGCGCGACCTCTTCGAGCAGGCCCGCCTCAAGGCGCCCTGCATCATCTTCATCGACGAGCTGGACGCGCTCGGGCGCGCCCGCGGCATGCCCGGGCTGGGCGGCCACGACGAAAAGGAGCAGACGCTGAACCAGCTCCTGGTGGAGCTCGACGGGTTCGATCCGACCTCGGGCATCGTCCTCCTCGCCGCCACCAACCGCCCCGAGATCCTCGATCCGGCGCTGCTGCGGGCCGGCCGCTTCGACAGGCAGGTGCTGGTGGATCGGCCCGACCGCATCGGCCGCGAGCAGATCCTCCAGGTCCACGCCCGCAAGGTGACCCTGGCGGTGGACGTGAAGCTCGAGGAGGTGGCAGCGCTCACCCCGGGTTTCACCGGCGCGGACCTGGCCAATCTGGTGAACGAGGCGGCGCTGGTGGCCACCCGCTGCGGCGCGACCCGGGTCGGGATGAACGATTTCAACCTGGCGATCGAGCGGATCGTGGCCGGGCTGGAAAAGAAGAACCGGCTGCTCAACCCGCGCGAGCGCGAGATCGTCGCCCACCACGAGATGGGCCACGCCTTCGTCGGGGCGGCGCTCCCCGGCAGCGACGTGGTCCACAAGATCTCGATCATCCCGAGGGGCATCGGCGCGCTGGGCTACACCATCCAGCGTCCGACCGAGGACCGCTACCTCATGACCCGGGAGGAGCTGGAGAACAAGATGGCCGTCCTGCTCGGCGGCCGCGCGGCGGAGCACCTGGTCTACGGCCATCTCTCCACCGGCGCCGCGGACGACCTCGCCAAGGCGACGGAGATCGCGCGCAGCATGGTCACGCGCTTCGGCATGGGCGCTACGCTCGGGCCGGTCACGTACCAGACCGAGCCCAACTCGTTCCTCGGCCAGGCGTACGGCTCGCAGCGGCTCTACAGCGAGGAGACGGCGCGGGAGATCGACGTCGCAATCCGCGCCATCGTCGAGGCGCAGTTCCAGCGGGCGCGCGCCATCCTCTCGACGAACCGGGCGCTGCTCGACGACGGCGCGGCGACGCTGCTCGCCAAGGAGACCCTGAGCGGAGCGGAGCTGGCAGCGATGCTCGACAAGTTCGGCAAGGAGCCCGGGCCGCGCATCGCCGCTGCCGCCAGCGCCTAGCGCGGCTGCCGGAAACCCCCGGGTTCTAAAGGAGCTTCTCCAGCGTTCTCTGGCGGTGGTGGAAAGTCCTTCGCACCTGCCGGCCCACGAACAGCCGCTGCAACACCGCGCTGGGAACGCCGACCGGCGCCGGCGCGCTCGATGGCGTCCATCACCAGAGGCTGATCGAGGTTCAGGGGCAGGCCGATCACCGTTCTCCAGCACGCCGATCCCGTCCGGCGGCGGCGTGGTCCGCAACATGGTGGCGACGCCCGCCGGCAAGCTGTACCTGGCGGAAAGCGGCGTCAACAAGGTCGCTGTCGCCGAACCGCATCGCTGAGGCCCTTCTCACCGCCCACCCGCCAGGAATCTTTCAGGGCGGCGGCAGCCGGATCCGCGCGTACGCGCCGGAAAGCGCAGCCAGGAGCTTCCGGATCCAGCGCCAGAGCGCGCGCAGGAAGCTCTTCCAGCGCGGGAGCGCCGGCGCCGCCGGCGCGTCGCGCAGGCGGGCATGCACCGAGATGGGGTCGCCGAGAAAGCTCGAGAGGGCGAGCGCGAACGCCTCCGGCTGCTCCAGCTGCGGCCAGTGACCGCAGCCCTCGAACTGCGTGAGGGTCACGTGCTCCATCCGGGCGACCAGCGCCTGCGCGTGCTCGACCGGGATGATCTGGTCGCGGTTTCCCCAGAACAGCGCGATGGGCGGAAGCTCGGCGGGCAACTCCCCGGCGCGATCGAGGAATTGCAGCTTCTGCCCTTTCCAGCCGATCGCGCCGCGGACGGTCCGGGAGAGGGAACGGCCGGTGCCCGGCATCGCGTTCATCCAGCTCATGAAGGCGACGTCCTCCGGGTCCGATCCGGGCAGGAGCGAGGCGAGGGCGAGGCGCGTGCCCGCGGCGACGAATGGCTGCGCAACCCGCTCCGCGGCGCGCAAGGCGGACCAGAGGCGCAGAGCAAACGTTACCTCGAGCCCCAGCCCTCCGGCCCCGACGAGCGCGAGGCGCTCCACGCGCCGGGCATGCGTGAGGAGCAGCATCTGCGCGATCCCGCCGCCGAACGAATGGCCGACGAGATCGAAATTCTTCACCCCGATGGCGTCGATCCATGCGCCGACCATCCACGCGTACCACTCCACGGTGTACGGCGCGTCGGGTCGATCGGAGAGGCCATGCCCCGGCAGATCGGGGATCAGCAGCCGCCGGGACCTGGACAGCGCTGGCACCACCTTGCGCCAGGCGCGGTGCGAGTCGCAGACGCCGTGCAGGAGCACCGTCGCGCGTCCGCTCCCTGCCTCGGCCCAATGCAGGTGGACGCCGGCGACGCGCGTCAGATGGCGCGAGAGAAGATCGGAGGCCGGCACCAACGACGTCGACACGGCACCAGTGTAACGGGCCGGGGCTGTGGCAAACCGGCGCAGGCGAAAAGAGCGGTATCATTCATGCTAGAGGAGGGGCCGCGACCATGGCCTTCGTGCCGGATCCTGCGCGCCGTCCCGCCGACGGGCTGGGCGAGCGGCAGCTCGTGCGGACGCCGCCGCCGACCCTTCTGCAGCGGGCGGCGCGGGGACTGCTCGCGCTCTTCGGCTGGCGCGTCGACGTCCGCTGGCCACCGCCGCCGAAGGCGGTGATCGCGGTCTACCCGCACACCTCGAACTGGGACTTCGTGATCGGCATCCTGGCGCGCGCGGCCGTCGGGCTGCGGGTGAGCTGGATCGGGAAGGACACCATCTTCCGCTGGCCGTTCGGCGCTCTCTTCCGCAAGCTGGGCGGTCTTCCGGTGAACCGCCGCGAGCACAAGGGAGTGGTCGCGCAGATGCAGGCGGAATTCGCGCGCCGCCCGTTCCTCTGGCTCGCCATCGCCCCGGAAGGGACCCGCGCGCACACCGATCACTGGAAGTCCGGCTTCTACCGCCTCGCCTGCGCCGCCGGCGTGCCGCTCGGATTGGGCTATCTGGACTACGGTCGGCGCGTCGTGGGCATCGGCGACTGGATCAAGCTGAGCGGCAACGCCGGCGAGGATCTGGCGCGCCTGCGCGCGTTCTACGCCGGCAAGTCCGCGTTGCGCCCGGCACAGGCGGGAGAGATCCGCTTCCGCGGCACTGCGCTTGGATGCGATCCTTCCCCGGCGGGGTCATGAGACGTGTCCCGGACACCGCTCAGGGGCGTCGCGGCTCGGGGCGATGTGTCGGGCCTCGCTTCGGCATCGTCCACTTTCTCGTCTTCGCCTGGACCCG
>JBGQLA010000300.1:0-6715 GCA_041499865.1 Deltaproteobacteria bacterium
CGACGCACTCGCATTCGGCCTGCCGGGCCACCCGCTGGAGCTGGTCGCGCTGATCCTGATCGTCGACGCTCTGGCGATGGGAGCGCTCGCCGTCCTGGACGTCCTGCAGACCCGGCGCGAGCACCACGCCAACTAGCCTGGGAGGCCGTTACTGTCCCAGGGCGCTGCGCTGGTGCGCGCGCCCGGCAGGGGCTAAGGATCGTCGACCAGCCGGCGGTGCACTTCGACGAGGCCGCGCGCGGCCGCCGCGAAGATGCGATCCCCCGCCGCCGCGTTGGACAGCCCGGGATCGCTGCCCACCCGCCCGTCCGGATAGCGCTGGCGGAAATCCTCCGCGCTCCAGATCGAGGGCTCGGGCACGGCCTCGAAGCGGTCCATCGGCGGCAGATCCAGCACGGCGCGAGGATAGAAGCGCCGCACCACGGAGAGCTCGCCCGGCGTCGCGTGGTGCCCCTCGCGCGCGCCGAACATCTCCAGCACGACGCTGCGGACCTCCGGCAGCTCCCACCACTGCACCGAGAGGCAGCGCGAGTCGGATACTGCCGCGTGCACCTGCGTGCAGGCAGCCTGGAGGATGGCTTTGCTGCCGTGATGCGCGTTGACGAGGAGGAAGCGGCGGAAGCCCTGCGCCGCCAGCCCCTCGATGGCGTCGGTGAGCAGAGCCAACACGGTGGCAGGCTGGAGCGAGATGGTGCCGGGGAAAGCGGCGTGCGCCTGCGAAACCCCGAACGGGATCGGCGGCGTCACCAGCGCGTGCCGCTCCTGCCCCAGCTCGTTCGCCAGCTCCTCCGCGAGGATCAGGTCGGTGCCGAGGGGCCCCGAGGGCCCGTGCTGCTCGGTTCCCCCGAAGGGAATGACGATGTCGCTCCTCCGCTCGAGGTATTCGTGCACGTCCTGCCAGAGGGCGAGCTTGAGCAGCACGCCCCGAGTGTACTCCGAACCTCACACGGCCGAGGAGAGCGCGCCGAGCACCGCCTCCACCAGCGAGAACCAGTCCTTGATCTTCGGCGTCGCGCCCACGTCGGTGGGAAGGGTGAGCAGTTTTGCGCCCGCCTTCTCCGCGACCAAAGAGGCGACGCCCTTGTTGTAGAAGTCCTCGACGAGCAGCAGCTTCGCCCCGTCCTGCTTCATCACCCCGATCAGCCGCGCCAGGTGCTGCGGGTCCGGAGGGATGCCGGGCTTCGGCTCCACGTACCCGATCTCCTCCAGGCCCAGCCACTGCGACACGTAGCTCCAGCTCTTGTGGTACGTGGCGACCTTCACTCCCTTCAGCTTCGCCACCCGCGGCGCCCACTCCTTCTCCTTCGCGTCGACGCGGGCGTTGAACGCAGCGAGGTTCTTCTCGTAGTCGGCGCGGCCTTGGGGGTCGATCTGCCCGAGCCGCTGCGCGATCTCGCGCGCGATGATCTTTGCGTTTCCCGGGGGGAGCCAGTAGTGCGGGTTCCCCTGCGGGTGGATGTCGCCCATCGACCGATCCACCTTGGTGGTCGGAACGTCGAGCACCGGGATGGCGCGCGAGCAGTCGAGGTTGCCCGGCTCGCCGGGCTGGATCTTCGGGTTGCGGGATCCGAGCACCAGCGGCGGGAGCCAGCCGATCTCCAGCTCGAGCCCGACGTGCAGGAGCAGATCGGCGCGGTTGAGGACCAGCATCAGGCTCGGCTTGGGCTCGACGAAGTGAGGGTCCTGGTAGCCCTTGCCGAGGGACTCGGTCTCGACGCGGTCTCCGCCCACCTCCTTCGCCAGCGAGCCGAGGGTCGGAATCGAGGAGACCACGTGGAGGGCGGCGAGGAGCGTGAGCATGCGGTTTGGACCTCTGCGCCGGCGCGGGATTCAGAACGGGTGCGCGCCGTGGGCGCCGATGGAGATCTCCAGTTGCAGGAACGCCGCGGGCGCCCACCCGGGCGTCGCCTGCGGCAGCAGGGCGGACGGCGCGCTGCCCGCGTGCTCGGCCTCGAGATAGCCGCGCACGCGCGCGAACTCGCTGGCCTGGAACGTCAGCGACGCGCCCAGCCGCTCGGTGCGCCCCAGCACGGAGCTGGAGGGCACCCCCACGATGTCGCCGCGGAGGCCGACGAACCAGCGCCGCGCGAACTGCGCCACGACCTGCGCGTACGCGCCCCCGTCCCATTCGTCCTGCAGCGTGTCGCCCGCACCGAGGTGGCGGAGGATGGCTTCCGCCTGGAGCGCGAGCGATCCGTAACCCTGGGCGACGTTCGGGGGTTTCCATTTCAGGTAGAGGTCCGCGCCATACAGTTGCGCCTCGCGACCGACACCGACCGTGCCTGCGTCGCCGAGCGAGAGGCCCGCGGACTTGCCCGACGCGAAGTTCAGCCCGCCGTACAGCGACCACGCGTCTCCGAGCGGGAAGAATACCTTCGCCTCCGCTGCCACCGTCGGCCGCGCGCTGGCGTCCGCGCCGAAGCTCGCGACGGGCTGCGGCAGCGCCTGCGTCTGGTCGGCGGGATCGGACCTGAGCGAGAACGCCTCGGCGGAGAGCGTGAGAAAGAAAGGGAGCGGGGAGAGCCAGCTCACCTGCACGCCCGGGCCGCGCATGCCGTCGGCCCCGAGGAACGCCGCATTGATCAGCGGCCGCCGGGTGAAGTCCTGCACGTGCAGGTGCTGTCCGTTCTGGCGGCCGAAGGCGCTGCGAAAGCTGCCTGCCTTCACCTGGAGGTTCCAGGGCAGGCTGGTGGTGGTGGCGAATGCCTCCTCGACTTCGATGCCTTCCAGGTTGGGAATGGTGAGATAGACCTCGCCCTTGAAGTACGGATCGACGATGGCCGAGAGCGCCAGCTCGACCTCCTGGACGGCTGCGCCCAGGGCGTGTCGCGTGCCTTCGGCGTGCAGGTCCGGATCGTCTCCGCTGAGGAACTGCGGCGCGCGGCGCAGGGCTCCAAGATCCGCATCGACGATCGCGCTGATGTCGGGATTGAGGGATTGCGACCCGCGGGAGAGGTTTTGTGGCGCGCCACCGGTCGATTGCGTCACGGCTGCGGGAGGCGCCGGCGCTCCCTGTTGCCCCTGCTTCTGGGCAGCGCTTTGGTCGGACTGGATCGCTTTCTCCAGCTCCCGCTGCAGATCGTCCACGCCCGCGTCGGCCTGCTGGGCCGCAGCGGGAAACGCGAACGCCACGAGCAGCAGGGCGAGCTTCATGCGCAATCAGACGGTGCCTCGGCGGAGGATCTTCACCAGCCCGGGCAGAAGGAAGAGCGCCGCGACTACGACCATCGTCGCGCCGGTGGGCAACTGCTCGACCCAGCTGACGTAATAGCCCACCGCTGCGGAGATGACACCGAAGAGCACCGAGAGGGCGATGGTCGATCGCATTCGTTCGGAGAGCATCAGCGCGGCGGCCGCCGGGATCACGCTGAACGCGAATACCGGAAGCGCGCCGACGGCGCGCGTCGCCACCGAGATGACGACCGCCGTGACCAGGTTGAGCAGGAGCTCGTAGCGGAACACGCCCACGCCCTGGACCACCGCGGTCTCCCGGTCGTAGCTGACGAACAGCAGCTCCTTGAAGAACAGCGCGTGGGCGATCACCGCCGTAACCGCGGCGGCGAGGAGCGCGTAGATCTGCTGCCGCGGAACGGTGACGGCGTTTCCGAAGAGGATGTCGCCGATCGCGTGCGCTTCCTGCGCGATGCGCGGGCTGTTGAGGATGGTGAGGACCAGCGCGGAGGAGATGATGTACCCGAGGCCGACGATGGTCTCGGTGGCGAGCTTGCGGTGTCCCGGCCGGAGCGAGAACAGCGCCGCCGCGGCGCAGGCGAAGAGCAGCGAGAACCAGGTGGGCTCGAGCAGGAGCGGGACGGCCCCGTGCAGGTGCGGGTCGATCCCCAGGACCGCGCTCAGCCAGAAGGCGAACGCCACCCCGACGCCGGAGATCTCGCTCAGCGCCGCGGAGACGAAGACCATGCGCTTGAGGACCACGAAGACGCCGATGTAGCCGAGGATCGCCCCCGCGAGCACGCCGGCGATCATCGGCTCGCGCCACAGGTCGCGGCCTGCCCAGAAGTCGTCGAAGCCGCTCACGGCGGCGCTCCGTCGCCAATCACGATCGCGGTCTTGTCTCCGACCTTCACTACCCGGACCTCGCGCCCGTAGAGGAGCCCCAGCTTCTTCGGGTCGATCATCTGCTCCGCGGGTCCCACCTCGAAGACCTTGCGCTCGCGATCGACCAGGGCGACGTCGGTGGCGAACCCCGGGATGGCGGTGAGCTGGTGCGTGACCAGCACCACGCTGAGGTTGTGCGCCGACTTCAGCCGCGCGACCAGGTCGAGGAGCATGCGCTCCGCGGCGGGATCCATCGCGCTGGTCGGCTCGTCGAGGACCAGCAACTCCGGCTCGGCGGCGATGGCGCGCGCGATGAGGACCTTCTGGTGCTGGCCGCCGGAGAGCGCGTAGAGGGGTCGGTCTGCCAGGTCGCCGATGCCGATCTCCTGCAGCGCGGCGCGCGCGGCGGCGCGATCGCGTGCGCTGTAGCGCTTGAGCGGTCCGACCAGGCGCACCCGCCCCATCAGCACGACCTGCAGGACCGTGAGCGGCCAGCTCATGTCCAGCCGATCCCGCTGTGGCACGTATCCGATCCGCGGCGAATGCCCTTGCGGGAGCACGCGGTGGCCGCCCTGCAAGGCGAGCAGGCCGAGCAGCGACTTCAGCAGCGCGGTCTTCCCGGCGCCGTTGGGGCCGAGGACGGCCAGCGTGGTGCCCGCCCGAAGCGAGAGGTCAATCGGCGGCAGGAGCGGAGTGCGGTAGCCGATCACCGCGCGTTCGAGGCGGATGAGTTCCAACGGCAGTCTCGGTACCAAAGCGGTGCGGCGCTGTCCACGGATTGCGCGTGGCCCGCGGCGGCGTGAGGGGATATTCAACGCGCGTGCTGATCCCCCACCGGTGGCCCGGCGCGGCGCGCGAGGCGGTGCTGATCGAGCGCCCGAACCGTTTTCTCGCCATCTGCAAGCTGGGGCGGAGGACGGTGGAGGCCCACGTTCCGGACCGCGGCCGGTGCCTCGATCTGCTGATCCCCGGCCGCGAGGTGGCGCTGGTCGCGGCGAGCGGGCCGCTGCGCCGGACGAAGTACACCGCGCTGCTCGCGCGCTCGGGCGCGGGCACCTGGGTCTCGCTCGATCCGGCGGGGGCCCCGCGCCTGGTGGCGGCCGCGCTGGAGTCCGGAGTCCTCCCCTGGGGCCTGAAGGCGGCGCGCCGCGAGCTGGCGGTGGGGAGGAGCCGCATCGACCTGCTGCTCCAGCCCGGCGACGTCCTCTGCGAGGTGAAGTCCGTCGGGGCCGCGCGCGACGGCGTGGCGCTGTTTCCGGATGCGCCCACGCTCCGTGGCCTGCGGCACCTGGCTCTGCTCTCGCGGCTGGCCCGCCGCGGGCGGCGTTGCGCGGTGGTGCTCTGCGCGCAGCGCGGCGACGTGCGCGCGGTGACGGCCGACGCCCACATCGATCCGGCGTTCGCGCGGGGGCTGCGGCGCGCCGCCGCAGCCGGGGTGCGCATCGGTGCGATCCGGTGCTCCGCGCACCCCGCGGGCATGAAGGTGCGCGGCGAGATTCCCGTGTTACTTTGATCGCGACTCATGACTTCCACGATTCCGCTCGTCGCCCCCCTGCGTTTCTCCGGAGGCGGTCTCTCGATGCAGACGACGATCAGCCGCATCGGCGCGGAGGGGATGTTCGTGCGCTCGCTGGTGTCGCCGAAAGAAGGCTCGCAGATGTCCCTGGGCCTGTCCCTGCCGGGGTCGGCGCGGCCCCTCGAGGTGAAGGGGACCGTGGGACCGCGGCCAGCCGAGGTCGGCAAGGACCCGGGCTTCTGGGTCGGATTCGACGAGCTGTCGGACGACGCGCGCGCGTTCCTCAACGCCCTGCTGCGCAACAAGGGCGTGACCGGCGTCAGCCGGCCGCGGCGTCCGGTGCAACCGCCTCCCGCGGAGAGCGGACGCGCCTGGCCGCGCGTTCCCGCGCGCTTGCGCGTCGGGTGGACGTCGTCCAAGGACTTTCTCTCCGCGTACTCGAAGAACATCAGCCGCGGAGGCATCTTCATCGCCACCGACAGCCCGCCCGCTTTGCGCGAGGTGGTCGAGCTGTCGGTCGAGCTGCCCGACGGGAAGCCGCCGGTGAAGACGCACGCCGAGGTGGTGCACTGCGTTCCGCCGGCCCAGGCGCGCGCGAGCGGCACGATCGCCGGCGCCGGCCTGCAGTTCCTCGACGCCAGCGACGATTTCCGGGAGCGATTGGACGCGTGCATCGAAGCGCTGAGCGACTGAGGCTGGCTCCCCAAGCACCTTCCCCGTCCGCCAACTCCGCGCAGCTCGGCGGGGTGGTCCCGGTGACGCGCATCGCGCCGCCGTGGGTGTTGCCGACGGTGCCGTAACGCTGTACGGGGCGGAACACCAGCGCCACGGAGGCGGACGCAGGCCGGTGCTGGGCGTGCCATCGGTCCGCCGGCGAGAGCCGCGCACATCTGGTCTTATCCGCGCGCACATCTGCGGTTCCACCCAGCCTCCCCAGCGCGGCCCGCGCGCACATCTGCGGTTCCACCCGGCCTCCCCAGCGCGGCCCGCGCGCACATCTGCGGTTCCACCCAGCCTCCCCAGCGCGGCCCGCGCGCACATCTGCGGTTCCACCGGCCTCCCCAGCGCGGCCCGCGCGCACATCTGCGATTCCAGCGGCCTCGCCCAGCGCGGCCCGCGCGCACATCTGCGGTTCCACCGGCC
>JBGQLA010000301.1:0-6710 GCA_041499865.1 Deltaproteobacteria bacterium
GCAGGCCGGCGGTGGGCGCCGCAACCGCGCCGCGCTCGCGGGCGAAGACGGTCTGGTAGCGCTCGCGGTCGGTTTCACCGGGCGCATGCCGGATGTACGGCGGCAGGGGGACCTCCCCGGCCCGCTCGAGGAAGCTCCACAGCGCATCTCCCCGGACGGGCAGCCGCACCACCAGCTCGCCTCCCTCGCGCACCTGCACGATCTCGATCGCGCTCCCCAGCACCTCCACCCGCGCGCCTTCGCGCAAGGGCTTCGACGCCTGACCGAGCGCGAGCCAGTCGCCGCCCGCGAGCGGCTCGACGAGGAGCAGCTCTACTTTGCCGCCGGTGCCTTCCTTCCGCCCGTGCAGGCGGGCCGGGATCACGCGCGCGTCATTCACCACCAGCACATCGCCGGCGCGCAGCAGATCGGGAAGGTCCCGCACCCGCGCGTGCCGCACCGGTCCCGATCGCCGCGGCAGCACCAGGAGACGAGAGGCGTCGCGCTCCGGCAGGGGCTCCTGCGCGATCAATTCCTCGGGCAGCTGGTAGTCGAACTCCTCGACGTCCACGCCGCGCTTCTATCCCGCTCCGCCCGCGCGCGCGAGGAGAACTCAGGCATTGCCGATCGCGTCGACGATCTCGTACAGGCCCATCTGCGGCAGCCGCATCCCCGCGTCCGCTGCCTTCGCCAGGCCCCCGTCCTTCACCCAGGCGGAGAGCCACTCGCCTGCGGCCGCCGGATCCCGCTGCTCCAGCGCCGCCCCGCGATCGGCCGCCCAGCGCAGGTTCGCCACCTCGTGCTTGCCGACCGGCGGCGCGGCGATGAACGGAAGCCCAAGGGCGGCGAAGAAAGTGAGCTCCGACGGCTTGCTCCAGAGCGCGTCGGCGCGCGCCAGCAGGGCGTTGAAGCGGCGGATGTACGCGAAGACGTCGGGATCGAAGAGCAGCTCCACCCCGTCGTGGCCTTCCAGGTCGTGCGCGGCGAGCGCGGCGCCCAACGCTGCCGCCACCTCCGGCCTGCGGCCGGCGACCAGCGCCAGCCGCAGGGCGCCCGCGCGGATCTGCCGCTCCATCCCGGCGATCAGCTGCCGCGCCAGCGGGACCTGCGCGCCGGCGCCCCCGATCGCGAAGGCGATCAGCGGCGCCTCCCCTTTCCCGCGCAGGCGCTCGCGGCGCGCAGAATGATTCTGCTCGAGCCGTTCGCAGCCGCGGCCGACCAGCCCGCCGGGAAGCGGGTAGCCGGTGACGAGGATCCGCGAGGCCGGAACGCCGTACGATTCCAGCCGCTGGCGGGTGAGCCCGGTGGGAACGAAGTACGTGATCTTCGTCCCTTTCGAGTCCTCGGGCACCCACACCCGGTTGACGTCGCTGTCGGTGACCACGCAGTGGAGGCGCTCGGCGCCGTGCATCTCCGCGAGCACCGCCGCCGCATAGAACGTGGCGAGCAGAGGGCTGCCGGTCCCCCGCAAGTGTTCCGCCAGCCTGCGGCCGACGCCGCTTGCTCCCGCCTTCCGCAGCCAGCGCGTCCCTTGCGACGGTCCGGACAGGTCCCGTCCTGGCTGCAGCGGGGGGATGGCGGTGATGGCGTTGAGCAGCGCGCGCGCCGGCAGGCCGACCCCGGGAAGCTGCGAGATGCGGGTGAGCGGCTCGTAAAGCGTTCGCACCCCGTCCCAGAACTGGCGATCCTTCGGCTCGCCCAAGGGCGGCGCGTCCATGGGCAGGACTTCGGTCCCCAACTCCTCGGCGAGCGCCGCCGCAGGCCTGAGGTGGCCGTATCCCATGTCGATCGCGGCCACCAGCGGCTTGACCATCGTCGCGCGCTGTCGTCTGCGAAACGCACCGGGCTGTCAAGGACTCGCCGTTGGGAACGGCGATGCACACCCTGCCAGGCACCATGTTCTCGAGCGACATTCCGGTGCTGCACCTGGTCAACCGGTTCTGGATCGGCGGCGCGGAGCGCCAGTTCGTCGAGCGCCTGCGCCGGCACCCGCCGGGGTTTCGCGCGGTGGTCGGCTGCCTCGAGGCATCGGGCCCGATGCTCGAGCCGGTGCGCGCGCTCGGCCACGAGCCGGAGGTCTTCCCCCTGAAGGGGTCGATGCTGCAGCCGAACACGGCGGTGCAGATCGCCCGGATGGCGGCGCTGATCCGCGCGGAAGGAATCCGGATCGTCCATTGCACGGACTTCAACACCAACCTGCTCGGCCTCGCCGCGGGCCGGATCTCCGGCGCCAGGACGATCGTCAGCCGGGTGGATCTCGGCCACCTGCGGTCCGGGTTCGGGAAGTGGCACCGCGAGGTGGAGAAAGTGAACGCCCGGCTGGCGGACCTGGTGGTGGCGAACGCCGACGCGGTGCGCGAGGTCTGCATCCGCGAGGAAGGCGTGAAGCCGGAGAATTGCGTGGTGGTCCGCAACGGGATGGACCTGGAGCGCTTCGACGCCTGCGCAGCGCAGCCCTTGCAGGCTCCGCTCCCGGGCGAAGGCGCGCCGTTCGTCGCCGTGATCGGAAATCTCTGGCCGGTGAAGGGCCACCGCACGCTGATCGAGGCCGTGGCGCAGCTTCCCGCGGAGCTCGCCCACGTGCGGTTCCTCTGCGCGGGAGAGGGACCGGAACGCGAGGAGCTGACGCGGCGCATCCTCGAGCTGGGCCTGGGGGACCGGGTGCTGCTCGCCGGCCATCGCCTGGACGTGCCGGCGATCCTCGCCCGGGCGCAGGCCGCCTGCCTCTGCTCGAGCGCGGAGGGCCTCTCGAACGCCCTGATGGAGGCGATGGCCGCGCGCCTGCCCATCGTCGCCACCGCGGTGGGCGGAACACCCGAGCTGGTGCACGACGGCGACAACGGCTTCCTCGTGCCGCCGGCGGACGCGGAAGCGCTGGCGGCGAAGCTCACGGACCTGCTCCTGCGTCCGGAGGAGGCGCGCGAGATGGGGCTGCGAGGCCGGCGCCGCGTCGAGTCGGAGCTCTCGATGGAGCGGATGGCCGAAGGGCACGGCGCGCTCTATCGCCGGGCGCTCCAGGCCGCGCCGCTGGTGCGCGACCGGCGGCTCAAAGCAGCGTAAGAAGAACCGTGCTCTCGCAGGCGCTGGCGCTGTACCGCAGGCACTTCAAGGCGCTGGTCCTGACCTGCGCGCTGGCGCTCTTGCCGGCGAACGTGCTCGCCACGGGCGCGGTGATGTTCGGGGTCGCCTCTCTCGGCGGCAGCGGGGTCCCCGTGGCGCGCACCCGCACCGGGCAGGTGCAGGAGAAACAGCAGGACCTGCGCGACAAGCCGCCTCCCGCCGCCGAGCAGGCGACCCGCGTCCGCCAGCTGGGGCGCGAGGCGTTCGAAGGCGGTACGGCGGTCGACGGGCGCCGATTCCTCGAGACCCTCGTGCCTCTCGCCTACGCGACTTTGGTGATCGTCGCGCTGCTCCTCACCGGGCTGTTCCTGGCGCATGCCGCGGCCGTGCCGCTGGTCTTCGATCTGCTCGAAGGGCGCCAGAGCGGGCCCGCTCAAGCGTGTGCGGTGGTGGGCGCGCGGATTGGCCCGCTGCTCGCCACCAGCGTCCTCGCCGCCGTGATCGCCGCGCTCGGCACGCTGTTCTTCATCGTTCCGGGCCTGGTGCTCGCCGCCGGCTTCTCCCTCGCGCCCCCGATCGCGGTGCTAGAGAACGCCTCCGGCCGCCAGGCCCTCGAGCGCTCCTGGCGCCTCCTGCGCGGGCACTGGGGCGCCGTGCTGCGGATGTGGGGGCTGATCCTCGTCTTCTCCGCGATCGCGTTTGGCGCCGGCGCGCTGCTTCCGCCTGGCCCCTGGCGGCCCGTCGCCTCGGCGCTGGTGATGATCGTCCTTTGTCCCTTGCCGCTCACCGGCCTGGTGCTGGTCTACCGGGAGGCCGCTCAATACATGCGCCGGACCTCGGCGCCCGGGTAGTAGTGCGCGAGGATCTCGCGGTACCCGTTCCCGGCGATGGCGCGGGCGCGCGCGCCCCACTGGCAGAGCCCCACCCCGTGCCCGCTGCCCTTGCCGCGAAAGATCGCCACGCCGCCTTCGGTCTTCACCTCGAAGAGCAGCGAGGGCAGCCGCTCGTAGCCGACCAGCTGGCGCAACTCCACCGCCAGCAGCCGCCGCGGGCCGGCGGAGGTCTGCAGCGCAAGCGACTGCGCCCGGCCGCTCGCCGTCCGGGACTCCACCGCGATCTCCCGGATCTCCGCCTGCATCCGCTGCGCCTTCCGCAGCGCCGCCGTGATCGAGGAGAGCGGCAGCCGCACCGTCCACTCGCGCGCGTCGGCGTCCTCCACGCCGGAGCGGATGTACGGGGTGGTGCCCGGCTCGAGATTGAACGCGGCTTCCGCGCTCTCGCTGATCCCGCCGCAGCTCGCGCTGAAGTAGGCCGCGATCGGCGCTGCCCCCCAGGTGAGCACTTCGCCCGCGGTGGACTGCGCCGCCTCCAGCGCCGGCCGGGGCGGGTTCGCGGCGTTCCGGTAGACCTGGTCCAGCACCGAGGAGCCGAGGTGCGCGCGCGACGCAGGCCCCTGCGCGACCTTCTGCGCGACGGCGAACGTGCGCGCCGCCACCGCCTGGGCGCGCAAGGCTTCGCGCGGCCACCGGTGCGGCACTTCGCTCGCCACCACCGCGGCCACGTACTGCTCGAGGTCGACCACATTGACGGCCAGCAGGGTGCCCCGCTCGGCGAACAGCTCCAGCCGGCCCGGAAGCGCGCGACCATCCAGCCGCATCGGCGCGGAGAATCCAGCCGAAGCCGCCGGCTTGCCATCCACGATCAAGCTGGAGTCGCGCGCCGACAGCACATGGCTGCGGCCCGCCGCTTCGACCCGCGCAACCCGCAGCCCCCTCGCAACCTCGATGCGAATCTCTTCCGCCCGGGCCGCCGCGCAGAAGAGCAGCAGCGCTGCAGCCGCACGCATCCGCGCAGCCTGCCGCAGGAGTTTCGGGGACACAATACGAAACTCCGACTCGAGAGACCCGGGGACAGAGACGGGTCTCTGGAAATTCGTATTGTGTCCCCGAATCTCCCTGAGGGTCAGTGGACGGAGGCGCCTTCTCCCTTCCCCTCGCGGACGGTGGCGCCCGCCTCCCGCTCGCTTCCCGGACCGGGTCAGGTCCGATCCTTGGTCAGATCTCTTCGCAGCACATCAGGCCCTCCTTGACAGCGCGAGATGTGTGTTCCCCACCCACCCGGAACCAGTCCACGCGTGACGCTGCTACAATCGGTTTCCCGTGTTCCCGCGCATCCGCCGGTCGCTCGCCCTCAAGCTCATCCTCGCCGCCGCCATTCCCTCGGCGGTCGTGCTGCTCGCGGGCCTGGGGGCGCTCGTGGCGCACAGCCAGAGGCTGGCGGAACACGAGCCGGCGGCGGCGTTCGACGAGCTGCGCACCGGCGCGGTCCTCGGCACCCTGCTGGCCCTGACCTTCGCCGGAATGACCATCGCGCTGGCCGCGCGGCACTTCCTCCTCAAGCCCATCCAGGCGCTCTCCCGGGTGATGGCGCGCGCCGAGCTGGGCGAGTTCCTGGTCCGCGCCCGCGTGCAGAGCGAGGACGAGTTGGGAAAGCTCGCCCGCAGCTTCAACACCATGCTGTCCCGCATCACCGACATGGCGGTCGCGGACATCGAGGCCCGCGAGTCGCTGGCGAAGATGGAGCGCGACCTCTCGCTGCAGGCGGAGCTGAAGGCGGTCAACGCCAGGCTCGGGGCGCACGTCGGCGAGATGGAGCTGCTGCTCGAGGTGGGAAGCGCCGTCTCCGGCACGCTCGACCTGCCCGAGCAGCTGCAGATGCTCGGGCGCCAGGTCTGCGCGCGGTTCGGGGTGAGCGAGTTCTCGGTGATGCTGGTCGACGAGGCCACCCACCAGCTGGTGATCGAGGCCGTCGCCGGCGCCGCGCCGCAGAACGCGCGGGGGAGCCGGCTGCACCTCGGCGAAGGCGTCACCGGAGAGGCCGCTGCCCGCGGCCAGACCATCTACGTGCCCGACGTGGCGAGCGATCCGCGCTGCCAGCAGCGCCCCGGCCACGCGCGCACCTCGGGGTCCTTCCTCTCCGTTCCCTTGCGAAGCAAGGGCGGCATCCTCGGGACGATGAACTTCAACCGGCCCCGGGTGGACGGGTTCAGCCTCCAGGAGATCCGGCTGGCGGAGGCCATCGCCGCCCAGGCGTCGCTGGCCATCGCCAACGCCCGCCTCTACCAGCAGACGCTGGAGCTGTCGTTCACCGATGCGCTCACCGGCGTCCCCAACCGCCGGCAGCTCTTCCTCCGCCTGGAGAACGAGCTCTCCCGCTCACTGCGCTTCGCCGACCCGCTCTCGCTCCTGATGATCGACCTCGATCTGTTCAAGCGGGTCAACGACGCGCACGGGCACACCGTCGGCGACGGCGTGCTGCGCGGCGTCGCCCTGGCCCTGCGGCGCAACATCCGCAAGATCGACATCGTCGCCCGGTACGGCGGCGAGGAGTTCTGCGTGGTGCTCCCCCGCGTCGCCAAGCCGGAAGCGATGGAGGTGGCGGAAAAGCTCCGGCACGCGGTGGCCGCCGCCGCGCTGCCCGGACCGGAAGGCCTTCCTCCCTTGTTGGTCACCATCTCCGTGGGAGTCGCGACCCTGGGAGTCGACGCGCAGGACATCGCGGGGTTGATCGAGAAAGCGGACAGCGCCCTGTACGAAGCGAAGCGGCTCGGCCGCGATCGCGTGGCAGTCGCGGCGCCCTTGCAGCGCGCAAGCGCCTGACGCGCTGCGCCC